>JACDCD010000226.1 GCA_013694625.1 Actinomycetota bacterium | reverse complement strand
ACGCTGGAGAATACGAAGCCGGGGAGTTCGGCTTCTCAGTGCCGATTGCGCAGAAGTTCTCCGACCAGCAGATCAACGGTCCTACGATCCTCGGCGGTCTCGGCTGCCCGTCCAACGACGAGTACGGCGACCAGCCGCCCATCCCTGACGCTTCGGAGCTCGAGACCGAGCCCGGCGAGGAAAAGATCGTCGTCTTGAGCCGCGGTCTCTGCTTCTTTTCGGAAAAAATAGAGCAGGGACAGCTAGCCGGGTACGACGTCGTAGTGATTGGGAACAACCACGAAGGCGCCGCAGGCGGTGAGGCTCCCGACGCTCCGCTTTGCGGTAGCCCCGGGCACGAGTTTGAGCCGACAGCTTCGGCGATCTGCATTGGGCATCGTGCCATGCATCTCATCTTCAACGACGAGCCCGAATATGAACCCGTGGTCGGGGAGTCGCCCGATCTTCCTCCCATCGGCACGATCGGAGAGAAGATAAGAGGAGCGGTGGTCTTTGACGCCTGGGGATACCTGAACCAGTACGATTACAGGACGGGAGAGTTCATCGATTTCTACGCTCCCAGAGAGACGCTTAACCGCAAGAACGCCTTCGGAAAGGGCGCTCTCTCCGTGCATGAGATCGAAACCGATCAGCGGCGCGGTGTCAACTTGGGCTACTTAGCTTGGTACGCGGCCGGCCTGAAGGTCGTGAAGTTCGGGCCCAATGGCATCAAAGAGCTGGGCACCTACAGGCACCGCAGGGGGAACGATTTCTGGGGTGTGAGTCTCATCCCCCAGGCCCAACGCCGGCCGCTCATCGTGATGAGCGACAGGGACTATGGGCTTTGGATATTCAAATATACCGGGAGGCAGTGAAAGGCCTGCCCACCACAAGGTGGTTAATAAATTGAGTTCGTTGGGACCCCCTCACCTGGGCATATAACGTTGGTGGCCCCAACGGGATTCGAACCCGTGCTACCGCCTTGAAAGATGTGAACGGGGATTGGGGTGCTACGAGGGACACTGCCAAATATGCCGTGTGACCTGGTGCTTCATCATTGGGCTCTTCGAGTCAGCCAGAGGGGATTTTGGCTGCACCGCGCGCCATACGCGCGCCAAACAGCGCCGGACTGGACATCTCGCTCATCCACGCATCCATCCCCTCCTGCGGACGGGGAAGATTGCCCATCTTCCCACAGCTGCCAACTTTCCGGCCTGGGGCCCGGGTCAACCCGAAGTCTTGCGAGGCAAGATGCGGAGCTGCAGCGGAGCAGGGTTGACGTCGGAGCCATAGGGGCCGACTATTGTGCTCGGTTTGGCCTCTTGTGGCTCAATGCGTCCCGAGCAACGACTCACTACTCACCGGAGCGCGCTGCGTCCCGAACGCTTAACGGGTCCTTTTCGTCGGTTGTTTGGCGGAAAGGTCGAAGTATCGCCCCTGACCTGGGCAAAGCCTGGTGGAGCTTGGTGAGGCGTCGCGGGCCAGAGTCATTCGCTCGCGGCCCCGCCGCGGCTCCAGCGATGGGTCAACAATGCAGAGCGAGATCCCATGTGGTGGATCACGGAAAGGCCTGCTCCATGCCCTCACAACGGGTCGTCAAGACCTCGTGCAGAATAGAGGACTTGGACACTTCACCAAGGGTCGGCCCTGGCGAGCTTCCAAACCGTCGAGTACCGCACGGCAATCGACGACTATATGACCGAGGAGGTCAATCCCTACGTGCCCGACGCATGGGTGGACCATTCCAAGACCAAGATCGGCTACGAGATCCCGTTGACTCGCCACTTCTACAAATACGTTCCGCCCCGCCCACTGGAGGAGATCGACGCCGAGATCAAGCAACTGGAGGCCGAGATCCAGGAGTTGCTACGCGAGGTAACCGAGTGAGGTTGGAGAAGCTCAAGCGGATCGCCTCGCTCGTGACCGAACCGGGACCGGAGACAGAGACGCTGCCCTATGTGGCTCTTGAGAACGTCATTGGTGGCACGGGACAGCTGGATCAGACGATGGAGCTCCCGCTCCGACGGACCGGAGAACCCGGGACAGCGCGTGTTCGTCAGGGTGATGTTCTATTCGGGAAGCTCCGCTCTTACCTCGCCAAGTCCTGGCTCGTGAACAGAGATGTCCTGGCGTCGACTGAGCTACTCGCGCTAAGACCCAGACGCGATGTGGAACCTCGGTGGCTTGCCTACGCAACTCTGGGAGAGCCTATGAAAGAGTGGGCGGTCACAACCTCATATGGGTCAAAAATGCCGAGAACCAGTTGGGAAGCTTTCGGCGAGTTCCAGCTACTTGTTCCACCATACGCAGAGCAAGGGGCGATCGCCGACTTCCTTGACGCCGAGACGGACCGCATCGACGCTGTGATCCGGGGCAAGCAGTATCTTCTTGCACGCCTAGATGAGCGGGAGCGTAGTCTTATCGAAGCCACATTATTGGGTAAGGCAACGTCGGAGGTTCCCTTGCGACGTCTCTTGATGTGCCCTCCACAGTATGGAGCGTCGGAGTCAGGGTCGCCCGGCGAGGCAGATTGGCCCCGTTATGTGCGCATCAGTGATTTGCACGACGATGGAACACTCAAAAATGACGATGTAAAGCGCCTATCCTCCGGGACAGCTCGCCCTTACTTGCTTGAAGACGGCGACGTCCTAGTGGCTCGCAGCGGAGCCACTGTTGGCAAGTCGTTCTTGTATAGAGAATCGATTGGCCCGGCATGCTTCGCCGGTTATCTGATCCGACTCCGGTTCGACCCCAATAGGCGGGGATGTCTTCCTAGAGGCTCGCGACGAGGGTCGTGCGATGCGGCTGTCCTGGCACCACGAGGGTGTACCTCCCGCTGCCAACCCCCGACACGGAGCTGGTCGCCGTCCGGAGGCGGCTCAGCGAACTGGAGAAGAA
>JACDCD010000187.1 GCA_013694625.1 Actinomycetota bacterium | reverse complement strand
CCTTGTCCTCGGCCTCTGTCGGTGCCACCGGAGCCACCCAACCCGCCGCGATCCACTTGCGGGCGGCTTCGTCCGGCGCGTCGAACTCTTCGTCGGGCCCGTAGGTCTTCCCGTCGAGTGTGAGCTCTGTCGGAGATGTCACTAGGACACGTATCATCTCTCTGCATCAGCCTAGCGCCTCACGGAGAGCCCTTTCAGACGGCTTCCAGGAGTGGGGAGCACGCCTCGGGTCAGGAGGGTCGGCAGGGGGAGATGTGGGTAGCATAACCACGAGCACTTCTTTGAGTCCGGAAAGGACGGTTCCAATGACGAAGCTTCACGAGCTCTTCGAGCAACAAGGGCAGAGCCCTTGGATCGACAATCTCAAGCGCGGCTACCTCACCAGCGGTCAGCTCGCCGACCTCGTGGGGCAGGGCATACGGGGCGTGACGTCGAACCCAACGATTTTCCAGAAGGCGATGGCGGACTCAGCCGACTATGACGATCAGTTCAACTCGCTGGTGGAGAGAGAGCGCAAGACCGTGGAGCACGCTTATTGGGACATGGTGGCCGACGACATCTCGGACGCCCTGGCGGTGCTGCGCCCGGTATACGACACAAGTGAAGGCCGGGACGGTTTCGTGTCGCTAGAGGTTGCCCCGTCGCTTGCGCCCGACACCGAGGGGACGATCCAAGCAGCCCGTAATCTGCACGAGCGCATAGCCGAGCCGAACCTGTTCGTCAAGATCCCCGCCACCGAGCCCGGCATCCCGGCGATCAAGCAGATGATTGCCGAGGGCCGCAATATCAACGTCACGCTCATCTTCTCGCTCGAGCGCTACGACGCAGTGATCGAGGCCTATCTGTCCGGACTGGAGACCTTCGGGGGCGATTTGTCCCAGGTCACCAGCGTCGCATCCTTCTTCGTCAGCCGTGTCGACACAGAGGTCGATCGAAGACTTGAGACGATCGGAACGGACGAAGCCCTGGCGCTGCGGGGTAAAGCCGCCGTCGCTCAGGCCAAGTTGGCCTATCAACTCTTTCTCGAGCGCTTTTCGGGCGCCCGATGGGAAGCTCTCGAACAGAGGGGAGCGCGCGTGCAGCGCCCGTTGTGGGCGTCGACCTCGACCAAGAACCCCGAGTACGACGATCTGCTCTACGTCACTAATCTGATCGGCGACAACTCGGTCAATACGATGCCGGACAAGACCATCGACGCATTCCTGGACCATGGGGTCGTCGAGCGTACGATTGACAAAGACGTCGAAGGGGCGAAGGCGGTATGGGACGGATTGGCCGAGGCCGGGGTCGAGATGCACGATGTTTCCCGGCAGATCGAAGACGAGGGCGTGTCGGCCTTCGCGAAGTCCTTCGATGAATTGATTCAGGTACTCAACGACAAGGCGGACGAGCTCACCCAATAGTCATACGTGGCGCCCGGTGGTTATTCGGCGGCCTCGGTGTCCAGATTCAGGGCCGCCGAGTTGATGCAATAGCGCTCTCCGGTGGGTGCCGGGCCGTCCTTGAATACGTGGCCCAGGTGCCCGCCGCAGCGCGCACAGACAACCTCCGTGCGACGCATGAAGAGGCTCTTGTCGGGACGAAGCTCGACGTTTTCTGCGACCGCCGGCTCGGTGAAGCTGGGCCAGCCTGTTCCGGAGTCGAATTTGGTGTCGGAGCTGAAGAGATCGGCTCCGCAGGCGGCGCACCGGAACATGCCTTTGTCCTTGGAGAGCACATAACTCCCTGTGAACGGGGGTTCGGTGCCCTTGCGCCTCAAGATCTCATACTGTTCCGGAGTTAGCTGCTCCCGCCATTCCTTGTCGCTCTTGTTCACCTTTGCGTCCATTGGTTCTCCTCCACGGGCCGTCACGCGCTTGAACTCAGATCTCCCACCTTATCGACTTGGCGGCGCAACGACGGCCGAGGGCGGAGTGACGACCAACCGCCCAGTAGCGCGGACGGGGTCATGGCTCCACCCGTAAGACTTCCGTAGGTGGTACACCGAAAAGGTGAAAGTAAGGCTCCTGGCGGCGGGTGTGATGCTAGCGCTAATTCCCGCCCTCTGGGTTACCCAATGGGTAATCACCAAGAATAGGCCGCAGGAAAGGCCCAACGTCCTGATGTTCCTGACCGACGACCAGCCGTCGAAAAGCATGAACGTCATGCCAAAGACGACGGCCTGGTTCGGTCGGTCCAGCACCCGCTTCAAGAACTCGTTCGTGACGACCCCCCTTTGTTGTCCATCGCGTGCCTCCATCTTTACGGGTCGCTATTCGCACAATCACGGAGTTGTGACGAACTCAGATGTGGAAGAGGTGAACAGGCTCGATCAGCGCACGACTTTTCAATATCATCTCTCCAGGGTGGGGTACCGGACGGCCTTGTTCGGCAAGTACCTCAACGCCTGGAACCTCGAACGCCGGCCCCCCTATTTCGCCGAATGGGCGATATTCGCACATAGCGCCACCGCCGACTACGGGCGGGAGGAGTGGAACGTCGATAACAGGTACGGTCTCGTGGATGGATACTCCTCCGACCTGATGCGCGGGCGCGCCGAACATCTCATCAGGGGGGAGGTATTGGCGCGCAGGATCGCACTCCTTGCGTGTGCGACGGTACTCCTCGGAGGGGCATGGGCGGTCCTGCACAAGCGTGCTCTTGTGGCCGTCGTTGCGGTGGCCGTGGTCATGGCCGCCAGCACGGCGATGGGATTTGTGACCCGGGCTAGTGACAAGCCATGGTTGATGATCCTGTCCACGGCTGCGCCGCACATCCCTTCTGTCGTCCGGACAGCAGACGCTAGGTCGTCAGTTCCGGTGATGCGGCGGACCCCTGCGTATGCGGAAGCCGACATCAGCGACAAACCATCGTTCATCCAAGAAGGCGTGACGGGTGATGAATGGGCGCACTTTGTGCGCAGAAAACAGCTCAGGTCCCTCTGGTCCGTCGACGATCTAGTCGACAGGGTGATGCGGAGTCTTGCCGATACAGGCGACCTGTCGCGCACACTGGCCATCTTTACCTCCGACAACGGCCTTCTATGGGGAGATCACGGCAATGTGGGCAAGGGGTACCCCTACACGAGTTCGATCAAGGTCCCGCTGCTCGTCCGATGGCCGGAACAGGTTGCAATGCCAAAAACCGACCGCCGAATGGTCAGCAATCTGGACCTCGCCCCGACGATCCTCGATGTTGCAGACGTCCATTACGCTTCGGGCGTCGCCATGGACGGACGTTCAGTGTTGCAGACGTCGAGGGAGCGCGACCGGATTTTCTTCGAGTACAAGAAGCAGCGGTTTGCAGTTGCTCGCCCGTGTCCCGAGGTGGGCTGCATTCCGGGCTGGAAGTCGCTGCGCGCACCCGGCTATCAATACACGGAGTACTACCAGCGCGGACGCGTCCTCTCCAGGGAGTACTACGACCTCAGACGAGATCCCTGGCAACTCCAGAATCTGCTCGGTGATGCAAGCCGGAAGAACGACCCCGATGTGGAGGGACTGGCGGCACAATTGCGGGACGACATGTTGTGCAACGGACTCGACTGCCCTTAGTCTCAGTCGAGTCCAGTTGCATGGGATGCGGGCGTGGCCCGGTGCAGGCACCCCAACCGGGTCGCCGCCAGTCCGCTCAGCGGCGGCGCGCCGCCCCGAGGGCCCCCCATGCAGACGGCACAACCGTTGCAGCCAGAAGCAACTTCAACACGTCGCCGACCACGAAGGGGAAGAAACCGGCGTAGAGCGTCAGCAGGAAGCCGTTCCCACAGACTGTCCCTGGAATGTAGGCGCCGAAGAAGGGATGGGTGCAGAGGCCTGCGCCGACCGTCGCGTAGAGCCAGGGAAGCGCGACGGCGTAGATCACGAGGCTTCCCAGGAGCATGGCTCCCGCTGCGCTCCCTGGACGCCGGTCCCAGCCCCGCTCGGCCAGCCATCCAACGATCGCCGCCGCGACCACGAATCCAACCAGGTAGCCTCCGGTCGCGCCCGTCAGGGAGGACAGCCCGTGCGCTCCTCCGGCAAACACATGCAGCCCGGCCGCGCCGGCAAGAAGGTATAGAAGCTGACCCGCGACTCCCCGGGCCCGCCCCAGCACCGACGCGGTGACCAGCACGGCGAACGTCTGACCGGTGATGGGAACCGGAGTGAACGGCAGGGTGATCACGATCTGGGCCCCCAGTGCGGTGATCGCCGCCGCACCCACCACCAGGACTGCATCCAACTGGACGGCGCGTCTCGTCGAGTGGGGCCGTAGAGTGAGTGCGAGCGGTCGTGCCTGGGCTGTGGCCACGCTTCTCCCTTCAAGATGCCGGTGTCCGACCCCTTCGATAACACGGAGGGTGCCCCATGATGTGACCGTGCCAGCAAACCACTCCAGTCGGCCGCATTCCAGAGCCAATCGGGCGCGCCTCGAGCTGGCGCTGTGGTTCCCGCTCCTGTGCGTCCTGGTCGCCGGCTGTAGCGGCGCACCAGGAGAAGAGGCGCCCACGCGGGCCGAACGCCGCGCCGGAGCACTCGTCGGAGGCAATCGCCCCGGCGGGGCCGGGCACAGGGAACCCGACCTCGATGCCATTAGCCTGGCTCTCAGACCGGTGGTGGGCGGGCTCGAGGCGCCCCTCGGCGTGACCCACGCAGGCGACGGAAGCGGACGGCTCTTCGTGGTCGAGCAGGGCGGCACCGTGCGGATCGTGGAGGACGGACGGTTGGAGCCGGATCCCTGGCTGGACCTGCGCGATGAGACGGCGCCCGGTGGTGAGCAGGGGCTCCTCGGGCTTGCGTTTCACCCTGATTACGCCCACAACCGGCGGCTGTTCGTCAACTACACCGACTTGCGCGGCGACACGGTGGTGGCGGAGTACCGGCGAACCCCGAGCGGCGGCACGGCTTTCGAGCGTGTGCTTCTCACCATCGACCAGCCCTTCGCCAACCACAACGGGGGCGGGCTCGCGTTCGGTCCCGACGGCTTCCTCTACATCGCAACAGGTGACGGGGGAGGTGCCGGAGACCCGGAGGACAACGGGCAGGCGCTCGACACTCTGCTGGGAAAGCTCCTCCGCATCGACGTTGACGCAGGCGGGAACGCCTCCTCGTACGGGATCCCCCCGGACAACCCATTTGCCGGCCGCGCCGAGGCGCGTCCCGAGATCTGGGCCTACGGTCTGAGAAACCCGTGGCGCTTCAGCTTCGATCAGGGCCGGCTCTGGATAGCCGACGTCGGGCAGGAGGATCTCGAGGAGATCGACAGGGCGCCGGCGCGCCGAGGCGGAATCAACTATGGGTGGGACGACATGGAGGCCACCACCTGCTACGAACCAGACGTGGGTTGCCGGCAAGAGGGCCGCAGATTGCCACTGGCAGAGTATTCACACGATCAGGGATGCTCGGTCACGGGTGGTCATGTCTATCGCGGACGCCGGTATCCGGACCTGAGCGGCGCCTACATCTTCGGCGACTACTGCTCCGGGACATTGTGGGCCGTCGCTGCAGGCGGGCCCCGGCAGCAGTCTCCCGTCGAGTTGCTGGACACGGATCATCTCGTGAGCTCGTTCGGCGTAGGCGAGGATGCCGAGCTCTACCTCACGGACATCTCGGCCGGCCGGCTCCTGCAGTTGACGGCAGAGTAGGAGGCCAACCGGAGACGCTGCCGGGGAATAGGGTATGAGCTCGTGGAAACCCAAGAGAAAGGCGTGACTGTGGAGAAGCGTCGTTTGGGACGCCTCGAGCACATGAGCTCGGTCTGTATCTACGGGGGCGCGGCCCTGGGGGAAGTCACCCAGGAGGAGGCGGATGGATCGATCTCGCTCGCACTCGATAGCGGCATCAACCACTTCGACACGGCGGCGTCATACGGTGACGCGGAGCTGCGGCTGGGTCCTTGGATGGCGGACATACGCTCCCGAATCTTTCTTTCCACCAAAACCGAGGAGCGCGGCAAAGAAGGGGCGCGCCGCGAGATCGAGCTTTCGCTCACACGGTTGCAGGTCGACAGCGTCGATCTGATCCAGCTGCACGCCATTGGAGACGTAGAGCAACTTGACCTGGCGACCGGCCGGGACGGCGCCCTCGAGGCCGCCCTGGAGGCCAAGGAGGAGGGTCTTGTCGGTGCCATCGGTATCACGGGGCACGGGCACGGCGCGCCGGCTACCCACCTCGAAGCCCTGCGCCGCTACAGCTTCGACACCGTGCTCACCCCGTTGAACTACCTGTTGTACGGCTATGAGGATTACCGGCGTGATTACGAATCTCTCGTCTCGGAGATCAAGCATCAGGATACCGGTCTGATGGTCATCAAACCGGTATCGAGGAACCTCTGGCCGGAGGGGGAGGACCCGCGCTATGCCACCTGGTACATGCCTTTCGACGAGCAGCCGCACATCGACGCGGCGGTGGCCTTCGTCCTGGCGCGCCCGGAGATAACCGGCTTCCCGACGGCCGGGGACATCCGGCTGCTTCCGGCCATCATCGATGCGGCCGGGCGCGCCCACGCCACCGACCCTGCCACGATCAGCACGGTCCTGTCCCGGGTGCCGGACTACGCGACGCCGTTCGAGCCTGCTGCCGGCAGGGTCGGGCCTCTCTGAGAGCAACAGCCACAAGGTAGAACGGCCGGCGCCAGATCTGCACTTCCTGCGCCCGGGCTCGATCGCGGAAACTTTGCGGTTAAACCACTCGGTCGGCGCTCAAGTTGTTAGGTGCGCAGTCGAGATAAGGAGCATCTCCGCAAACCGATTCGAGGGCCCATGTCTCGCAGATCAATCGTCACCCGCGCTCCGGTAGCCTCGCTCGCAGCCGCCGCGGCCCTCGTGCCGCTGAGCTTTTCCCGGGCCTTTCTCTACGCCGACCGGGCACACGGGCGCGCCGCGGTGGCCTCATTCCTGCTCGCCTTCGACTCGGTTCTCGATTGGACCGAGCTGTGGGTGCGCCGCGCGACCCTCGCCTTTGGCATTGCGGTCGCGACGTCCGTAGCCGCCTTAGCCGCCGCCTCCCTTCTCGCCTGGGCGATTGCGGCACTTCACTAGCGGGAGCGCTAGGCCGAATTCCGGACGGGCCCGTTGGGCGGTCTGAAGGGTTAGCATCTGTGACCCTATGGCCGAACACATCACTTATCGCCGCGAGGACGATGGCCGCTGGCGCTGGCTCTACAACAATCCTGAGGCCGAGGTCGAGCTGAGAAGCAGCAAGACGTATCCGACTGGCTCGGAGGCGCGCCGGGCCGCCGCCGAGCTCTATCCCGGAGTGGCCCTCGCAGAGATTGCCGATCCGCCTGTGGGCGAAGACGAGCTCGCTCTCGGCAAGCTCTTGAGGCAGGCAGCCGTTTCTTTGACTCTTCTCGCCATCCTCTTCAGGCTGATCAAGGGCGCGGGCGAGAGGGAGCCCCCCGACCCGGCGCCGCCCAGGGGCCGGCGTGGTCAACACCGAGGCCTGAGGCTGGGGGGTGATCGAGAGGGCCTGGAGCCCTGATTCCTCTGGAGACCTTCCCCGGAAGGGCGCCGGCCTGCTATGTCCGGACCACCTCTTGGAGGCGGCCGGTCTCGACCTCGTAGATCGCGCCGGTCACGGGTATGTCGTCCGGGATGAGCTCTGACGACCGTACGGCTTCGACGTCGTCGACCACGCTCTGCTTCAGATCCCCAAACGGCAGGAAGTCACGACCCGATGCGTCGGCTCCGAGGTCGTCACGGATCTTGGCCACCAGATCATCGTTCGAGAAGGTGAGCATCCCGCAATCGGTGTGGTGAATTACCACAACCTCTTTGGTCCCCAGGAATCGCTGTGAGATGACCAATGAGCGAATCGCGTCGCCCGATACTCTCCCGCCGGCATTTCGGATGACGTGCGCGTCACCCACATCCAACCCCAGGAACGTCTCCGGGTGGAGGCGTGCGTCCATGCAGGTGATCACCGCAACCTGTCGTGCGGGGGGCATCGGCAGGTGCCCGTGCCCGAAGTCCTCAGCATGGGCGCGGTTGGACGCCCTCAACTCGTCGAAGGTAGCCATGCGCTCTGTCCTCCCAGTGTGTGTGTGCCCAGTCCGGTTCAATCTGAGGTATTTGATACTATTTACACGCAGTTTATGTCAAATTTTGTCCTGTCAGGCAGCCT
The DNA here is from genome assembly GCA_013694625.1 of Actinomycetota bacterium. Lineage (GTDB taxonomy): Bacteria > Actinomycetota > CADDZG01 > CADDZG01 > WHSQ01 > JACDDL01. The sequence continues at coordinate 33,091 of JACDCD010000187.1, read as the reverse complement.
AGCCACCCGTCGGCCTAGCCCAGTGCAATGAGCGCCACTCCAACGGCCGCCAGGATCAGCCCTGCGGCCTGTACCCGCCACAGCCGCTCGCGCAGCACCACCCGGGCCAGCAGGACGGTGCTTGCCGGATACAACGACGTCAGGACCGCCACGAGCGATAGAAGACCCTGGCGGCTGGCGAGCAGATAGAGGATGTTGGCGAGGACATCGAGGCCTCCCGCCGTGGCGATGCTCGAGGAGGTTCCGGGAGAAGGGCGCAGAGAGCGCCGGGTCAGGAGGGCGGCCAAACCCACAGAGACCATGGCCGTCGCACGGGCCACAACGAGGGGCAAGAGCCCGGACTCCGGGCTGGTCCGCTCGAGGCTTATGAAGAAGAAGCCAAAAGCCAGGCCCGCCGCCAACGCCTCGAGAAGCCCGGGTGGCAGGCGCCCCCCGGGCCCGGCCTGCCCGGCGATACCGCCCGGAGCTCCCCTCGGCGATGAGCTCACCAGGGCGACCGCCGCAAGGGCCAGGGCGACACCGGTCAGGGCCACCGCGCTCGGTCGTTCGCCTCCGGCCAGCCCGAAGATCACCGGGAAGGTTGCCGCCTCGACCGCGGTGGTGGGCGCGACCACGGTCATGCGGCCGATCGAGAGGCCTCGGTACAGAAACACGATTCCCGCTGCGCCGGCAAGCCCTGCAGCAGAGCCCCAGGCCAGGTCTTCGCCGGCGAGCGCGGTACCGAAGAACGGAACCGCCAGCAGCAGGGGAGCGGTGCCCCAGAGTTGCGACAACAGCACGACCGCAAGCACGTTGGTGCGCCGGGAGACTAAGCCCCCTACGAAGTCGGCCGCTCCATAGATCATGGCGGCCGCAAGACCCAGAACGATCCCCATCCGGGCACCCTATGTGGACGTCCACCACTCAAAGGAAGGGATGGGGACTCAATCGAAGCCGGTGGGCAGGGCAGGATCACGGTGATGCTCCCACCCGTCCCCTGAGCGAACCAGCGCGTGGATCTAAGCTGAAGCCACGGGATCGTGGAGGTATGCGACCCTTTCGCGATCGCCTTTCCACTTGACGTCGGGTATTAGAACGTCGCGTTTGGCGTCGATTCGGTCGCAGTATTTCGTCAGATCCTCGAGCATGATCCGCAACTCCGCGTCCACATCGTGAGAGGGTCTGTACCCAAGATCGAGAAGGTGCTGATGGTCGGGGTTGTAGTAGTGGTCCTCGAGCTCCACGCGGGGGTTCACAAGCGCTCGGATCTCTGACTCGATACCGAGTTTCTCCGCCGCCGCCTGGACCTTGTGCGCCAGATCGGTCACGCCGTAGACCTCTTCGAACTGATTGAACACCCGGTACTCACCGGCTTCGGCCGGGTGGTCCAGTGCAAGCGTCAAGCACTGCATGGAATCCCGCAGCGGCAGGAAACCGCGCTTCTGCAAACCCTTGCCGAAGGGTGTCAGGGGATGCCCGATTACCGCCTGGCAGCAGAACCGATTTATCGCAGTGCCGAACGAGCCGTCGAAGTCCAACCTCGTGAGCAAACGCTCGTCGCCGGCCATCTCATCGATGCGGGTTCCGAAGACCACCCCCTGCATGACATCGGTAGCGCGCAGGCCCCACAACTTGCAGGCGAACATGATGTTGTTGGAGCCGTGCACCTTGCTCCAGTGATACCAGGATCCTGCGCCGCGCGGGAAGGGCATGTGCCCCTTGCGGCCGCGGAATTCGACATCGAAGAAGCCCTCCGGGATGTCCATGTCCGGCGTCCCGTACTCGCCCATCGTGCCGAGTTTTATCAGGTGGGCATCTGGAGTGATGTCCTTCATCGCAAACATCAGATGGAAAGTGGAAACAATATTGTTCGTTTGCACCATGACTGCATGATGGACATCGACCATCGAGAAGGGGGCCGAAGGGCACTCGCCGAGATGGACAACGGTTTCGGGGCGAAACTCCTTGAAGACGGACTCGACGAAATCCCACTCGGTCAGGTCGCCTTCCCAAAACACCAGTTCCCTGCCGTAATGCTCTTTGAATGCCTTCAGCCGTTCATCCATGGATACGATAGGAGTCGCGCTCCAGGACTCCATCTCGCCGACCCACTTGCGGCGAAAGAAAGAGTCCGCCCCGGCAATCTCGTGACCCCGCGCCGCGAGGTGCTGAGCCAGAGACCAACCCAGGTAACCGTCAACCCCAGGTATGAAAACGCGCATCGTTCCCCTCCTCTCACGAATGTCGCTGGTGCGTTTGCCCCTTCGCCGTTACGCGCGCCTAGCGCAACCAAGTTCTGATTATCGCCTTGCTGAAGCCCCATGCGTAGCGCACGGTCTTGCCTTTCTTCGTGACCCCGGACGCTCTTTTGCGAACGGTGATTGGAACTTCGATGGCTCGATACCCTTTGCGCGTGGCATCCAGGAACAACTCGGACACGTAATACTGATCCTGCTTCAGATCCAGCCGCTGAAACGTCGCCGGTGTCAGGGCCCGGTAGCCGTTCGAAGGATCGGTGACCTTGGTTCGTCCGAGAAGGCTCAGGAGACGAGCGAAGAGCCTGACGCCGTGGGAGCGCACGTTCGATTCGACCTCGAAGGATCCCAGGACCCGCGAACCTTGCACGATATCGGCTTCACCGGCCAGCAGCGGACGGACTAGCCGGTCCATCTCTTTGGGGTCATGTTGCCCATCGGCGTCCATGGTTACGATGACCTGTGCGCCGGTGCGGAGGGCGACCTGGCAGCCCAACCGAACGGCTGCGCCCTGCCCCCGCCTGAGATTGCGCCGCATGACGGTGGCTCCAAGGTTTCGCGCCGTGCTCTCGGTCGCGTCTGTCGACCCATCGCTGATCACGATGGGAAGGACCGTTAATCCCTCGATCTCTTCGGGCATCTGACCGAGCACTGAGGGAAGGTTGTCGGCCTCGTTGTAAGCGGCTATGACGACGGCACACGACCCTCGTACCGTCGGCCAGCCGCTGTCTTCGAGACGTCGCAGAGCCATGTAGTCGACCAGGTTTCCCACCTCGTCGGACAGCCTGTCGTCACGAATGAAACCCCTGAACGCGAACATGAACAGGAGGAGGTTCGAGATCACCAGCAACCCGATGATCTGGCGGTCATCGCCCCGTTCGAACCCCAAACCGGACAGAACCGGCGCATAGACCACGGGCACAACAGCGGCGAGGGCCAACGCGACCACGAATACGGATATGGCGAGCAGCTCGCCTCGACGTAGCTCTCTCTTCTGGGAGCGACGGATGGCAAAGGCGGCGAGGCCCAGGGCGACAACGCCCCCGAAGATCCTCAGCTCATCCATGTCCGCAACCTTTCTGGTGATGGGTAGGGAGCCTCAATGGTAAGGGGTTCAAGCCCGGAAAACCTAGCACCCAGGTCTGCTCCCGGCCCGGAACGCGGGCCGGGCCCGCCGGGGCATTTCACATTGAGTTCATGAACAGGTTGCCGGTCTGCCACATGGGATTGCTAGCTTCGGGTTGTGGTGAGTCACCTGCTTGGGCACGGGGCGGACTGCCGGGGGGCCGCAGGGTGTGGTCCGGCAAATCCAGGAGGAGGACGTCTGAATGACGCATGTTTACCGGAGGCACACTAGATTGCTGGTGGCGGCCCTGGCCTTCTGCCTGCTCGCGGCCGCATGCGGAGGCGATGACGGTGGTGGCGCCAGTGCCGGCGAGAGTGGCGGGGGCAGCAGCGAGACCCTTTCCGGCGAGATTACGATCTCGGGCTCCTCGACCGTCGAGCCCATCAGCGCGCTCAACGCCGAGATCTTCAGCGAGCAGAACCCGGATCTCCAGGTATCCGTCGACGGTCCGGGCACGAGCGACGGCTTCGAGCTTTTCTGTCAGGGGAAGCTCGAGATCTCCGATGCCTCCCGTCCGATTGAGGCGGAAGAGGTAAAGGCCTGCAAGAAGGAAGGTGTCGAGTTCATCGAAGTCAAAGTCGGCATCGACGGGATTTCGGTACTCACCTCCCCCAACATCGAGGAACTTACCTGCCTCGATTTCAAGGACATGTACGCGCTCGTCGGACCTGAGTCCGAGGGCTTCGCCAACTGGTCGGATGCCAATGAGCTCGCGCAGGAGATCGGCGCCGGGAACGCCCCTTACCCGGACGTGCCGCTGGACATAACCGCTCCGGGTGAAGAGTCGGGTACCTACGACACCTTCGTCGAGTTCGTCATCGAGGAGACCGCCGAGGCCCAGGGTCTGCCCGAGGAGGAGTGGGTCACGCGCCCCGACTACCAATCGTCTGGGAACGACAATGTCATCATCCAGGGATTGCAGGGAAGCGACTCGTCTTTCGGCTGGGTCGGCTTCGCCTTCTACGAGGAGAACCAGGACACGGTCAAGGCGTTCGAGGTGGATGGGGGGGACGGATGCGTCGCTCCGACCGTGGAGACCATCGAAACCAAGGAATATCCGATGTCTCGCGACCTGTTCTTCTACGTCAATGCGGACGACGCCAAGAACAACGAATCCGTGAAGGCGTTCGTGGACTTCTACCTCTCGGACGAAGGCCTGAAGTCTGTGGTTGACACCGGCTACGTTTCGTTACCCGATGATCAGCTCCAGGAGAGCATCGACGCATGGGAGAGCCAGCAGACAGGTTCCCGCGAGGAAACTTAAGTAGACCGAGTAAGCTATGGAGGGCGGGCCGGAGGTTTTTACCGGCCCGCCCCTCACCGTGGTGCATGGCAAGCGTTGCGAAAGGACCCGATGGCGCAAGCAGCATCTCCACGGTTGGGAAAAGGCGGGGAGCTCCAGCTCTCCGACCTTCGGATGAGCGCCCGCCGTCAACGACGGGAAAACCTGATTATGCGTACCTTTCAGGCTGCGGCGGTCGTATCGGTCGTCATCAGCGCGCTCATTGTCGCCAGTCTCATGGGGCGCGCGGTTTCGTTCGCAACTGGGATAAATCCCGCCGATCTCGGAGCGGGAGGGTGGTTTCCCCGGCGATCGATGTTCGGCCTCCCCACGATCGTCGTTGGGAGCGTGCTCGTTGCCGGAATCGCAATGATCGTGGCGGCCCCGCTGGGGCTGGGGGCGGCTATTTATCTGGCCGAGTACGCTCGCCCGCGAATGCGAAAGGTGATCAAGCCCGTACTCGAGATCTTGGCCGGCATTCCGAGCGTCGTGGTGGGGGTTTTTGCGCTCAGCTGGATAAGCCCTCAGATCATCGGGCGTTTGAGCGGGGACGCCGGACTGTTCAACATGGCGGCCGCGGGCATCGGAGTCGGCGTGTTGGTCACGCCGCTTGTCGCATCTGTGGCGGAGGATGCCTTTAGAGCCGTTCCGATGTCTCTACGCGAAGCGTCTTACGGACTTGGGGCCAAGAAGCGGTCCACAACCATGAAGGTCGTCTTCCCCGCTGCGGTCTCCGGTGTCGTCGCCTCGATCATCCTGGGTGTTTCGCGCGCAATCGGGGAGACCATGGTCGTGTTGATCGTCGCCGGCGGTACGGGTGGCGCCGAGTTCAGCCTCAATCCATTCAATGCGGGGCAAACGATGACCGGCGCGATGGCGGCCCTTGCCCGGGGCAGCGACCAGGTCAGGGGCGCCGATCAGGCATTCCCCAGCCTTTTCTTCGTCGGTCTGTTGTTGTTCTTGATCACACTGACTCTGAACGTCGTCAGCGAACGTTACGTGCGGCGGGTTAGGCAGAAGTACTGATGACGACCGCAAGGAAGCCCGTGACAACCGGAGACATCGTCGCGCAGGGTTTGCGGGGCAGGAAGGGAGATGTCAAGAGCGTGCTCTTCGAGGGCGCGCTGCTCTTCTCGCTTTTCATCTCCCTCCTTTTCTTGATCATCCTGCTGGTGGACGTTGTGGCAAAGGGCATCAGCGTGCTGTTGGATCGCGGCGGCAGCTTCATGAGCTCAGGCCTTTCCTCCTTTGCCGAGCGCGCAGGCGTAGCGCAGGGTATTTTCGGTTCGCTCGTGATGCTCATATTCGTTGTGCTCCTGGCATTCCCCATAGGAGTCGGTGCTGCGATCTACCTCGAAGAGTATGCAAGAGACACCAGGTTTAATCGCTTCATCGACGTGAACATCCGCAATTTGGCCGGCGTGCCTTCAATCGTGTACGGATTGCTGGGTGTCGCAATCTTCGTGATTGTGCTCGCCCCCCTGACGGGGGGAGCGAGCTACATCGCCGGAGGGCTAACGCTTGCAATCCTGGTGTTGCCGATCATCATCATCACTTCTGCCGAGGCGTTGCGGGCGGTGCCGGATAGCATCCGGGAGGCGGGTTTCGGTGTGGGGGCGACGCGTTGGGAGGTCGTGCGCAGTCACGTCCTGCCTGTTGCAGCCCCGGCCATTCTTACCGGCACAGTGCTGGCGATTTCGCGAGCGCTGGGCGAGACCGCACCGTTATTGTTAGTTGGTGCGGTCACCGGATTTGTCGCCACCGGTGACGCATCACTCGGTGAGCAGCTCAGAGGTCCGTTTGCGACTCTGCCCACTACCATCTTCGCCTGGGCGAGTGAGCCGGACGCTGACTTCCGGGCGCTCACGCAGGCGGCAATCATTGTCCTTCTTGCCGTGATCTTGACCGCGAATGCGATCGCAATTTTCCTTAGAAACCGATACGAACGAAAGTGGTGAGGGAGATGGACGTGACGGCCCCGGTCGAGCAACAGGCGCCTTCGGGGGCGCGCGTTGTCACCAGCGTTCGTGCATCTGGGGAAGATGCAGGCTCAATCAATCCCACCGTCTTCGACATCGAAGATTTATCGGTCTACTACGGTGAGTTCAAGGCCGTCCGGGACGTTACGCTGGCCATAGAGGAACGCAAGATTACTGCAATGATCGGGCCGTCCGGGTGTGGGAAGACGACCGTGCTGCGCTGTCTCAATCGCATGAACGACCTGGTCGAGAGTGCGCGCGTCGAAGGGCGAGTGCAGTACCACGGCATCGATCTCTACGATCCGCAGGTTGATCCGGTAGAGGTGAGACGCCGCATCGGGATGGTGTTCCAGAAACCCAATCCGTTCCCAAAGAGTATTCACGAGAACGTGGCCTTTGGGCCCAGGATCGCCGGCTTCAAGGGCGACATGGACGAACTGGTCGAGCAGTCACTGCGCAAAGCGGCGTTATGGGATGAAGTCAAGGAGCGTCTGAAGGAATCGGCGATGGGACTCTCCGGCGGCCAGCAACAGCGCCTGTGCATCGCCAGGGCCATCGCAGTGGAGCCCGACGTGATCTTGATGGACGAGCCTGCATCGGCGCTCGACCCCATCGCTACCGGCCGCATCGAGGACCTCATGCAGGAGATCAAGCAAGAGTTCACCATCGTTATCGTGACTCACAACATGCAACAGGCGGCGCGCATCAGCGACATGACCGCCTTCTTCACCGCAGAGGTGTCCGAGCAGAACGACCGCCGGACGGGTGTGCTCGTGGAGTACGATAAGACCGAGAAGATGTTCACCAATCCGACCAATGAAAGGACCGAGAATTACGTCACTGGACGGTTCGGATAGCGCAGGAGCCTCGTCCCGGACGGTTTTTCTCTTCGAGCTAGAGCAGCTAAAGCTCCAGGTCGAGGTCATGGCGCTCAAGGTGGACGAGGCTCTGTCGCGCTCCACGCAGGTCCTGTTATCCGGTGATGGAATCCTGGCGGACAAAGTGGTGGCGGGCGACGACGCTATCGATTCAATGTTGGTCTCTCTTACCGAGAAGTGCTACGACCTGCTCATCAGACAGAATCCGGTGGCTTCGGATTTGCGTTTGGTGATGTCGGTGCTCCGGATCATGTCCGACCTCGAGCGCACCGGCGATCTGTGCCTCCGTGTGGTGAAACTGGCACCCGAGCAGCCGCTCATGGTCCGCCACCCGGAGACTTTCGGGATATTACGGGCCATGGCGTCTGAGGCGTCCGCACTGTTCCGGGCTGCCGTCAGGGCATGGGCGGCCCAGGACCTGGAATTAGCCCGCTCGCTGGAAGAGCAGGACGACGCGATGGACGAGTACAACGTGCAGTTGACGCAGGCTATCCGCAGGCTCGAGGGCCCGGACGCGGTTGCTGCTGCAGTTGCTACATTGCTGGCCGGCCGCGCCCTCGAACGCATTGCCGATCACTCGGTCATGGTGGGCGAGCGCCTCCGTTACATGTTGACCGGCGATGTGTCCGGCTTGTCCCGGGAGATCGGCCCGTAGGGCAAAGGCGGGCCGAAATAGCCGACCGTGCTCAGGCGGTGAATTTATAGCCGAGGCCTCTTATTGTCCGTAGGTGTTGGGGATTGTGGGGGTCGGACTCACACTTGGCCCTCAGCCGTTTCATGTGGACGTCGAGTGTCCTGGTATCGCCGAAGTAATCCGTCCCCCATACCTGGTCGATGAGCGTCTCGCGTTGCAGGACGCGGCCGGTGTTCTCCATGAGCAGCTCGAGCAATTCGAACTCCTTACGGGTGAGGTGCACCGGCTCTCCCCTGACTGTGACCTCGAACCGATCGGCGTCGAGCCGTATGCCACCTCCCTCCAGAACTTCGGACCCACTTACGTCGGTGGAGCTCCGGCGTAGGATCGCTTTGATGCGGGCCAGCAGCTCCCGGAGGTTGAAGGGTTTGGTGACGTAATCGTCCGCGCCGATCTCGAGCCCTACGACCTTGTCGATATCGGTGGTGCGTGCGGTCAACATGATGATCGGAACGTTCGAGCTGCGCCGGATCTCCCTGCAGACATCTTCACCGCCCATCCCGGGCAGCATCAGGTCCAGCAGGACCAGGTCTGCGCCACCTCTCTTGAACCGCTCGACTCCCAGCACACCGTCGGTCACCCGCTCGATCTCGAAGCCTTCTCGGCGAAGCTGGTACTCGAGGGCTTCACCGAAGCTCTCCTCGTCCTCTATGAGCAGGACCTTGGGCACCTAGGTTTCTCCCAGGAGGCGTGTCATCCGGCCAACGATCTGACGGTTCCCTGCTCCGGCGCGGCCGAAGGGATTCTTGCCGTGAACGTCGATCCTTGGCCGAGCTCGCTTTCCACCTGAATGTGACCTCCGTGAAGCTCGATCACGTGCTTCGCGATTGCCAGCCCCAGTCCCGTGCCGCCACTATCGCGCGACCGGCCCCGGTCGACCCGGTAGAACCGCTCGAACACGCGCGATTGGGCCTCGAGGGGGATGCCGATACCCGTATCGCCGACTTCGACAAGAGCGTTGCCGCCCCTTTCGGACACCTCGATCGTGACCCGCCCTTCCCTCGGCGTGTAATGGAATGCGTTCTCGAGCAGGTTCCGGATCATCGTACCGAGTTGACCTTCGTCCCCCATGATCCAAACGCCTGGATGAATGTGCCTTTCGAATGAGGTTCCCGCTGCCGATGCCGGCGTCTCGAAACGGTCTGCTTCGCTCTGTGCGACTTCCGACAGGTCGATGCGTTGGTCCGGGGGAGTTGCCGCTTCCTCCAATTTCGTCAGGTCGAGGAGATCCTCGATGAGGCGCCCGAGTCGCTCCGCCTCGGCCGTCAGTCGCGTCGAGAAGTGCTCGGCCATGTCAGGGTCCTCGTGGACCGCCCGCCGGATCGCTTCGGCGAGCGTTCGAAGCGCCGCGACGGGAGACTTGAGCTCGTGGGAAGCGTGGGCGACGAACTCGCGTCTCGCCCTCTGTATACCGATTTCATTGGTGACGTCCTGAAGCACGACCACCACTCCGCTTCCATCCTGCAGAGGGGCGGCGCGTGCCCAGAGGCTCATCCGTGCCGGAAACCACACGCTCGCCAGCGCCTCCCGGCTCACGCCTTCGGCCAGTGCCTTCTCGGCAAGCTCGAGCACCTCGCCACTGGGGAGGCGGGCCGGAAGCATGTCTTCATGGAAACCCATCAGGTCGCGCCCTGCTGAGTTGGTCGACAGTGGCTTGGCCGACTCGTCGAGCACGAGGACACCCTCGGCCATCCGCTCGAGTATCTCCTGCGCCCATCTGTTCTCCCGTCTGAGCTGGTCGAGCTGCGCGGAGTTGCCGCCCGGGACGTCTCCGTCCACCGCCTCGCCCGCCTGTGCAGGGAAGAACCGGTCCAGGACGATGAATGTGACCACCGCTGCCAGCACGCCAAGGCCAACCGATAGGAGAAGGTTGTTCACAATGCTTTCAGTTTAGGGTGTCCGCTCCCTGAGCAGGCCTTATGCGCCCTTTGTCCATCGAGCGTTCACCTCCGCTTCACGGGACCAACCCGACTGCCGGAGGCAGGGCCTCTCAGGGGTCTACTGGGGGCGCCTTCAGGCTTTCCGTGCCCACGAGTCGGCCGCCGGACCAGCAAAGCGCCCAGGACCCCCCTTTTGGCATCTTGAAGGATCGTCGCCCGTGCTCGCGGGAGGGGGTGGCCAGACCATCCTCATTCGCCAGGCGACCCAGGAGGTCGGGGATCACGTCACCCTGACTGCAAACGCAGACCACCGCGTCTCGGTTCGCCAGGGTGCGCATGAGCTCGACCACCTGTGCTTCGTTCCCCGGATAGCCCAGCTCGGAGAGGAGCGGATCCTCCTTGACGGAGACGCCGATCGATTCACCGAGGGGCTCGATCGTCTGAACACACCTGACGAAGTCGGCCGAGATGATCTCGGCGATGACCCACGGACGAAAGAGCGAAACAAGAGCTGCGGCCTGGCGCCTGCCCCGGGCGTCGAGGGGTCGTGCTCGATCATCCCCCTTCCACCTGTCGCGGCTTCCGGCGCTGGCGTGGCGAACCATCAGCACAACCGAGGTCGTCACCGGTTGGCTTCTGAAGGCCTCGAGGATGCCGTGGTCGGTTTCCCGGGTAAGCAGGCTCTCTGCGCTGTCGAGGGCCAACCACCGCAGGTCGTCGACCTCCTCGTTGGGGGTGAAGAAGCCCCCTTGCGCCCTGATCTCCCAGTAGTGAACGACTTTCGGTCGATCCTCTCCGGCAGTCGGCTTCACATAGGAGACCTCTCCGAGATGGCGACCGGGCGCACCCGTGTAACCGGTCTCTTCTTCGATTTCACGAAGGGCGGCCGCGAGGTCGGATTCACCGGGGTTTAGCTTGCCTTTGGGCAGCGTCCAGTCGTCGTATCGGGGGCGATGCACCAGCGCAACTTCGACGCCCCCGGCCGGATTCCCATCCGGTTGGGGGCGCCAAAGCACCCCTCCGGCGGCCCGTTGGACCTCTGCATCGGTCAAACGCGCATCCACTCCGTGCGCTTGGGACGGTCGAGCTTTGCCCACGCCTTCGGGTACCGGTGGCGGTAGCCGATGGCAAGCTCCTGCTGCCGCTCGAACAGGGTTGTGGCGGCAATGAGGAAGGCGGCGTCGTCTGACCGCCGGTCCTGAGCCTGCGCAATCATCCTGCGCGCCACCACCGTGTCCTGGTTGGCGCCGAGCACGTCCTGGAGGGCAGCCGCCTTAGCGGAAAACCGTCGCGCTCTCTTCGCTTTCTTGCCCGCCAGTGACGGGCTCACCGCTTCGGCGGCGTAGCGGACTCGTTTGACATGGATGCGAACCCCGTGGAGATCCTCGGCCGGGGCGGTTGCAGGGGCTGCCCTCACCTTGTTCTCGAGCTTCTGCCACGCCTTTTCGACGAGCGGAGGGAGGACCTCGGCACACGGTCGGCTTGCCGACTCGGTCAGCGGCGGGGCGAGGGCCGCCTCGGTCAGGGTGTCGACCAACCGTCCGTAGCGCTTCGAGCTCAGGGCATCCAGCAGTTCGCTGTGCTCGTTTCTGCGCGACTCTTCGAGGGCCTCGAAGAGTGGCGCGAGATCCGCCTCGAGCTCGGCGGCGGACGCCCTGAGCCGCGCGAGCAGGACATCCTGGTCGCGCACTGCGCCAAGTATCCGGCCCAACCAGCGCAGCTCGGGAACCACTTCCTTCGCCCAGCCCTCCTGGATGAGTGGCGCAAACGTCCTGATGTCACTCCTGAGGCGCCGGAGGGCAACTCGCATCTGGTGCAGCGGTTCGACCTGTCCCAGCCGCGTGCCCGGATCATTGGCTACCAACCGGGCCGTCCCTGCAACAAGAGCAGCGCGAACAGCTTCACCGGCCGGGGCCTTGGGGCCGGGGGGACGAGTTTGGACCAGGTCCGGCGGAGCCGCTGCCTGCGGACCAAGGACGCGCACCAGCTTGGGGGCCGGGTCGCTGAGCGCCGCTCCCGCCTTGGTCAGCTCGCGGGCAATCCGGTCGAGCCCGTCGCGATCGAGCATGCGTGCTTCGAGCTCAAGCTCACGAAACAGGATGACCTTGCGCCGCTTGTCCAGCACCGAAACCTCATCGGAGGCCAGCTCGGCAAGCTCACCGCCGTCCTCATCGGTGAGAGCCCAGCTCCGTCGTTGGGTCTGGACTCTGGCAACCCGGCGGAGGGATGAGCCACGGACGTAGGCGGTGACCAGGTTGACCGCTTCCGGAGGCGGCCCGGCTCTGCCGCCCTGGAAGAAATGCTCCTCGCGTACGGCAGCCGCACCCAGGCCGTCGGCTCCGTCAACAGGGAGCTTCAGTGTCCAGCCGTTGCGCTCGCTTTCGCCGGTGCGGTGGCGCAGTGTGATGCCGCTTCGGGCAAGGCGGAGATCGGTCGTGTCGAAATAGGTCGCTCTGAGATCGGCGGGGCTACGTTCACGGACGGCGGCAACCCCGGTCGCGGCCGATTCGAGCATCGGAAGTTCGAATCCATCGTCCACTGCCAGCTTCAATTCGATCTCTTTCACTGTCCTTCACCCCTCTATAAGTTGCGCCGGCCCTGGAACGCCTGTGGTCGGAGGCGGCACGCGGGCCATCATAGGCTTGACCGTTTCATTTGGGGGCGGCGTCGGCGCGGCCACTCTCCATACCGTTGCCTGCCCACCTCCGTTCAGATGTAACCCTCGCGGGTAGGGTCACCTAATGGTCCGAATCTCACTTCATGAAGAGCTCGAGACTGTCGAAACCAGCCTTCTCACGGAAGGGGCGCTGGTCCGCAAGCAGCTCGAGGGTGTTCTGGAGGCTTTACGGGCCCGCGACGCCGGGATGGCCGACGCGGTGATGAAAGAAGACGACCTCGTCGACGGAACCTACCTCGAGATCGAATCGCGGATCCTTACGTTGCTTGCCCTTCAAGCTCCGGTGGCAGCAGATCTGAGGCTCGCCAGTGCGATCATGCACTCGAACATGCACATCGAGCGCATGGGCGACCTGTGCGTCAACATCGCCAAATTCGTGATGAACCGCCAGCCTTATCCTCCGGATTCGCCGATGGTTACGCGCCTCAACGAGATGGGGGGGCGTGCTGCCGAGATGCTCGACACTGCGCTGTCTGCGTTCGCCCAGCGAAGCATCAATCTTGCGGAGCTGTTGCCGGTGAAGGACAATGTTCTCGATCGCCTGAACCGAGGGATGCTGGGTGATCTCCAGCAGTACGCGGGAGATAGTCGCAGCTTCGAGTGGGCGATCAATCTCGTTCTGGTGGCGCGCTATCTCGAGCGGATCGGTGACCATGCAGTCGACATCGGAGAACAGATCTCCTTTCTGGTGACAGGTGTTTTCAGGGAGTTCACCGATGCGTCCCGCCCCGACTGACCACGCGAGTGCGGAACGCTCGGTTTGTGGATGGGGTTGCAGGGTAAGGGGGAACAAAGGCCTTGTTTCCTATCATTTCTTAAGGAGTCTGGTATGGCAGAGACAAATACGGTAGCCCGATCGCTTCATGACGTTGGGCTCGCCGCTTGGTTTGGCGGCTCTCTCATGGGTGCGACGGGCCTGAACGGAGCAGCATCCGAGGTCAGCGACCCGGCGCAGCGTTCGCGCGTCGCCAATGCGGGTTGGAACCGGTGGACCCCGCTGAATCTCGCAGCCATCGGTTCGCACGTAGTCGGCGGAGCGATCCTGGTCGCCGGGAATCGCGGGCGCCTGGCCGGACAGCGTGGAGTTGCCTCACAGAGCATGGCCAAGACGGCCCTCACCGGCGTGGCGCTCGGCGCAACTGCCTACTCGAGGGTACTGGGCAAGAAGATCGACAATGCCGGGGACGTCCCCGTCGCCGGTGGCACCGAGCCCTCCTCACAGACGCCGCCCGAGGTTGAGCAGGCCCAGAAGCAGCTCAAGACGATGCAATGGGTGATCCCCGCGTTGACGGGTGCGCTATTGATCCACAACGCGTACATGGGCGAGCTTCAGCGTCCGCAAGCCGTTGCTTCGGGCTTCGCTTCCCGGCTGTTCGGCAACTAACAAGAGAACACCGTTAGAACAGAAAGGCGCCTTCGGGCGCCTTTCTTTCGTTCGACCGATTCAGTCTGGATGCGGCACCGGCTTCAGATCGGGGAGGTCCTCGAAGGTAGTGGATGGCTCGGCGTAGAGCCGGCGCGGAATGCGGCCGGCGCGCCGGGCAAGCCTGCCCGCTTCGACGGCCTTGCGAACGGCCTCGGCCATCGTGGCAGACTCTCGTGCTCGCGTGACGGCGCTGGCCGCAAGCACGGCGTCGCAGCCGAGCTCCATGGCGATTGCAGCGTCGGAAGCGGTCCCCACACCAGCGTCGAGTATCACCGGGACCGAGAGACTGTCGACAATCAGGGCCAGATTGAAGGGGTTGAGGATTCCCATGCCGCTACCGATGGGGGAGCCCAACGGCATCACCGCGGCGCACCCGGCCGCCTCGAGCCGCAGCGCGAGAACCGGGTCGTCGTTGGTATAGGCGAGTACGGCAAAACCGTCGTCCACCAGCGTCTCGGCGGCATCGAGCAGCTCGACGGCTTCCGGCAGGAGCGTTCGCTCGTCGGCTATGACCTCGAGCTTGATCCAATCCGTCCCGAATGCTTCGCGCGCAAGTTGAGCGGTGGTGACGGCGTCGCGCGCAGTGAAGCACCCGGCGGTGTTGGGCAGCAGCCTGCATCCTGTTCGCTCGAGCACATCGAGAACCGAACCGCGCGCTGCGGGGCTGACGCGGCGCAGCGCCACGGTGGCGAGCTCGGCGCCGGACGCGACCACTGCCCTTTCGAGTGCGTCGAGGCTCGGGGCGCCGCCAGTGCCCATGATGAGGCGCGAGCTGAAGGTAACCCCAGCGATGATGAACGGGTCGTCCACGATCAGCCGCCTCCTCTTGCGGCGAGCACCTCAACCCGGTCATGGGCGCGCAGGCGGCGGCCGCCCCACTCTGTGCGCGCCACGACTTCTCCGTTGAGTGCGACGGCGACGCCGGAGACTGCGCGCCCGGGCCCGAGGTGTCTGGCCAGAACCTGCTCGATGGTGGTGTTGTCGGCCAGTTCGGTGGCTTCGCCGTTCACGGTCACAGTCACACCGACACCCCAGCATCAGCGAACCGCGTCGGGGCGAACGGCTTCAACGGCGCCGGAGTCGCACCCGTGACGAGGAGTTCCGCAATCAGGTCGCCCGTCGCAGGCGTGAGCAGTATCCCGTTGCGGTAGTGCCCGGTGGCGACTATGAGCCCATCCTGTTCGCCGGGGCCCAGAAGGGGGCGGTTGTCGCGCGACCCGGGACGCAGCCCTGCGACGCATTCGGTCAGTACCTGCTCGGCCACGTCCGGCAACACGCGGATGGCGTCGCGCAGCAGCGAGTGCACCCCGCCCGCCGTCACGGTGGTGTCGAAGCCGAGCTCTTCCACCGTCGCACCGACCACCGATCTGCCATCGCCGCGCGCCACCACGTAAACGTCCATTGTGCGCACGTTTCGTTGAGCCAGGGGGGGCTGTCCGGGCCGGCCCGTAAGGTAGAGAAGCTGTCCTTTGACTGGACGGACGCCGTCGGTGACCGAAGGAGGAACGCCATCGATTCCACCCGACCAGCATCCCGCAGCGAGCACGACCTTGTCGCAGGCGATGGAGTCTCCGGAGGCGAGTCCGGCCCCGGTTACTCGTTCTCCCTGGACGGTCAGTGAAGCGACGCTCCCATTGATGAAGTCCACCTCTCTACGGATGCAGGCCGCCTCCAATGCGTCGACGAGCTTGCGATTGTCGATCTGATGGTCGCCTTCCATGAACAGCCCCGCCCGGACCATCGGAGCGAGGCTGGGCTCGAGCTCCCGGCACTCTCGCCCACGGAGGCGCTCCACCGGGAGGCCGAGCTCGGCCTGCCAGCCGTGGAGGTGGTCGAGCTGCTCCTTGTCGTCGCCGTCCAGGGCCACAACGAGCGTGCCGCACGGGGTGTAGCCCGTCACCCGGCCGCTTGCTTCCTCGAGCTCCTCGATCCATCCGGGATAGCGCCGCGCCGACAGAAGGTTGAGATCGATGAGGTTCTCCTCACCGTGATGGGCTTCGGACACCGGCGCGATCATCCCGGCCGCGGCCCACGAGGCCTGAGCGGGGTGATGGTCATCCACGACGGTCACGCGCAGCCCGGCAACGGCGCTTCTCCATGCGATGGAGAGGCCGATGGCGCCGCCGCCGATCACCACGACATCCGGAATGGCCGTCATGGGCCTAATATAGACGGGGGCGCGGCGGTTCTAGGTCTGGGCTTCCGGCGCACGGAGCTCCTCGGGGAGGCTGTTCCAGAAGCGCCCCCGGGGCAGAGCGCGGCATCCGGCCGCTTGCGCCTGCGCACGGAGCGTGCCGTCGACATGGGAGAAGTAGCCAACCACCCGCCCTGTCGAAAGGCCCTGGTCACGGGCCTCGGACAAGCTCTCGAGCACGGCCGAACGCCCGCGGTCGAGATCGAGGACCACCACATCGGGGCGCTCGGACCTGATCGCGTCCATCATCTTCTCGGGTGAGGTGCTCCTGAGATGCGCTCCGGCGTCGGTTGCCGCACGCTCGAGGCGCGCCGTCGCCAGCAGGTCGCCTCCGACCAGCAACACCACCTGCGTGGGTTTGGAGCTCAAGGCAGTCCTTTCGTCTAGCGTCCTCCCAGGGTAGTCAGAGCCTGCGGGGTAGTTGTGCGACTGAGGCGGGGACATTGTCTCTGCGCCCCGTTAGGGTTGGTCCCAACCTCTGATCAGACGAAAACGTAGTTAGGAGCAAGCCGTGGCACCACAGGTAACCAAGCCCTCGTCGCCCGGGCGACCCAACGAGGGCCAGGACCGGAAGCGGTGGATAACGGGTGCCTGGATTGCAGGAGGCGTGCTCCTGCTGCTGCTGATCCAGGGCCCTTTCTTCGGGGAGGTCACCGAAATTCAGTTCTCGCGCTTTCTCAACCTCCTCGAGGACGGCAGCGTGAAGGAAGCCGACATCTCTACGGTTTCGGTCGACGGTGTCTACGATGATGCCGGTACCGAGACCCGGTTCTCTGCGACCATTCCTCCGAATTTCGAAACCAATCAGTTGGTCGACGAGCTTCGTGAGGCGGGTGTCGAGGTCACGGCATCACAGCCCAGCCCCTGGAGCGGTCTTCTCTTCTCGTTCATTCTTCCCTTTGCGTTGATCGGGGGCCTCTACTACCTGTTCATGCGCCGCATGGGGAGGCAGATGGGAGGAGGTGGACCGATGTCGTTCGGGAAGAACAAGGCGAAGCTGTATGACCGCACGGACCTGAAGACGACCTTCGATGACGTCGCCGGGGTTGACGAAGTCGAGGCGGAGCTTGTCGAGCTTGTCGACTATCTCAAGAACTCGGAGAAGTATCGGCGGTTGGGCGCCCGCATCCCGAAGGGCGTCCTGCTGGTAGGGCCTCCCGGCACGGGCAAGACACTTCTGGCGCGAGCCATCGCCGGCGAGGCCGACGTGCCCTTCTTCTACATATCGGCATCCGAGTTCATCGAGCTCTTCGTCGGTTTGGGTGCGGCGCGCGTGCGGGATATGTTCCAACAGGCGCGCGAGCGAGCTCCCGCAATTGTGTTCATCGACGAGATCGACGCCATCGGGCAAGCTCGGTCCGGTGCAGTCGGCGGTCAGATGGGCTCGCACCAGGAGCAGGAGCAGACTCTGCAGCAACTGTTGACCGAGATGGATGGCTTCGAGCCCAACTCTGGCGTCATCATAGTGGCGGCCTCCAACCGTCCCGAGGTGCTCGACCAGGCGCTGCTTCGCCCGGGCCGTTTCGACCGTCAGATCCAGGTCAACCTGCCCGACATCGGCGGGCGCGAGCAGATCCTCGCCATCCACGCGCGCAGCGTCAAGCTTGGGCCGGGCGCCGATCTCAAGCTCCTGGCGCGGCGTACCCCGGGCTTCTCCGGCGCCCAACTGGCGAACGTCATCAATGAAGGCGCGCTGTTGGCGGCGCGCCGGGGCAAAGAGCAAGTGGACATGGTCGATCTCGAGGAGGCCATCGACAGAGTGGTCGCGGGCCTGGAGCGCCGCTCACAGGTGCTCTCTGAGTCGGAGCGCCGTCTGGTGGCGTACCACGAGCTGGGGCACGCATTGGTTGCTCTATTCGTGGATCACGCCGACCCGGTGCACCGTATTTCGATCATTCCGAGAGGCATAGGCGCCCTGGGGTTCACCCAGCAGCTTCCCGACGAGGAGCGCTACCTGATGTCCGAACCCGAGTTGCGAGACCGCATTGCGGTGTTGCTGGGCGGCCGATCGGCCGAAGAGATCGTGTTCGAGTTCGCCACCACGGGCGCTCAGGACGATCTGCAGAAGGCGACTGAGATCGCGCGCCGCATGGTGATGGAGTTCGGGATGTCGCCGAAGGTGGGACCCATCAACATCTCCGAGCAGGGGCCCCGGTTCCTCGGGCCTTCCTTCCGGCGCAGCGAGAGCATCTCCGAGGAGACCGAGATCGCCATCGACCGTGAGGTGATGGCGCTCCTGACCGATGGACACGACCGGGCCCGGGCAATTCTGGCCGAGCATCGTTCGGATCTCGACCAGTTGGCGACGATCCTTCTGGAGAAGGAGAACCTCAGCCGCAAAGACCTCGATGAATACTTCGGCCGGGCGGGCAACGGGTCCGGCGACGGCGGCGTGGAGCTTCAGCCCGGCGCGGTGACGGGATGGCGGACGGGGGCGTCCAGCAGCGGCTGACTAACCGCTCTTACTGAGCTCCCTTCCACTCCGGAGCCCGGAAAGCGGGCTCGGAAGTGCATGAAAGTGCAAATGCGTTAGGTGGTGCCGGTGCGATCGAAGCGGTCCAGCGCTTGCATCGACCACACCATGCGGTGAACCGCCGTTACCGCGCTCAGAACCGCCACAGTCCACAGCGCCGCCGATATGAGCCCGCCAACTGCGCCGACCATGAGGATGAGCATGCGGGCGTCGCGCCCGGCGATTCCATGCCGTGGGTCTACCCCGAGGCTCTGCGCACGACTGCGTGTGTAGCTGACGAGGAAGGATCCCACGAGGGCGAGGGCGGCAGCGGGCCCGAACTGCTCGATGTCGGACCATCCCAGACCCACGATGAGAGCAGCGTCGGTCCACCGGTCGAGCACGCTGTCGAGGTACGCACCGGCGCGCGAGGTCTTTCCGGTGACTCGGGCCAGGTCGCCGTCCACACAATCAGTTATCGCTCCCACGAGGGTCAGAAAGACCCCCAGCAGGTACTGCTGGAAACCCACGGCGACCGCTCCGGCCAACGCAAACACGGCACTGATCAAAGTCACTTGCACGGGTGTCACCGATGTTCGCGCCAGACGGGACGCAACGGGCATGGATACCGGACGGTAGACGTACCGGGTCAACGGGTACCTGAAGTCCATGGCGTCTCCTCGTAGTTAACTGGGATTCGGCTCGAGCGGGCTCTTGCGGGTGACCGGCCGCGCCCTCTCGTTCAGCCGGACCCGAATCCTACCCGCAACCGACCCGAGCGAATGGACCCCCCGCGTCCCCCCTCCAGTGCGCTGTAGACGGCCCGATGGCGATATTGATAGTGGTACACTCAACTTTTATAGTGGCTTGATATACAGGACAGGCGCAGGTCGGTCAAAGGACGGCAGGGGACATGAATGTAGACAAACTGACGGTCAAATCGCAGGAGGCGCTCGCTTCGGCGCAGCGACTGGCTCACGAGCGCAACCACGCTCAGATCGAAGACGCGCATCTCCTCGCAGCGCTTCTGGGGCAGGCCGAGGGCGTCGTGTACCCATTGCTGCAGAAGATGGAGACGCAACCCCGCTCTCTGCGGACGGCGGTGGAAGAGACCATCGGCGGCTTCCCGAAGGTCTACGGAGGCGTCGAACCCTACCTGTCCCAGGCGCTGTCGAGGACCATCGGCCGCGCCGAAACCGAGGCTGCCGCTCTCGGAGATGCCTACGTCTCGACCGAGCACCTTCTGTTGGCGCTTCTCGACGGCGACCTCGCCCCTCTGCTTGCCGGTGCAGGCATCGACAAGTCGAAGATTCTGAATGCCCTCAAGGCCATACGAGGCTCCCAGCGGGTCACGGACCCGACACCCGAGGACAAATACCAGGCGTTGGAGCGTTTCGGACGGGACCTCACCGAGGCAGCGCGTCGCGGGAAGCTCGACCCCGTCATCGGGCGCGACGAGGAGATACGCCGTGTCATCCAGGTCCTATCGCGCCGCACGAAGAACAACCCGGTCCTGATAGGGGAGCCCGGGGTCGGTAAGACCGCCATCGTCGAGGGGCTTGCGAATCGAATAGTTGCCGGTGACGTGCCCGAGTCGCTCAAGAACAAGCGCCTCGTGTCGCTGGACATCGGCGGAATGGTTGCGGGCTCGAAGTATCGAGGTGAATTCGAAGAGCGGCTCAAGGCCGTGCTCAAGGAGATCGCCGACGCCGAGGGTGGCGTCATCTCGTTCGTCGATGAGCTGCATACGGTAGTCGGGGCAGGGGCTGCCGAGGGCGCAATGGACGCGGGGAACATGATCAAACCGATGCTTGCGCGTGGCGAGCTCCGCATGGTCGGAGCAACGACTCTGGATGAGTACCGAAAGCACATCGAAAGAGATCCGGCCCTCGAACGCCGCTTTCAGCCGGTGGTCGTCGGTGAGCCTTCTGTTCCCGACACCATCGCGATCCTGAGAGGACTCAAGGAGCGCTATGAGGTGCATCACGGTGTGCGAATACAAGATGCCGCGTTGGTCGCAGCCGCGGTGTTGTCCGACCGTTATGTAACCGGGCGCTTTCTTCCCGACAAGGCGATCGACCTAGTGGACGAGGCGGCCTCACGTCTGCGGATCGAGATCGACTCGATGCCACTCGAGATCGACGTCCTGGACCGGCGCGCCAAGCAACTCGAGATCGAAAGAGCCGCCTTGGCCAAAGAGACCGATGCGGTGTCCCGGGAGCGTCTGAATGCAATCGAGGAGCAGCTCGCCGGCCTGCATGAAGAGATGGACGGAATGAAGGCGCACTGGGCTCAGGAGAAGGAGGCCATCGCCGGCATCCGTGAGCTCAAGGCCGCCGCCGAAGTCGCCAGAGGCGAAGCGGAGCGCGCCGAGCGCGACGGCGATCTGGGACGGGCGGCCGAGCTCCGCTACGGCAGGTTGGTCGAGCTCGAGCGCAGCATGGAAGGCTCCAACGCCATGCTCAGCGAACTCCAGAGCGTCCGCAAGTTCCTCAAGGAGGAAGTCGACGAGGAAGATGTCGCACAGGTGGTAGCGGTCTGGACCGGAGTACCCGTCGCCCGCCTCATGGAGGGCGAGATCGAGAAGCTGATCAAGATGGAAGATGTGCTGCACGAACGTGTGATCGGCCAGGCGGAGGCAGTAGCTGCGGTATCGAACGCAATACGGCGCGCCCGCAGTGGCCTCGCGGATCCCAATCGGCCGAGTGGTTCGTTCATTTTCCTGGGGCCGACCGGGGTCGGGAAGACCGAGCTGGCTCGCACCCTGGCGGACTTTCTGTTCGACGATGCCCGGGCAATGATCCGCCTCGACATGAGTGAGTACATGGAGAAGCATTCGGTCAGCAGGCTCGTCGGCGCGCCGCCTGGATACGTCGGTTACGACGAGGGTGGGCAGTTGACTGAGGCGATCAGAGGGCGCCCCTACGCGGTGGTGTTGCTCGACGAGATCGAGAAGGCGCACCCGGATGTGTTCAATATCCTGCTCCAGATACTCGATGACGGGCGTCTGACGGACAACCAGGGGCGGACGGTCGACTTCAAGAACACCGTGATCATCATGACTTCGAACCTCGGCTCCCAGTGGGTCCTGTCCGAAGGCGAGACAAGAGCGTCGATAGACGAAAAGGTGCTGGCATCGGTGCGCGATCATTTCAAGCCCGAGTTCTTGAACCGCGTTGACGAGGTCATCGTCTTCCACCGGCTCGACAAGGCAGACCTGGAGAAAATCGTCGAGGTGCAACTGCGCGGTCTTGCGTCGAGGTTGGGAGCGCGCAGCATTACCCTGGAGGTCACCCCGGAGGCGCAGACATATCTTGCAGATGCGGGCTATGAGCCAGCCTATGGAGCCCGCCCTCTCAAGCGTTTGGTGCAACGCGAGATCGAGAACGAGCTGGCGATGCGTTTGCTCGACGGCACCTTCAAGGACGGGGATGAGGTTCAGATCGATGCATCCGGCGGGGGGCTCTCCTTTACGAAACTCGGTGAGCGCCCCGCCGCGTGAGAGATAAGCTCGACCGATGCTGAGGCCAGGTGAGCGGGACGCAGAACGGGTTGAGCTACAGGAGCAGGAGCGACCGGGAGTACAGGAGCAGGAGCGACCGGGAGTACAGGAGCGGGAGCGACCGGTACAGGAGCCGGAGCGACCGGGAGTACAGGACGGGGAGTTCAGGGTGATGCGGTGCTCTGCGTGCGGGGACACTTTCCCGGCGGAAGGGGACCTGGCGCCCCATTGCCGCACATGCGGGACAGGGGACGTCACGCCGGCGGAGGAGCCTCTTCTATGACCTCTTCTCCTGCCGTCGCAATCGCCCCCCCGGGCGAGGACGAGCTTCGGACCGCCGTTGTGGACGGGGGTGGCAGGGTGGTAGACCCCGGCGAAGCCGACGCCCTGGTGTGGACCGACCCGCAGGATCCAGACGGCTTGAAGGATCTGCTCGAGAAGACGTCGATCAAATGGGTGCAGCTGCCCTTTGCGGGTATCGAGAAGTTCGCAGACGCAGGAGTGCTGGACCCCGCGTTGACGTGGACCTGCACCAAGGGCGCCTACGGCTCGTCCTGCGCCGAGCATGCAATGGCGTTCATGCTCGCGGCGGCTCGCCTTCTCCACGTGCACGTACCGGCGCGATCGTGGGCCGGACAGGGCCCCGAGCGTCGATTGAAGGGATGCACAGTCCTCATTGTGGGCACGGGTGGGATCGGTGAATCGCTTGCTGGCATGTTGAAGCCCTTTGGACCGCGCATCCTTGCGTCGAATCGTTCGGGCCGTCCCATGGACGGCGCCGAGAGGACCGAGACGAGCGACAAGCTCACCGATCTGGTAGCCGAGGCCGATTATGTTGTGATTGCCGCGTCGCTCACGCCTGCGACGAAGGGAATGTTCGACCGGGAGGTCCTCGAGGCGATGCGGCCGGACGCGTGGATCATCAATGTCGCTCGCGGTGGGCTCATCGATACCGATGCACTCGTCGCTGCACTGCGGGAGGGCGGCATCGGCGGCGCAGCGTTGGACGTCACCGATCCCGAGCCCCTGCCCGACGGGCATCCCCTGTGGGCGATGGACAACGTGATGATCACACCCCACGTCGCCAACACCTGGAACATGGCCCTTCCGGAACTGGTGGAGATGGTGCGCCGGAACGTAGCGAACTTCTCGGAAGGCAAGGAGCTAGAGGGTCTCGTGGACCCCGCGCTGGGTTACTGAGCCGGGCAGGAAGGCTTTCGCCGCCGCGGGGGCCGACTCGGGCGGATCAATGGAGTCACACACACCGTGGTTCGGCGCGCCGAGAAAGTGAACTCGCGTCCGGGGCCACGGGCGACGGTGGCCGGTGTGGCCGGCGGCCCCCGAGAAGGTGGACTCGTGCCCCGAGCCACACCCCAGTGTGGTCGCGGGCCCGAGAAGGTCTTCTGTGCGCGCCAGCCCCACGCCGGCCGAGTGCTCGCCTCACGACCGTTTCTACCGCCTCCCGGCCCCCTTCGCCGGAAAACCGCCCATGCGGGCGAGGGTGTGCGGTACCGGATCGACTCGGCCTCGGCACAAACCACGGCATCATAAGATGATGCTATTGATGCCGAGTGAATGGAGGCGACGATGCGGACGACCCTTGCCCTGGACGATGAGTTGGTAGCGGAGGCGCAAAGACTCACCGGGACCAGCGAGAAGAGCGCTCTCGTTCGTGATGCATTACGAGCCCTCATCCAAAAGGAGAGCGCCCGCCGCCTGGCCAGGTTGGGTGGGAGCGAACCCCAACTCACCGAAACCCCCAGGCGGCGTACCGAACCATCGTGATCCTGGTCGACACCTCGATTTGGGTCGGCCACCTAGGCGCCGGCCACTCGACCCTCGCAGAGCTGCTCGAACATAGCCTCGTCTTGGGACACCCCTGGGTGATCGGCGAGCTTGCGCTCGGTCGCCTGGCCCAGCGCCACGAAGTCATCGGCCTGTTGACCAACCTCCCGCAGGCGACGGTGGCTACGACGGATGAGGTCCTGACGCTTGTCGACAACCACGGGCTGTACGGGCAAGGCATCGGCTACGTTGACGCGCAGCTCCTCACGGCGACGCACCTGACGCCCGATGCAAGGCTCTGGACCGCCGACAAACCTCTTGTCGCCGCTGCCTCACGCTTGGGTTGCGCGTTCGAGCCAGCCACTTCCGTCGCCGAAGGAGAGTAACTCAGCAACGGTCAAGCGCGTCTCTTGGACCTTCCTCTTGCGAGTCGCCCATCGGCGGAACCGACCATGCAACCCTCGGCTGGCGGATGGCTTTCGGCGCCAGGCCTTCGGCGCCCGGCCTTCGGCGCCGACAAGTGTGAGGGTCCACCTGGTCGGGCGCCCCGAGCTATCGAGTCGTGACGAAGGGTGGCGGGGCAATCCCTTTGACGCCGGCCATGACCCCCAGTGCCCCCAGGCCACCCCGATCCACAAGCGCCCCCAGCGCCCCCCGCCTCGACAGCGCCGACACCGCCTCTGCGCCCTTGCCCTCCGCTGCTGCGGATCCGTGCACCCGCCGCAGCCGGTCGTCGAGGTCCCACAGGCCAAGTGCACCGAGGACCTCACTCTGGGGGCGCGGCCCGAGCATTGTGAGCCCCGCGTCCGCGCCTGCGCCCCGGACCGCCGTCCAGTTGACGTGGGCGGTAATGTCCTTTGCCCCAGCCCGCTCGAGGACCCGATCGTCGGCCCCCGACGATGAGTAGGACACCAGCGTCCCGGCGGCGCGCCGGGACAGGTCGTCCGCCTCGGCGCCGTAGTCGATGAAGAAGGTCGCCCCTCGTTCGATCGCAGCAGCAGTCTGCCTCGTGAAGGACCCGGCCGCGAGGCCGACCTCGGCGCGGTGCCCTTCGGGAAGGTCAAATCCAGTGCGATCGAGGTAGCGTGCCAGCTCGGGATTGGCCGGAGGCAGCGGCACAAAGGTGAGCCCGCCGTCAACCGCGCCGACGCAGACCTCCATGAGGCGTCCTCCCCGGCGCTCGACGAGATGGACCGGGAGGTTGTCCAGCACTTCGTTGGCGAACACGCAGCCGCTTTCAGCCACCGGCGCCTCCCGGAGAGAGGGGCTCCAGGAAACGTTCTCGTGCGGGGACAATAAGCGTCGTTGCCGCGCTTGGAGCGCCGCCAGCCGCTCAACCAGATGGTAGGTGAGGGCATCCGCGAAAGCTCCGGTTGCCGACGCGAGGACACCGGCGGCAAAGGCGCCCTCGCCGGGCCCGACCTCGACTACGCAGAACCTCGCGGGGCGCCCACACCCCTCCCACGTCTGCCTGAAACCGTTCACCCACAGCTCTGCGAAGGCGGGGTCGAGCTCGGGGGAGGTCACGAAATCCCCGCGCCGGCCGCTTCTCGGCCGGCCGGCCGAGTAGTAGCCGAGGCGAGGGTGGTAGAGGGCGGTCGACATGAACGCCGCAAAGGGCATCGGCCCGTTGCGGCTGATGCGTTCGAGCAGAGTCTGTTCGAGCGTGGTCAAACCGGGGTCTTCGGGGCTCGGGGTCTTCGGGGCTCGCCGGCCACCGGGTTACCCCCCGAACCCCCGGCCTCCGTCGGGCGTGCCGGAACCGGTGGAAGGGCGTGGCGGCTTGGGAACAGCCCTGGGGGCCTTTGCCATGGCTTTCTTGGCGGCCCCGCGCATGCGCTCGTACCAGGCTTTCTTTTCGCTGTGGGTGTGGACGTTGGCGATGGCCTCTTCCGCAACCCGCACGACCTCCCCGTGGCGTCCCTGGTCGGAGTAGATGGCGATGAGGCGGTCGTACGGCCCGGTCGAGTCGAAGCGCCCCGCTACTCCCTGTTCGTAGAGCTCGATCGCCTCTTCCAAACGCCCGATCTGCTCGAGGTTCTGGGCGCGCAGGTACACTTTGACGAGCGCAACGTTGTCCGACTCCGGCGCAGTCATCTCCTCACCCACATGCTCCGCCGCCCCTTAGTCTCGACCACATGATCAATCGAACCACAAAGATGGCGGCAGGCGCGCTCGCGCTGATCTTCGTGGTCACCCTCGCTCCTACTGCGCTGCCCGCTCATGCCGCTCCGCCAGCCGGAGCCGCAGCGGCAATCGACGAGTTGCTGGAGCGGCGCGCCGAGGCCGTGCGCATTCGTGACAAGGATGCCTTCATGGCGACGATCGACCCTGCGTCGGAGAGGTTCGTCGAGCGCCAGGGCCGCCTCTTCGATGCAATGAGGTCGGTGGACTTCGCCTCCTACAGCCTGGTTACAAAATGGGAGCGGTTTGGCGACCTGGTCCGGCCGTCGGACAAGGCTAGGTATCCCGGTGCGGAGGACGTCGCCATACCTCTGACCGAGGAGCGCTACCGGATCGCGGGCTTCGATCCGGAGGAGGCGGCCGAGGATCTCTTCTACACCTTTGTGAAGCGGGATGGAGAGTGGTCCGTAGCGGAGGACACCGATCTCGACGACCTCGCCTTGTTCTCGGCGCGCCACCTGTGGGACCGGGGCGCACTCGAGCCTCGCCGCAGCGATCACTTCCTGCAGTGGCAGCATCCCTGTTCCGGAGAGAATTGTCTGACCCTGGGCGCCGAGTTCCTACCCCTAGCCGAAAGTGGCCTGAAACGCGTGGACGAGTACTGGCATGGTCCCTGGACGAGGCGCGTCATCGTTCTCGTCCCGTCCTCCCAGGGGGAGTTGCGCAGAATGCTGCAGACGTCCATCGACCTCGACAACTTCGTTGCCTTTGCCTACTCGACCATCGATCTCGCCCACGGCATCGACTTCACGGGCCACCGCATCATCTTGAACCCGAACGCATTCGAGGTTCAGACAAGGGAACGGGTGCTCACGATCCTCACCCACGAGCTCGCCCATATTGCAACTCGCGACTCCTCGGGAGTGTTCATACCCACCTGGATCGAGGAGGGATTCGCCGAGGTGACCGCCTACGACCGAGACCCTTCTGCGCTCGCGTTCTTTGATGCTCGTGTTGAAGCTGGAGAATTCGACGGACGGCTGCCGAAGGACTTCGAATTCACCACCGGCGACGGCACGGAGATCTACATGAGCTATCAGGAGGCTCAATCTGCGATCTCGTATTTCATCGAACGGTGGGGGCTCGACCGCTTCGAGACCTTCTACGTGCGTCTGGGGCGTGTGGGCATCTCGCCCGGGACATCGAGCTATCACGTTGATAGCGCGCTGCGAGAGACCATTGGCGTGAGCCTGGCGAATTTCGCCTCCGCATGGGCAAGGGCTTCGGCGCGAGACTAGCGACGGCAAAGGGAGTGTCGCCGATGCGGGGGCCCGGACGCGTCGGTAATCTGCGCGACTGGGCACCTGTAGCATCGGCCCTGAGGGGTTCCGCGGCACAGCACCGGTAATGAAGGAGGCCGATCGTCAGCGTCACCGGAGCGCCGGACGGCGTCAAGGATGGATTTCAGCTCGCCAAGGTGGCGCAGGCTCAGGGGGCGGTTGCGCTGATGGTCGATGGCGAACAGCGCGACCTCTCGTGTGTCCCGGAGGCCGGCTCTAGTGTCGCCGTCATCACCCAGACCGACGAGCTGGGTCGTGCGATCGTGCGCCATTCAACCGCCCACGTCCTTGCTCAGGCCGTGCTGCGGTTGTGGCCCGATGCGGGTTACGCGATCGGCCCTCCCATCGAGGATGGGTTCTATTACGACTTCGATATGCCGCGGCCCTTCACCCCGGAAGATATCGAGCGCATCGAGTCCGAGATGTCCGCGATCATCAAGGAGAACCAACGATTCGAGCGCACCGAAGTGGAGCGCGACGAGGCACTCGATCTCTTCAAATCACAGCCCTACAAGATCGAGATCATCGAGGGTGTCCGGCGCGCCGAAACCAAAGGGGACGACGGACTTGCCTCGGAGGCCTCGGACGATGAGGTTATCTCGATTTACTGCAACCGGCGCGCCGGGGAGCAGGAGAAGGCTGGAGCTGGAGGGCAGGCCGACGGCGAGGCCGCGTTCGTGGATTTGTGCCGGGGGCCGCACGTGCCGGCAACCGGGCGCATCAAGGCCTTCAAGCTCCTGCGTACCTCCGGCGCCTATTGGCGGGGTGACGAGCACCGCCCGATGCTGCAACGCATTTACGGGACCGCATGGGAGTCAAAAGACGCCCTCAAGGCTTATCTGTCCCGCCTCGAGGAAGCCGAGCGGCGCGACCATCGCCTTCTCGGCCGCGAGCTCGAGCTCTATTCGTGGCCCGACGAGGTCGGCCCCGGCCTTGCGGTGTGGCACCCAAACGGCGCAATCATCCGCTCGAAGCTCGAAGAGATGTCGCGTCGGATGCACCTCGAGCACGGGTACCAGCCCGTCTACACACCTCACATCGGCAAGGGCGCGTTGTGGTCCGCAAGCGGCCACCTCGACTATTACAGAGAAAATATGTTCCCGGCCATGGAAATCGAGGGGACCGAGTACTTCAACAAGCCGATGAACTGTCCCTTCCATATTCTCGTCTACGGTTCCAAGACGCGCTCATACAGGGAGCTTCCCCTCCGGCTGTCCGAGCTCGGGACCGTGTACCGGTACGAACGTTCGGGAACCGTGCACGGCCTGCTGCGCGCCCGCGGGTTGACACTGGACGATTCGCACATCTTTTGCCGCCCCGATCAGGTGGTGGACGAAATTGTCGGAGTCATCGACTTCCTACGAGAGTTGTACGGGACCGTGGGCCTTCGCCCCGACCGTGTGCGCTTCTCGACCAAGCCCGAAAAGGCGGTCGGGGCACAGCAGATGTGGGAGCGAGCCGAGAGTGCGATTCCGGAGGCGCTCGACCGAGCCGGTCTTCCGTTCCAGATCGATGCTGGTGACGGCGCGTTCTACGGGCCAAAGATCGATGTCGACGTGCGCGATGCCATCGGCCGCTACTGGCAACTGGCCACAATTCAAGTCGATTTCCATCTGCCCGAGCGCTTCGGGCTCGAGTACGTGGATGACGCGGGCGAGCGCGTCCGGCCTGCCATGATCCACCGCGCCCTGTTCGGATCCATAGAGCGCTTCACCGGCGTGCTCGTCGAGCACTTCGCGGGCGCCTTCCCCGCGTGGCTGGCGCCTCTGCAGGTTGCGGTGATCCCGATTGCCGATCGTCACGTCACCTATGCGGGCGAGGTTCTCGCCCGGCTGCACCGGTGCGCCGTTCGCGCGGTCGTGGATGACTCCGACGACACGCTTGGGGCAAGGATCAGGAGGCACCAGTTGCACAAGGTGCCCTACATGCTGATTGTGGGGGACAACGAAGCGTCGTCTGCCACGGTGTCGGTGCGGCCCCGTTCCGGGGCCGAGAGGCGCGACGTCCGGATCGACGACTTCGTGGAACAGGTGAGCGACGAGATCGAGAGGAGACGCCTGTAGAGCCCGAGGGGAAGAAGCTCTAGGAAGATCCGGCTTTGGCCGCCTCCAGCACCTTCTGCGCGTGGTCGTGGGGCACTTCCTGATAATGCGAGAAGCTCCACGAGAAGGTTCCCTGCCCGCCCGTCAACGACCGCAGATCGGTCGCGTAGTGCGTGACCTCTGCAAACGGAACCTTGGCCCGAACGATCTGGCGCCCGCCTCCCAGCGGGTCGATGCCCTCCGGGATGCCGCGCCGCTTCTGGAGGTCGCCCATGATATCGCCGGTGAACTCCTCCGGAACCAGGACTTCGACGGTCCAGACCGGTTCGAGCAACGTCACACCCGCTTTTTCGACAGCGTCCCTCATAGCTTGCGAGCCCGCCAGCTGGAAAGCCATGTCGGAAGAGTCGACGCTGTGAAACTTACCGTCGTAGAGCTCCACCTTGACGTCGATCATGTTGAAGCCGGTGCCGACGCCGTTGGCCAGAGCGGCGCGAACGCCCTTTTCGACCGAGAGGATCCACTGATTGGGGATCGAGCCCCCGAAGATCTTGTCTTCGAATATGAACCCTTCGCCGCGCGCTACCGGCTCCACGCGCACATTGCAGATTCCGTACTGGCCGTGTCCTCCCGACTGCTTGACGTGACGCCCGAGGGCGTCGGCCTTTCCCCTCAGTGTCGAACGGTAGGGAACTTTAAAAGGCACCTCTTCGACTTCGACGTTGAATTTGCGCTTGAGGCGCTCGAGAATCCCGGTCAAGTGGGCGTCGCCCATGCCCCACAAGATCGTTTGATGCGTTTCGTCATTGCGCGCGAGCCGCAACGCCGGGTCCTCTTCGATCAGCCGTTGCAGGCCGAACATGAGCTTGTCTTCGTCCCCCTTGGTTTTCGGTGCGATTGCCTTCGGGAGGAGGGGCTCCGGGGGCTCGATGGTGGGCAGGACCATCGGGGCGCCTTTGTCCGCGAGCGTATCCCCGGTGACGGTGTGGACGAGCTTGGCCGCTGCTCCTATGTCGCCCGCGACGATGGCATCGAGTTGCTCTTGATTCTTGCCCCGCATCGTGAAGACGTGCCCCACTCGCTCGTCGATCCTCTTGGAGGAGTTGTGAATCGTCCCTTCACCTTTGAGAACACCGGAATAGACGCGGAAGTAGCTGACCCGGCCCACGTAAGGATCACTGGTGGTCTTGAACACCAGTGCGGACATAGGCTCATCGGGCTTTGACGAACGAGTGTCCCCGGTTTCGGATTCGATCGGCGGACGGTCGAGCGGCGACGGGCCCGCCGCCACGATTGCGTCGAGCATGCGGTCGAGTCCGATGAGCTTTGTGGCGGATCCGACAAAAACGGGGAAGATCGTCGCCTGCGAGAGTCCGTCGTGCAACGAATGGACTATTTCGTCACGGGTTAACTCGCCCGACTCGAGATAGCGTTCGAGTAGCTCGTCGTTGGTTTCGGCGACAGAGTCGAGCAACGATGTCCGCACCTCTTCGAGCCGTTCCTTGCGGTCCTCTGGGACGGGCTCTTCGGATACAGAGCCGGCTTCGTCGTAGGAGAAAGCACCTGCATCGATGACCGAGATGACACCTCGAAAGTCGTGCTCTCGCCCGAGCGGCAGAGAAAGCGGAGCGATGCCCATGCCGAAGGCCTCACGGAGCTGATCGAGCGTGCGCCGAAATGATGAATTTTCCCGGTCGAGCTTGTTGACGAAGATGATGCGAGGAAGCCCGAGCTCGATTGCGTAGTTCCACGCCACTTGCGTCTGAACCTCGAGTCCCTCTACTCCCGACACGACAAACACCGCAAGATCGGCTACTCGCATCGCAGCACGAAGCTCGCCGATGAAGTCGGCGTAACCCGGCGCGTCCAGGATGTTGATCTTGTGGTCCTGCCACTCGATGGGAGCGAGGGCGGTGGAGATTGACACCCCCTTGCGGATCTCCTCCTCGTCGAAGTCGGAAACCGTGTTGCCCTCGGTTATCTTGCCCAGCCGAGTCGTTGCTCCGGAGCAGAACAACATGGCTTCGGTGAGGGATGTCTTGCCGGATCCCCCGTGGCCCACCAGGACGATGTTGCGGATGTTCTCAGTCGGGTAGCTCTTCATCCACTCCCCCTTGCACGTCGTTGTCCGGGCCATGGTGAGCCTGGCCCCCGTTTCGAGTCGGATCACACCATGGAGGTCGAAGAATCCTACTTGTCCTCAATTGGGGCCTGAGGACTCCCGGATGGGGGAACATGGTGGGCACGACTATGTCCCTCGATCGAGAGTGCTGTGCTAGACGCCAAGATCCGCGAGTTCTACGACGACAAGATGAGGCCCGTCGGGGACTGGCTGGCACGGAGCGGGCTCAACCCCGACGTCATCTCGGTGGCCGGGCTGGGGCTGCAGTTAGTGGTTGCAGTGGCGATCGTCAGGCACGACTTTCTCCTCGCCGGGCTTGTCGCCATCCTGGCGGGAGTGGCCGATTCCCTCGACGGCGCCGTGGCGAAAGCGCGGGGGATAACGAGCCCGTTCGGCGCGCTGCTCGACTCGACTCTGGACCGGCTTTCGGATGCGCTCTTGTTCGCCCCGATCGCATGGCTCTATGCATTCTCTCCAGGGGGGCCCGGCGCCGGAGGCTCCTGGGTGACGGCGTTGGCCCTGGTCGCGCTCGTGGCGTCTTTTCTCGTGTCCTACGTCAAGGCGCGAGCCGAGGGACTGGGCCTCACCTGCAACGTCGGCATCGCCGAGCGCGCCGAGCGGTTGATCCTGGTCGTGGCGGGCTTGCTGTTCGACGTCGTGCCGCTGATGCTGGCCGTGCTGGCCGTCCTGTCGGTCATCACCTTTCTGCAGCGTCTCCTCCATGTCCGGGCGCAGATCAAAAGCGCTCTCTAGGCCGGCGCGCCGAACCGATGGGGGTGGCCGGCCTGGTGACCTACTACGCCTTTGTTGGGGGGGCGCGTCTGGCCCGGATCCTCCCCGAAGGTCTCGCCTACGCAGTGGCCCATGCCGGAGGTGTCCTGTGGGAGCGTTTCGGGGGCGCAAAGCGGGAGACCGTGAGGACGAACCTGGCCCGGATCACGGGCGAAAGCCCCGGCTCTGCCCGGCTCGAACGGCTGGTGCGGGAGGCGTACAAGTCGTATGCACGCTACTGGCTGGAAACCTTCCGGCTGGTCGAACAGGACCGACGGTTTTTCCTCGAGCGCTTCCACTGTGCTGGTGAAGGGTATCTGACAGAGGTTCTGGCCCGCGGCACCGGCGCCGTAATCGTGGTGGGGCATCTCGGTAACTGGGATGCAGCGGCCGGCTGGGTTGGGGCCAGCGGGCGTTCGGTCGTGACGGTTGCCGAGGTCCTCGAGCCCGAAAGGTTGTTCAGGTTCTTCGTCCGGCACCGCCGCCGGCTCGGTATCACGGTGCATCCAGCGACGCGGGACTCTGCGGCAAGGCTCGTCGAGGCGGTCAGGGGCGGCGCAGTGGTGGCGCTCCTGGGGGATCG
>JACDCD010000145.1 GCA_013694625.1 Actinomycetota bacterium | reverse complement strand
TTCCCTCCCCGCGCGGAATTTGTCCGTCGATCCAGTGCCGACCGCCGTCGAAGGACGTAAAAAAGCCGGTTGGGGCGGAAAGGAGGATCGCGCCGGTGGCGTTGTTGTAACGATAGTAGTAGTCGTTCGAACCCGCCACGAGATGCTGAGGATCCTCTGGGTCCACGGCTATCGCGATCTCATTGTCGGGACCGAAGTCCTGCCCCAGCGTCGGGTTATTGCAGCTCATGTCCACAGAGACGGTCGGGTTGCCCTGTACGCGACAGCGGAAGTTCTCGACGCGCTGCAGGAAATCCTCGAAGCCGTCACCTGTGGCGGCCGATACGGCCCGTTCAGCCGAGCCCCGGACCCTTGCTCCGACATCAAGGCTCGGGCTAGGCCGTCTGCTCATGAATGGCCGGCGGCTCCTGGCCTTCTCGGCAAGGGAAGGGTTGATCACACTGCCCAAGATCAGGACGGCCAGAAACAGCGAAGCGACAGAAGCAGGTTTCCGGAAACGCACATTACCCCCAAGCCAAAACATGCCACCTGAGTCCCGTTGAAGTTACCACGGTCCTCCAGGCCGGGAACTCTGGGCGTACATGTGGATGCGGGGCCGTCGGACAACTGAGGAACTCGACTCGAGCCGCCTCCCGCGACCCTACAGATGAAGAGCCGGCGCCACTCCCAGCCCGGCCCTTGATCCAGCCTGCGCAAGGTCCCGATCCCAGGTGACCAACGTAATGTCGCCTCCACCCGAGGCAAACGCCGAAGCGAGATGGACTGCGTCGTAGCCACCCAGCCCGTACTCTTCGGCGACCTCTCCCGCTGCGCCGGCCACCTCGGGGCTCACCTCGACAATCGAGAGCTGCATCCAGCGGCGTTCAAGTTCGGTTCTAGCCTCGCGGTGCTGTTGGATGTTGCTCCTGTTGCCCCTCAGGGACGCGGCGAGGGCTGCCCTCGCTTCGGGATACGCCAGCCGGCTCGAGTAGATGCCGTCCGCTTCACTCCACAGCACGGCGGCGACCTCAGAACCCTCTTCTTCAATGAGTGCCTTCACCAAAGCAGAGGTGTCGAGGTACACGATCACCGGCGCTGCTCGGCGACAAGATCCGATACCGAACCCTTGGTGCGGATAAGACGGCTTGGGTCTATGCGCGTTCGAGGTTCTCGCGGTGGGGTTATCACTCCCTGCGCTATTAGGCGCTCGAAGGCAGGAGGTGTGTCGACGCCCGTGAGCTTCGCTACAGGACGCCCCCTGTCGGTGATGAGAACGTCTTCGCCATCGTGGACCACACGGATGAAACGGCTCAGCTGATCCCTCAAGTCCTTGATTCCTACCTCGACCATGATTCTCCTCTTCTGTACTCTCTCAAATGGCGTCTCTGGCCCCTGCCAAGAGTACATCAGACAGACCGAGGGCGGGGACGGAGAGCTGGGGAAAAGTTCTTTCCAGCGACGTTCAGGGGCCTAGGCGTGCGCTGCCTTTGCCAGCTCCTCGGATTCCTCCAGTGGATACCAGCAGGCCGCGTGGTGGTTCTCGACCACCTCGCCCAGTGGGGGGAGCTCGACTCTGCAGTTCTCCGGCACGCCATCGCCTCCCGCCACCTGCCGGGCCTTGGGGCAACGAGGGTGGAACGGACACCCAGAGGGCGGGTTCACCGGCGACGGGACATCGCCCGTCAGAACCGTGCGGGTCGTAACCTGTGTGCCCACCTTTCCCTTCGGGACGGCCGACAGCAACGCCGCGGTGTAAGGATGCTTGGGATTGTTGTAGAGCTCATCGGCGGTCGCGACCTCGACTATATGGCCGAGGTACATCACCGCGATGCGGTCGGAGATGTGCCGGACGACTCCGAGGTCGTGCGAGATGAACAGGTAGGTAAGACCAAACTCCTCCTGCAGGTCCTCGAACAGATTGAGCACCTGAGCCTGGATCGAAACGTCCAGAGCCGACACCGGCTCGTCACACACGATCAGCTTCGGCCTCAATGCTAGGGCGCGCGCAACGCCGATGCGCTGGCGCTGCCCGCCGGAGAACTCGTGTGCGTAGCGGTTGTAGTGCTCGGGGTTAAGACCGACACGCTCCATCAACTCCTGAACCTTCTGCTTGGTGTCGCCCGACAACTTGTGGATGCGGAACGGCGCGCCGATGATCTGACCGATCGTCTGGCGTGGGTTGAGTGAGGCGTAGGGATCCTGGAACATCATCTGGGCCTGACGCCGCATCGGCCGCATCTGACGCTTGTTCAGGCCGGTGATGTCCTCACCCTCGAAGGTGATCTTGCCGGAGGTTGGCTCTATGAGCTTCAAC
Source organism: Actinomycetota bacterium (assembly GCA_013694625.1). Taxonomy (GTDB): domain Bacteria; phylum Actinomycetota; class CADDZG01; order CADDZG01; family WHSQ01; genus JACDDL01. Next base: position 2,137 of record JACDCD010000145.1, on the reverse strand, counting down.
AACACTCGGGCGGTGGTCGACTTTCCGCAGCCCGACTCGCCCACGAGCCCGAGCGTCTCTCCCGGATAGATCGCGAAACTGACGTCTTCGACCGCGTGCACGGCTGCGACTTCCCTCTGGAAGATGATGCCCTTCTTGATGGGAAAACGCTTGGTGAGGTTCTCTACCGTGACAAGCGGTTCACCGACGGCCTTGGACGACTTGGCTATATCTTCAGGAGGCGTGTCGGTCGTTGGCTCATTGGTGCTGGCCGCCCGGCTCACGACGCCACCTCCTCGACCCTGCCTGCCTCGCGCTCGTTCCACAGCCGTTTCTTGTCTTCAACCCTCAGGTGACAAGCTTCGGGATGGCCGCCGCCTCGATCCAGGAGCTCGGGACGATCCTTGTCACATGGATCGAAGCGGTGGGGGCAGCGGGGATTGAAGGAGCAGCCCGTCGGAACCCGTATCAGAGATGGAGGAGCGCCTTCGATCGGGACCAGGCGAGCGCCCTTGCGGTCGATGTTCGGGATCGACTCGAGGAGCCCCCAGGTGTAGGGATGCAAGGGTCCCGAGAACACTTCGTCGCGGCTGCCGTATTCGACGGCCCGGCCTGCATACATCACCATCACGCTCTGGGCGACGTCGGCCACGACCCCAAGGTCGTGGGTGATCAGGATGACGCCGATATTGAATTCCTGTTTGATGTGGTCGATCAGCTCGAGGATCTGAGCCTGTACGGTCACATCGAGAGCCGTGGTCGGCTCGTCGGCGATCAGTAACGACGGGTTGTGCGCCAACGCCATCGCGATCATTGCGCGCTGCCGCATTCCTCCGGAGAACTGGTGCGGATAATCGCGGAACCGATCGTCCGGCTGCGGGATTCCTACTGCGCTGAGCAATTCGACGGTGCGGTTCCTGGCTTCTTTCTTGTCGCAGCTATCGTGGCATTGAATCGCTTCGACGATCTGATCGCCGACACGGTAGAACGGGTGCAGGCAGGCGAAAGGGTCCTGGAAGATCATCGACAGAGCCTTGCCCCGGATGGGACGAAGGTCCTCGTTGCTGAGCTTGAGGAGGTCGTGCCCTTCGAACAGCACCTCGCCGGAGATCTGCGCCGATTCCCGCTTGATCAAGCCTAAGGCGGTCAGACAGGTGACGCTCTTGCCCGAACCGGATTCCCCAACGATGCCGAATGTCTCTCCGCGGTGCACGGTGAAGGTCAAACCGTCCACCGCCTTCACCATGCCGTCCGGAGTCGGGAAGTGGACCTTCAGGTCCTTGACCTCCAGGATCGGTTCCCCGATTTGCGTCACTGGCTCAATCCCCTAACTGTCGATGCCCCCGGCGGCTGCCATAGGCCTACGAATAAGTGACCCGCGGGTCCAAGACCGCGTAGAACACGTCGACGATCAAGTTGGAGAAGATGATGAAGAAAGAGGCGATCACCGTCGTCCCCAGAATCACGGGCAGGTTCTGCTGAGCAATCGCCGTCACGGTGTAGGACCCGATCCCGGGGATGTTGAAAATTCGTTCGGTGATGATGGCGCCACCGAGAAGCAGCCCGAGATCCAGCCCGTACATCGTCACCACCGGAGTAAGTGCACTGCGAAGCTGATGGCGGATGACCGATCTTTCGGTCAGGCCCTTCGCTCGGGCGGTCCGGATGTAATCCTCGCCCCCGACCTCGAGCATGTTGCCGCGCACCATCCGCGAGTAGATCGCAGCGTAGGTCAACGCAAGCACGACCCAGGGTAGCCACATAACGCTAAGCCACTGGATCGGATTCTGGGTGAAAGGAACGTAGCTGCCGGTGTCGTAAATCTGGAGCCGGGAGTCGAAGAAGAACACCGCAATCAAACCTATCCAGAACACCGGCATCGACACACCTGCCAGCGCCCCGATCATCGATGCTCGGTCCCAGATCGTCCGGCGTTTCAACGCCGAGATCACCCCGATCGTGCAGCCGATCAGCAGCCACAACACCGAGGCGCCCAAGGCAAGACCGATGGTGGGAGGAAGGCGCCGCAGCACCGCTTGGGTGACCGGCTCTTCGGTCTGGTACGAATAGCCTAGGTCACCCTGCGCCGCATTGCCTAAATAGCTGAAGAACTGCTCGTGGACGGGCCTGTCGAGGCCCAGCCGGTCGATGATGGCCT
>JACDCD010000144.1 GCA_013694625.1 Actinomycetota bacterium | reverse complement strand
GAGTCGAGTTGGCCCTCACGATGAATGCGCCGGCGGCGGCCAGCACGACGAGTGCAGCAGCAGCGGCTACGAGAAAAACGAGGCGAGGGCGGCGACGAGTGGGTGCGGGTTGTGAACCATTCACACTCATCACCCACTCGGTGCTAAGCCGGCCTGATCTGTGGGAAGCAGTGAAAGCATCACCACATCCACACGGCGGCCACGGTGCTCGTGATACGCGCGCAGTATCCCTTCGCGAACGAACCCTGCCTTCTCTGCCACACGCTGCGATGCCACGTTGTCTGGATCGGTGACCAACTCGATGCGAGCAGGATGAAGATTGGCGAACACCCAGTCCGACAGTGCCCGAAGGGCCGCCGTTGCAACTCCCTGGCCCCGGGCGTTCGGGGCGATCCAGTACCCGACATCGGCTACTCCTCTTTCGCGAGCCATTCGGCAACCGATCGATCCCAGCGGCCGGTCGGAGCCGGGATCAACGATCGCCAGAGCGAATTCCCTTCCCGTAGCGGCGCTCTCTTGCATCGTCGCCACGTACTCGAGAGCGTGGCGCTCGGTGTACGGAGACGGCAGCGGCAGCCACCGTTGAGTCTCCTTGTCCGAACAGGCAGCCGCGATCTCAGGGGCGTCGCTTGCAAGCCACCTTCGCAATGTCACGGCGCCTGCTGTCAGCTCGTAGGGGTGATCGAGCGACCATTCGACCGGGCGGTCTATCCATGCCACATGGGTCAAGGTGGATCCATCGAGGTCGTTTGCGTGTGCGTGCCCGGTCGGCTCGTAGCCGAGCTCATGGAGGCCGGCGGCAAGCCCGCCGGCCGCCGGTTGTTCGTCCGAGCCCGAATAACGACAGACGATGAGGCGGCCATCCGAGGTAAGGACGTCTCTCAACAACCTGTCGATCACCTCGGCGCGCCGGTGGCTCGGGACGTATTCGAGCTCGATCCTCACGTAGTCGAACCTCCTGGGAGGTTGCCAGTCGAGAATGTTGCCGGAGAAGAGCCTTTCGGACCATTGCGGCAGGCGCGCCTTCGCCACGCCCACCAATCGGGGCGAGAGGTCGAGCCCAAACGGCTCATTCGTCACATCTCGCTCCTGCGTCCATCTGACGACCGATTCCATCAGGAGCCCATTCGCACACCCGACGTCAAGAAATGAGCCATCACGATCGATGACCTCTGCAACTACCCGCCGAGCGCGCTCCCAGCGGTCTTCATCTCCGAAAAAACCCGATTGAGCACGCACGTCTAACGAGCTCAGATAGGCGTCCTCGATGGTTTCACGTATGACGCCGAACCACTTGGACTCATCCATTGGACAAAAGGTTCACGTGCTCATTAGTGCCTGCTGAAAGTCTCACATCTTCCACCAACCCGGCGCAAAGGCTTAGTCCGCGAACGCCGCCTCCATCAGTTCCTCTTGCTCCTGCTTGTGAATGGCCATGCTCCCGGTACCGGGACTGGCGCTCTCGGCGCGCCCGGCATGGCTTAACTCCAACCGGTCGGGGAGCTGCCCTCGGCCCATCAGGTTCTTGAAGACGAAGTCCCACGCGCCCATGTTGACCGGCTCCTCTTGGACCCATCGCACTTGTGACGCGTTTGGGTAGCGATCGAAGAGCTCGCTGAGCTGATCCTCAGGAAAAGGATACAGCTGCTCGAGTCGCACAATTGCGGCCGGCGCGCTCCGCTGGTTGCGTTGTCCGGCCAGCTCATAGGCAACTTTGCCGGAACATATTAGGATGCGCCGGACATCTGCCGGTTCCTTTACCTGCGGGTCGTCAAGTGTTTCTTTGAAATGACCCTCGATGAACTCCTCGGTCTTGCTCTTGGCCTGGGGGTTACGGAGCAGAGACTTCGGCGTCATCAAGATCAGTGGCTTCGACACCGGCCGGCGTATCTGCCGCCGGAGAATGTGGAAGTACTGAGCGGCCGTGGTCGGCTGTGCGACCTGGATGCTGTCCTCCGCCGCAAGAGTCAGGAACCGTTCGAGCCGTGCACTCGAGTGTTCGGGCCCCTGTCCCTCGTAGCCGTGGGGGA
>JACDCD010000124.1 GCA_013694625.1 Actinomycetota bacterium | reverse complement strand
AAGTTTCCGGTGGCAATGGCGGAGGGGAAACACCTGGATCCATTCCGAACCCAGAAGTTAAGCCCTCCAGCGCCGATGGTACTTCCCTGGAGACGGGGCGGGAGAGTAGGTCGCCGCCGGGATTCTTGGTTGAGCAAAGAGGCCGCCTTCAGGCGGCCTCTTTGCGCGTGACAAGTAGGGTCGTCCCCATGACCCCATCGCCCCCGAGGAGAAGCGGCCCCCCCCAGAAAGGTGGGCGGGGGCGCGCCGGCCCGCCCCCGCGGCGAATCGACCGCCCCTCCACCCACACGCGCAAGCATGATCCCGCGCATCTGTCGGACGACATAGTGAGGGAGCTCCAGGCCACGGCGCGCCCCGGTAAGGGCGAGATCCTGATCCAGGTGTTCTCTGAGGCGGTGGGGGCATTCATGGCCGGCGATCCCGACGAAGCCATCCGCCTGGGCGAGCAAGCAAAGCACATCGCGCTGCGGTCGACGACCGTACGCGAGTTCCTCGGTCTTGGCTATTACCACGCCGAGCGTTGGAAACAGGCGGCATCCGAGCTGTCAACTTTTCGGCGCATCTCGGGCTCCGCGGATCAGAATCCCGTGCTCGGCGACTGCTACCGTGCCATGGAGAAGCCGCAACGGGCCTTGGAACTCTGCGATGAGGTCGTTCCCGGCGACAGCGATCCGAGCGTCTTCTACGAGGCCGCCATTGTGGGCGCCGGGGCCTTGGCCGATATGGGCCGCGTCGACGAAGCAATCGCACGGCTCGAGCGGCTCGAGCTTCGCCCCGAGGCTGCGGAGGAACATCACCTGCGGGCCTGGTACGTGCTGGCCGACCTTCTGGCGCGCCGGGGGCGTTACACACAGGCGCGCGAGTGGTTCGAGGCGGTAGCTGCGGTCGATCCCGAGCTCACCGACGCACCGGAACGCGCCGCACGATTGTGAACACACGGCGCCAAGCCCCGGCCTTCGACCGAGGTTAGTCCGGGTCCACATTTCCACTCTGGCCTCACCGTTACTTTGTGGGAGTACCACGAGCACCGGGAAGGCTGGCAACTGCCATCCGCCCTGGTAGCGGACGCACTCCAGGCTTTTCACAAGGCCTTCCGTCCATTCGACGGTCACCTCGTGCCGTTCACGGATCACGTCGATCATGCAGGCAAGGTGTTAGGCAACTCCTCCCTGACGCCCAAGCTTGCCGTCGGTGATCGGACGTTTCTGCGACGTCGTTACGAAACGTTGAATGAAGCAGTGGCGTCGTTGACATTCGAAGCACAACCGCTGCATGGGGAACCACATCTCGACGGCAACGTTCTGCGCACGGACGCAGACCCGCTGTTGATCGACTTCGAGGCGGCCTGCCTGGGGCCCACGGAGTGGGATCTGACCGCTCTTCCACATGTGGTTGCGGCCTCCTACCGGTATGTGGATTGGCCACTTCTCGACCTTCTGTCTGACCTGCGCAGTTTGACAGTCGCCACATGGTGCTGGATGCAGCCGGAACGAGCACCGGAGGTTGAGGAGGCGGCTCACCATCACCTCCAGCGCCTGCGGGCGCGACCCTCAAGTTGACGGACGAGCATCCGCTCGTGTTACTTGCCCGATTCGGCCTTGGCTATCGCTCTCAAATAACCCGACACGTTCATGGAGTATGAGGTTGTGAGCTCCAGACGGTCCACCTCGCGGGGTCCAAGTGAGCTTTCGAGCGCCTCCCTGGAACGCTCCACCACAAAGCGCGTCACCGCCTCCGGCTCGCGGCTTCGTTTGAGGCCGGCGCGCACCCACTCGTCCCACCGCGACAGGGATTCGATAGCCTCGTCACACGCCTCGGGCGGTGTCGCTGGGTTCGTGCCGCGGTCGGTGCGCCCGAAATGCGTCGGCCACAATGATTCCGCGTCCAGATCACGGATGCGTTTGATCGACCCTATGGCCTGTTCGAGATCGAACTCCGGTGGAGGCGTGGCGGGACGGTTGATGCCCACATCGGGAAGCCGGACGCCGAGCGCGTCCCCCGCGAAGAGAGCACCCGTCGAGTCATCCAGCAGCGCATGGTGGTGGCGGGCGTGTCCGGGAGTCTCGACGGCCTGCAGAGTCCGGCCTCCGAGATCGATCACTTGGCCGTCGGACAGGACCTCGATACGATCTGGAGGTACCGGGTCGATACCGCCCCACAGCTCTTCCATTGCGTCACCGTAGATGCGGCGCGCACTTGCCCACAGCTTCGTCGGGTCGGTCAGATGCGGCGCGCCGAGCTCATGGACGGCCACTCTCGCCTCGGGCCAGCGCCCGGCGAGGGTGCCCGCAGCCCCGGCATGGTCCAGGTGGATGTGGGTGACGACGATCCAGTCGATGCTCTCGACGCCGGCTTCTTCCAAACCTGAGAGTACGTTGTCGACTGTGGCTTTAGGCCCCGTCTCAACCAGCGCCGTTTGTAAGCCCCGGACGATGAACGCGCCGGTTAGGCTCCGGTCGCCCCTCATCCCCGTATCGATGGTGTGGATACCCCTCTCATTCCCCGACTCGGAGACCATCGGCGCATGATAGCCGAGCGGGATAAGCGCACTGCGGTTGTCCTCATCAATCCCAACGCGCGCCGGCTGTCGAGATCTCTGTCAACCAACGTGTTGAGCGCCCTGAAAGTCAGGTACAGCCTCGACGTTTACTCCACCACCGGGAGAAATGCTGCGATTGGACTGGCGTCCCAAGCGGCGGGGGCCGGAGTGGAGCTTGTCATCGCCTGGGGTGGTGATGGGCATGTCAACGAAGTTGCAAACGGCATTGCGGGTACCTCGTCCTGCCTTGGGGTGATACCTGGGGGGACCATGGACGTTTTCGCCCGCACCCTGAAAGTGCCGCTTGATCCGTTCGACGCCGTCGCCCATCTAACCGACGAGCGGCGCGCCGAACGAAGGGTGACGCTGGGGCAAATGGACGACAGGTACTTCACGTTCAGTGCGGGATGCGGTTTCGACGCGGAGGCCGCGGAGCGCGTCGAGAGCCGGATGACAACCAAGCACCGTTTCGGTGAGCCCTACTTCTACTGGAGTGCATGGCGCCTGCTCGCGAGCACCTATCGGCACCGCAATCCGTCGATGGAGCTTTCGGGAGAGTGGGGTGATATCGGAGTAGCGATGGTGATTGCGTCGAACAGCGGGCCCTACGCCTATTTCCGCGGGCGGCCCGTGAAGTTGACGCCGGGGCCGCGACTTGACGGAGGGGTCGACGTGTTCGCCCTCCGCAAGATGCGGATCGAAGCCCTCCCTGTTTACGCGTGGAAGTCCGTGGTGTCCGGTAGCCTCGCAGATCACGCCGACGCCTTTTACAGGGCCGACCAGGAAGCCTTCGAGGTGAAATCGGCGGAACCGTTCAGCCGCCACGTCGACGGTGAGCCTCTCGGGCTTGCCTCACACGTCCGCTTCTCGGTTGCACGAGACATTCTCACGGTGAGAGCGTGATCCCATGAGCGTGCTCCTCGTCCGCCCCTCCAAACAAATCGGTTCGGCCGTCATTGGTCTGTTGACATCACAGGGCGACACAGTGCGGGTCATTGATGCAGACGCATCATTGGCGGCGCGCTGGAAAGAGCTCGGCGCGTACGTGGCCGTGGGTTCAGAGGCGGATGCAGACCTCGTCGAGCGTGCCGCACAAGACGTGCGAACGATCGTGTTGTTCGAAGATGCACAGACGTCCATAGGGGCCGTGCTCGAAGGAGCGGAGATGGCCGGGGTCGAGCGTCTGGTTGTGTGCGCCCCCAAACCCGCCGATCATGTGCTCACCCGGATGCGAGCTTCCCAAATGGACCATGTCGTGTTGAAGGTTGGGTCGGGACTCTGGGGCCGTGCGCGACGGGTGAGTGGCACGGCCGCAGCGATCGACGCGGCGGATGATCTCGGGGGACATCCGAGGCTCGAGCTCGATCTGGAGGATGCAACGGACCGCCGGTCTCTCGGTCTCCAGCGCTAAGCGAGCGAGCGGAACACGAGCCCCGTAGGGACTTTGGGCCAGAAGTAGGTTGACTTTTGTGGCATGCGCTCGCCGGCCAACGCGGTCGCCACAACCTGTGCTGCGTGCACGGGTTTGAGCATTATCCCCGCATCCCAACCCCCCGTGCGTACGGCCTCGACCAATTCTTGCGGATGGTTCAAGAATCCCAGACCGTCGATGCCTTCGCCGAACACTTTTGGAAGGACATCTTGGTGCAGAACGATAATGTCGAGAACGGCACCTGCGTTCTCGGCGGCAATTTCAATCAGGAGGTTGACTTCGGGAAGCACGAAGACAAAGGCATGCTCGGCGCGCGAGCCTTGCAGCCTCGCCAGCACGTCGTCGTCGTCCACGGGAACCGCACCCCAGTCGTGAGTAAGCCGCTGCTTGGACTGGCGGGGTGTCACCGGTGCTGAGATCGCCCGGTGATAGGGGAGCACGAGCACATCTTCCCCATCGATGTCGACGCACAAGCACATGATGGCGTCGTGCCCACCAGGCGCGCCCCGTTGCTCTTCATGGTAGGCGAGAGCGGTTTCGTAACGATGATGTCCGTCTGCCACAATCAACGGGTCGTTCGAGGTCGCCGCACTCAACATTTCGATTTCCGCCGGAGCATCGATGACCCACAACCGTTGACGCGTGCCCTCGTCGTCCACGAAGTTCACCGCAGGGGGACGATTCTCGAGAGTGTCGAAAAAGGGCGCCAACCCACCGGCCCCGTGGTAGATCGCATAGATGGGCGAGATGTTCACCGGGCAAGCTCGCAACAGGCTGAGCCGGTCTGCAACCGGTCCGGGCATGGTTCGTTCGTGCGGCAGAACTCCCGAGCCCTGTCCCCAGGGCTCCAGCCCGAGTGCCCCAAGAACGCCCGCCACCCTCCGGCGCTCCCCCTGCGGGCCCACGAAGTCTTGGCGGTAGACGTAGAGGCACGCGCCCTCATCGGACCGCAGGACGTCTGCCTCCATCCACTCCCGAAAGGTGGCGGCCCCCTGCGCGTGGGTCTCCAAACCCTCGGGCGGATCCTGCGGCAGCTCGAGATGGACGGCATTGTTGATGTGGCGCCGCCCCAGGAGGACCTGGGTCTCGGGCGAGATGATGTCGTAAGGAGGGCAGACCACGTCGGCCAGCACAGCCTCGGAGCTATAACGGATTCCGTGGAAGGGTCTCAAGGTGGGCATCAGGTGGCGCATGATACGGGCGCCGGTGCAGTGCCGGCACGCCCACAAGGAGGAGGCGCAGCCGATGAGCGAGCAAGGAGAGTGACCGCTGCTCTGGATCCTGCGGCCTTCTCCGGGAGCTTCGATGCTCTGATGTGCGATCTGGACGGCGTGGTCTATCGCGGCGACCGGTTGATCGAGGGCGCGCCCCAGGCCATCAGGCGTCTTCGCGAGCGTGGAGTGAGGGTGATCTTCTGCACCAACAACTCGCGCTCGACGGTGGATGAATATGTCGCCAAGCTGGCCCGGTTCGGGGTCGACGCCCACGACGACGACGTGTTGACCTCAGGGGTCGTGACCTCCGAGGTCCTTGCCGCCCAGGGGTATTCGGGTAAGTCGGCGATCGTGATCGGCGACCGTGGAGTGCGCGAGGGCTTGGTCTCCATAGGGGTTGTGCTCAACGACGACCCCGCCAGCATCTGCGCGGAGGCCGTGGTGGTCGGCTGGGACGTCAATTTCGATTACAGCACCATGCGCCGGGTGTCGGACGCCGTGAGAAACGGCGCGAAGTTGTTTGCGACGAACCGAGACTCGACCTTTCCTGCGCCCGAAGGGCTGTGGCCGGGCGCAGGGGCGATTCTGGCGTCGATCGAGGTGGCCTCGGGGCAGACCGCCGAGATCGTCGGCAAGCCCTATCCCCCCATGATGGAGGCGGTGGCTCGCCGAATGGTGGGCGTTCGCAGGATCGCGGCGGTGGGGGACCGCGCCGACAGCGATCTCGCCGGGGGCGCGTCCATGGGCTGGGCGACGATCCTTGTGTTGTCCGGAGTCACCACCCGGAGCGAGGCGGATGCCCTCCAACCGGCCCCGGATCTGGTGGTGGAGAGCCTGGCCGACCTCGGCTGATCCGGCGGATCAGCGCCACTGGGGTTGCCACTGGGAGCGCGGGCGTTGTGGCCGCCCTCCGAGAAGGATAATCGCCGCCGCGCCGAACATGAAGCCTCCGACGTGCGCCATCCAGGCGACGCCGGCCCCGCCTGCCACCTCCTGTGCCCCGATGAAGAATTGGTAGACGAACCACAGAGCCAGAACGACCCAGGCCGACATGGCGACCACGGTGAAGAAGAAGAAGATCGGGATGAGGACATTGACCCGCGCTCGCGGATACAGGACGAGGTAGGCGCCCATGACGCCTGCAACCGCTCCCGACGCGCCGATTCCCGGTAGAAACGAGTCAACGTGCGTGAACACGTGCGCGAGGGTCGCCACGATGCCTGCAAGGAGATAGAAGATCAGGTACTTGACGGGGCCGAGGTGATCCTCGACGTTGTTGCCGAATATCCAAAGGAAGAGCAGGTTACCGATGATGTGGAGCCAGCCGCCATGAAGAAAGATCGACAACAGGGTCGCAAGGAGAAATGAGACGGGACCTCGGACGGGTATCGGGAGGTCGGTGCCCGGGATGGTCGAGGGGCAGTCGTTGGGCAGCTGGCACGGGATGGGGGCGTTGTCGATGAAGTAGAGCTGTGCCCCGGTGGTCTGGCCGAAACCAGGCTCGAGGAAAAAGAACGCCAGGATGTTAGCCGCAATGAGACCGAGCGTCACGACGGGGAAGCGGCGCGCCGGGTTGGCGTCCGAGATCGGTATCAGGCTCAGCACCCGATGAGTATAGGTTTGGGACCGTGGGGAGGACCCGACGGACGGGCGCTCCGAGGCAGAAGGGCGCCCACCCCCGCAGACGATCGGGCCGGATGAGAAGGGAGCAGCGGGAGGGTGCAAGACGAGCTGCGTAGGTGGGCGACCGTGGGGTCCGGTGTGGCCGAGCTCGTGCTGAACCGCGCAGAGCAACTCGTGAAGGAGCTCGTCCGGGAGGGCGAGGTCCAGCGGGAAGCGGCTTCGGGACTGGTGCGGGATCTCATGGAGCGAACCAAGGACGACCGCGAGGAAGTGGCACGGGCGCTGCGGGTCGAGATCCGGGCCCAGACGGCCCAGCTTGGCATCGCAAGCGCCCGCGACGTCGAGCGACTCGAAGGAGAGGTCGTCCGGCTGACCGAACGGATCGACCGGCTCGAGGCTCAGCCCGAAGCCTCGTCGACGAGGGCGCCCACAGGCAACAAAGGCAAGAAGACCACCCGAAAGAAGCCCACCCGAAAGAAGTCCACCGGCAAGAAGCCCACCGGCAAGAAGCCCACCCGAAAGAAGACCACCCGTAAGAAGACCACCCGTAAGAAGAGCTCGCCGAGGAAGAAGAGCGCGGTCCGGGCGGCCTCGGGACGGAAACCGGCCTCCGGGCAAGCCAAGGGGTCATAATCCCACCCATGGAGCCCATCGATTTCGAGGACCGGATCTCCTCCATTCTGCGGCACGCGGAGGGCTCGGACGATGCCACCCGCCTCGGTTCCCTCGAAGAGGTCGTTCAGGAGCTCGAGGCCGAGCTCGAAGGGGCGCTCGAGATGGCGCTACCGGCAGACGACGTTGGCGCGGCGCGCCCGTCTTGACTCCGAGCTGGTCCGCAGGGGACTGGCGACATCGCGGCGCGAGGCGCAGAGGGCGATCGACGCCGGGGCGGTGAAGGTTCGCGGGATGCCCGCTCCCAAAGCGGCGGCCCTGGTCGACGCCGATGAGGCCATCACGATCTCGGAAGAAACCGAGCGATTTGTGTCGCGTGGAGGCCGCAAGCTCGATGGGGCGCTGGCACGTTGGGCGGTGCCCGTGACCGGACGAAGATGGCTCGATGCGGGAGCATCCACGGGCGGTTTCACCGACCGGCTACTCCAGGGAGGCGCTGCCTCGGTGCTCGCGGTGGACGTGGGCTACGGGCAGCTCGACTGGCGGCTGCGCAATGACGACCGCGTTGTGATTCTCGAGCGGCTCAACGTTCGCGCGCTCACCCCCGAGCAGATGCCCTGGCGCCCCGACGGAATCGTGGCCGACCTTTCGTTCATCTCCCTCAGGCTGGTTCTTCCCGTCCTGGCCCGGGTTGCGCGCGACGATGCCGATTTTCTCCTGCTGGTGAAGCCTCAATTCGAAGTTGGCAGAGGGTCCGTCCCGCGTGGGGGAGTTGTACGCGACCCGCGGTTGTGGGCGCTGGCGATAGATGCGGTCGTCGTTTCCGGCGCCCAGTCGGGGCTCGGCACCGTCGGGGTGGCGCCTTCGGATCTTCCCGGACCTGCGGGCAACCGTGAATTTTTCCTTCACCTCAAAGGCGGCGCCCCCGCAGTCGTTCCGGACATCGACCGTGCTGTAGAGGCGGCGGTCACCGAGGCGGCCGGAAAATAAGGCCGATGGACATCAGACGCGTCGCGATCGTGGTGCACGAGCACAAACCTGAAGCTCGGCATCTCTATGAGGAGCTGGCCGGGATTCTCGCCGGCCGAGAGGTGGAGGTGACCGAGGACGACCCCGACATGGTGCTGTCCCTCGGAGGGGACGGCACCATGCTCCGAGCCGCCCAGCTGGCGCATTCGGCCGACGTCCCGCTTCTCGGGTTCAACTTCGGGACGCTCGGTTATCTGACCGAAGTCGAACCCGGGCACGAGACAGACGCCCTGCGCACCTTGCTCGAGGGGTCCTACACGATCGAGAACCGCATGATGATTGCGTGCGAGGGTGTGCGCGGATGCGATGTTTCCTATGTGGGCTTGAACGAGGTTCTGGTCGAACGCGCTTCGCGTGTGCGGCTCGTGCGGCTGTCCGTCAAGGTCGATGGTGAACGCCTTGCCACGTTCAACGGTGACGGCGTCGTGATAGCGACGCCCACGGGCTCGACGGCATATGCGATGAGCGCCGGAGGCCCCATTGTTTCACCGAGGGCGCAGTGCCTGGTTGTCGTTCCGGTTGCCGCCCACATGATGTTCTCGCGACCGTTCGTGTTGGCGGCCGACGAGAAGGTCGAGATCGCCGTGGAGGATGACGAGGGGCGCGGCGCAGAGGTGTCGCTCGACGGTTCCATGAACTGCCCGCTGCCGAACGGGGCGGTGGTGATGGTGGAGTGCCACGATCGCCCGCTCAAGCTGGTGCGCCTCGGCGGACCGGGCTTCGTCGAGCGCCTGCGCTCGAAGCTTGGCATGCCCGGCTGAACCGGCGTCACTAAAGACCGTGTGAGCGGCCGGCGGCGTCGTCCAGCGCCTGCTGTGCCGCGGCGAGGTCCATCCCCGATCCGCGTAGGAGGTCAGACGCGGTCAACCGAACCTGTCCCACGACGACGCTCGTGGCAAGCGCCTCTTTGTCCTCGAGCACCCGGGTGGCGCGCTCCGCCGCACGCAGCGCGTGGGTGCGCGTTTCCGCCTGAAGCTCCGGGTCGGCATAGTCCAATCGCTCTCCGAGCGAGCGAACACCGCGCGCGAGGTCGAAAACCGCTGCCGACAGTGCCTCTCTCGTCTGATCCGGTCCGCCCTTCGAGCTTGCGAGGGTCTCGTTCTTGACCAGGCTGATGGCGGCACGCGCCAGAACGCGCGTGTTGCGGACCGCCAGGTCCACCTGGCTGGCCGCCTGCGCATAGACCTCGAGAGGCCCAAGGGCCTTCCGGCGTGGGGGAGCCAGGCGAGCGTTCTCCTGTCCTGCGGCGAGCTCATCGTTGAACGCCCGCACCGCCTCGTCGATCCCCCTGGCCTGCCACAGCGCCGCCTCGGCCCGATCCGGGTCGGCTGCGGCGATGGCCCTGGCGACCTCCTCGAGCGTGCCCGCAAGTGGAACGAACACCCGACGGGCCGCGCTCGACACCACGGCCAGTGGATTCAGTGGGAAGAGGAGCTGACTGATCACCAAGGCACATGCCCCGCCCAACAGGGCGTCGAAGAAACGGTCCGGGACGAAGGTATGGGTCGGCTGCTCGACTGCGACCACCAGGATCGCCGAGACTCCCGCTTGCGTGACCAACAGCGAGCCGCCGTTGACGAGGGTGGCGGACAACATGGCAAGAGCTGCGATGAGGGCAATCTGCAGCGTGCCCGTTCCGATGACCTGGACCAGCAGGGTCGCGATCAGAATGCCCACCGCAACTCCGAGGACCATCTCGATGGCCCGGCGCCAGGGTTGCCCTCGCGACGCCCCCAGGCAGATGACCGCGCTCAGCGCGGCGAAGAGCGGCGCCTCGTGCCCGAGCAACATCACCCCCCCGTACCACGCCGCCGCCGCCGCCCCGGCCGTCCGGGAGATGGGCCACAGACCAGTTCGCAAGCGACCTAAGCCGCTCTGCATCGTCGCTCGGCCGGCGCTCACGGCCGAGCCCGCCGCCCGTCTCGTCTTGTTCGTCATGTCGTTGCACTCTCTGCGTGTCTGGATACAGGCCCACACGGACGCCACCGCGCGACTGCCTGAGGAACCGGCCTGCGCGACGCCGGCCACAATAGGATCAGACCATGCTCACGGATCTCGTGGTCCAGGACCTCGGCGTTATCGAGGCCGCAGACCTCGAGCTCGACCGTGGGTGCAGCGCTCTCACGGGGGAGACCGGCACCGGCAAGACTCTGGTGGTTGCAGCGCTCGGCCTTCTCCTGGGCAGCAGGGGCGAGCGGACGCTCGTCCGGAGTGACGCCTCCGAGGCGCGTGTCGAAGGGCGCTTCTCGGTGCCCCCGTCGCATCCTGCAATCGGGATCCTCGTAGGCCATGGGCTGGTGGAGCCGCCCTCTGAGGGTGACGAGGCCGTGGAGGTCGTCGTAACCCGCACGGTCCCCCAGGCATCCCGGGTAAAGGAATCCCTCCGGGCCGGGAGGTGCCGGGTGAATGGACGCATCGTCACCGTTGGGGTGCTGGCCGAGCTGGGGGCTGCGCTCGTGGAGATAGCTGGTCAGCACGAGCACCAACGGCTTGGGCGTCCCGCTCAGCAGCGCCGGCTTCTGGATGCCTTTTCAGGAGCGGAAGCGCTGAGCTTGGCGGCCGAGGTCGCTGCCTCCGTTCGGCGCGCCGCAGAGGCGGCGCGCACCTATGCCGGATTGAGGGAAGGCGAGCAGAGAAGAGCGCGCGAGCTTGATGTACTGCGTTTCGAGATAACCGAGCTCGAAGCTGCTGCAATCGAGCCCGGCGAGAGCGCCGGCCTGATCGCCGAGGCCGGTCGCCTGGCCAACGCCGAAGCCATCGCCGTGGGGCTGTCGGATGCGATCGAAGCCATCCGTGGGGAGGGGGGCGCCGAGGAGGCGGTGGCCGCCGCCCGGCGCTCGGTCGAAGGGCTCATTGCGCACAGTCCGGTCCTGGGCACTCTGGCCGGCCGCCTCGAGTCGGCGGCGTACGAGCTCGCCGACGTCGCGGCGGAGCTCACCCTGCAGGTCGGAGCCCCGGATCCGGCCCTCCTCGAGAGCCTCAGGCAGCGGCTGGCGGTGATCCAGAGGCTCGAGCGCAAGTACGGCGCCGACGAGGCCGAGGTGCTGAACTATCTGCGGCGCGCCCTGGAGCGGCGCGCCGAGCTCGAGGGCGCGGAGGGTGACATCGAACGTTGGGGGACGGAACGCGACGAAGCCCGGGCGGAGGCGGAAAGGCTCGGGACTGCGTTGAGCGAGCTGAGGCGAGCGGCCGCTCCGGCGCTCGAGCAGGCGGTAACCGAACGCCTCGCCGGCCTGGCGATGGGCGGATCCCGTTTCGAGGTGCACCTGAAACCGGCCGAGCTCTTTGAGGGCGGCGCCGAGACCGTGGAGTTCTTCATAGGGACGGGCCCCGGTGATACGCCCAAACCGGTAACCAGGATCGCCTCCGGGGGCGAGCTGTCGCGGGTGGCGTTGGCCCTGCACCTGCTCACCACCACGGGGTTTGTCACGACCATGGTCTTCGACGAGGTCGATGCAGGCCTGGGCGGCGAGGCCGCCCAGCATGTGGGCCGGTCCCTTGCCGGGCTGGCCCGTGATTCCGGCGTGCAGGTGATCGTCGTCACCCACTTGCCCCAGGTAGCCGCTCAGGCCGACGCCCACTACCGGGTCACGAAGGCGGAGCGCGGGGGTCGCGTCGTAACCTCGATCGCAAAGGTCCAAGGAGAGGAGCGTGTGGCGGAGTTGTCGCGCATGCTCGCCGGACTTCCCAAGAGCGCCGTGGCTCGCCGTCACGCGCGGGAGCTGCTCGAGCTCGCGTCGTCCTGACGCAGGAACCGGCCGGCTCGCACCAACTGAGCTCCATTCCGCCGAAGTAGGGTTTTTGGATGAGGAGATTGAAAGGAGAGGCCACTGTCAAGCCGTCTGTTGACGGCGCGATCATCGGCCCGGCGCGTGTGGACCGCCGAACGAAGAATCTGCTCGCCCGGCTTCAGCCCGGCGAGGTCGCGATCATCAACCACCGGGACATTGACCGCGTCGCCGCAGAGGGCCTGGTCCAACGCCAGGCGTCGGCGGTGGTGAACGCGGCTCCGTCCACCACCGGCCGCTACCCAAACCTCGGGCCCATGCTGCTGTGCTCCGCCGGAATCAGGGTTCTGGACGAGGTGGGTCCCGATGTAATGGGCGCGATCGTCGAGGGCCAGCGGGTGGTGGTCGAGGGTGACCGCGTCTACCGTATCGAGGGCGACAGGAGGGTCGAGGTCGGGCGGGGGCGTGTACTCGACCTCGGCACCGCTGAGGAGCTGCTCGACCGCTCCAAGCAATCCATCTCCCTCGAGCTCGAGCGCTTTGCCTCCAACACGATCGGCTATATGAAAGACGAGCGCGACGTGCTGCTCGAGGCGACTCGATTGCCCGACGTCAAGACAGATTTTCATGGCCGGCACGTCCTCGTCGTCGTGCGCGGCTACGACTACAGAGAGGACCTTGCCGCCCTCCGCTCGTACATCCGCGAGGTCAAGCCGGTTTTCGTCGGGGTCGACGGCGGCGCCGACGCGTTGATCGACTCCGGCCTTCGTCCGGACGTCATCATCGGCGACATGGACTCGGTCACCACCGAGGCCCTGCTGTCGGGGGCGGAGCTCGTGGTTCACGCCTACGAGGGAGGGGTGGCCCCGGGACTCGAGCGTTTGCAGGCGCTGAAGCTTCCGGCCCTGATCTTCGAAGCGACAGGAACGTCAGAGGACATCGCAATGCTCCTTGCCTTCGAGCGCGGCGCTGAGCTGATCGTCGCCGTCGGAACCCACACGAATCTGGTCGAGCTGTTGGACAAAGGGCGTAAGGGAATGGCTTCGACATTTCTCGTGCGTCTGCGGGTAGGACCGATACTCGTGGACGCGAAGGGCGTTAGCCGCCTCTATCACAGCCGCGTCAGGCGCGTGGATCTGGTCTTCCTGCTGGCGGCTGCGTTGCTCACCATGGCGATCGTGATCGCACTTGCCGAGCCGCTGCGGGTAGAGCTCAGCTTGCGCTGGACGCAGCTGCTGAACGCCTGGTACTCACTCCGACAAGCGATCTTTTGAGACCATGATCGATTTCCGCTACCACTTGATCTCTTTGGTCGCAGTCTTTCTCGCACTCGGCCTCGGCATACTGCTCGGATCCGCAGTTCTCGGCGAGAACTTCACCTCGAGGTTGCGGCGCGCCGTCGAGGACGTCGAACGGTCGAACGACAGGTTGCGTGAAGCGAATGCCGAGATGGGACGGCGGATCGAGTCCGACAACCTGTTCGCACAGCAGGCCGAGCCCGTTCTGGTAGGCGGCTCGCTGTCGGGCCAGGAGGTCGTGGTCTTCGAGCTTGCGGGCTCCGACGACGCGCTTCTGACTGGAGTACGGGAGGCGGTCGAGACCGCCGGTGGCTCGATCTCGTCAACGGTCGCCCTCACCGACAGGTTCGCCCTCGAGGACGATCAGAGCCGGATCGACCTGGGGCGCATAGCCGGCACCGCGCCGACCGACCCCGAGGGGCTGCGCGTCGAAGCGGCAGCCCTGATCGGATCGAGGGCGGCAGAAGCCGGAGCGCCGGGCAGGATCTTGGCGGGCGACAGAAGACTCGAGCGTCTGATCGAACAGCTCGAGACCCTCGGATTCGTGGAGGTGAACCGCGAAGGTGGCGACGACCTGATCCCCGAAGAGGCGTTGTTCGTAGTGGCCGGCGGAGGCGCCGGGCAGCCGCCCTACGAGGAGGCGGCCTTGACGGCCAGCTTGGGGGAGGGATTGGCGGCCCGCTCCGCGGGTGTGCTTGCTGCGGAGGCTCGAGAAGGTGCCTGGGGAGCTGCGTCGGCGGTGCGAGCCGATGACGAGGCGAGCGCGCGCGTTTCCACCGTCGATCAGGCGGACGTGGCACAGGGGCGAATTGCCGTCGCTCTCGGACTCGACCTCGCCGCAGAGGGGACCCTGGGGCATTGGGGGTCGGGTTCAGGTTCCTCCGGTGGTGTGATACCGGAGCGCACCCCGGACGGTTGAGCCGGTTGACGGCTCGAGAGGGCAGTTCGGGCGCGTCGTTGGCGCGCGGCGCTGCGACGATCACGGTCGCGACGGCTGTATCGCGGATTACCGGCTTCGTGCGGGTGATGGTGGTTGCCGCGGTGATGGGTACCACTTTTCTAGCCAACACCTATCAGACGGCGAACACGGCTCCCAACGTCGTGTTCGAATTGGTTGCCGCCGGGGTGCTCACCTCCATCTTCGTGCCGACGTTCGTCGATTACCTGGTCCGGGGGCGACCGGAGGAAGGGTGGGCCGCGGCGAACGCGCTGACGTCGATTGCGTTGGTGGCGCTGCTGGGGCTGGCGCTGCTGTTGTTCCTCGGCGCGCCGGGCATCATGCGGCTCCTCACCGTTGGCGTCGCCGACGAGGGGTTGCGCGCTCAGGAAATCAGTTTGGGCGCCGCCTTCCTGAGGTTGTTCTCACCCCAGATCGTCCTCTACGGCATGGGAATGATCATGACCGGCGCCCTGCATGCCCACCGGCGCTTCGGAATGCCGGCCGTTGCACCGATCGCAAACAACGTGGTGGTGATAGCCGTCTACCTGACCTACGCGCTGATGAGAGCGGGCCGGCCCGCAGGGTTGGAGACGATCACCACTGCGGAGACATTCGTCTTGGGTGCTGGGACGACCCTGGGTGTCGTGGCGATGACGCTGCTCTTGTTGCCGGAGCTCCGACGGATCGGCTGGCGCTTCAAGTTCCGCTTCGACCCGGCCCATCCGGCGGTCCGCAGAGGAGCCCGCCTCGGGATTTGGGCGCTGGGCTACGCAGGTGGGTATCAGGCCGGCCTCGTAGTGGTGCTGCTGCTCGCCAACGGCGTCCAGGGTGGCGTCGCGGCCTATCAGTGGGCCTACACATTCTTCTATCTGCCTCACGCGCTGTTCGCAGTGCCCATCTTCCACGTTCTCTTCACCGCAATGTCCGAGCACGTGGCCAAGAAGGAAGAAGGCGCGTACCTAACCCGCCTGCAGGATGGCTTGGCGATGTTGTTCTTCATTCTCATTCCAACCGCAGCCCTTTTGTTTGTGGCTGCGGGCCCCCTTGCCCGGGTAACGCTGGAATATGGGGTCATGACCGTGTCCGGCGCCGGCCTCGTGGCGCGAGTGCTCGCCGCGTTTGCGATCGGGCTCCCCGCCTATTCGGCCTTTCTGGTTCTCACCCGCGCCTACTACGCGCTCGGCGACGCCCGGACGCCTGCGGTTGTCAATGCGATCACGGTCGTGATCTCCAGCGCTCTCGGGTCGGCGCTCTTCTACTTGCTCGGCGACCACTGGGCCGTGCCCGGACTCGCCGTCGGCCACTCGGCGGCGTTTCTCGCCGGGGCGGCCATCCTCACCCACACGTTGTCGGGGCGCGCCGGACGTGTTTTTGGAGCCGGGCTCAAATCGTCCGTCGCGCGCTCGTTGATCGTCGGGGGCGCGGCGCTGGTGGCCATGGTCGCAGTGCATGGTCTCCTTCCCGAAACCTCCAAGGTTCAGGCCCTTGCGAATCTCGCGGCCACCGGTGTGATCGGGGCGGTGGTGTATCTCGGCGCCATGGCAAGGCTGCACTCGGTCGAATTGGGACGCGCCGTCGCACTGGTAAGGCGATCATGAGTCAGGAGCGGCGGATTCTCGAGGTCCTCGGGCGTTCTGCAGGGGGTATCGGCCGTCACGTGGCCCGTGTGGTGGAAGGTCTCGACGGTCACGGTGACCTCCGGATCGATGTGGCGGGACCGGCGGATCTGCCCGTCTCGATGGGAAAGCCGGTGTGCGAGGTGATGATCCCCGACGGGCCGGTTCGGGGACATCCGGGGGCGATCAGGACGCTGCGGTCGATCATCACCCGGGGCCGCTACGACATGGTTCACGCACACGGTCTGAGGGCGGGGATCGATGCCTCGCTGGCGGTTCGGGGTCGTCGCGGGAGCGATGGCTCGAGGGTCCCGGTGATCGTCTCGGTCCACAACCTCATCCGCCCGGACATCGTGGGGGGCCCGCGGGCGCTCGTGTATCGCAGGGCCGAGGGTCTGGCGGTGCGGTTGAGCGACCGCACCTTCGCCCCCTCGACCGAGATCGCAGAGCATCTCAGGGCGACCGTCCCGGGGGCGGCCGGTAAGATCGAGGTGCTGCATCTCGGAGTTGGAACCGCACCGACGAGGATGCCACCGGCCGGAGAGGTACGGCGCCAACTTGGCCTGGCCGACGAGGCCCGGCTGATGGTGACTACGGCGCGCCTGGCCCCCCAGAAGGCGCTCGATATCATGCTCGAGGCTTTGGCGCAGCTTCCCTCCAACGTGGTGTTGGCGATCCTGGGGGACGGGCCCCTGGAAGGTGAGCTCCGTAGCCTTGCCGCTCGTCTCGGTGTGGCGGACAGGGCCAGGTTCCTCGGATGGCGGGACGAGATCGCCGGCCATGTTGCCGCCGCGGACGTTTTCTGCCTCTCGTCCAAGTGGGAGGCGGTTGCCCTGGCTGTACAGGAAGCGGTCGTGCTGGGTACGCCGGTGGTGGCGACCGATGTCGGAGGGATGGGCGAGCTGATCTCCGATCGGGTATCGGGGCGTCTGGTCCCCTCGGGTGATTCGTTCGCTCTCGCCGCGGCCGTCGCCGACGTGCTCGCGTCGCCGGAGGAGGGCGCTCGATACGCAGCCGCCGCACAGGCCCGGCTGGCGCGTGACTTCTCCACCGAGTCCATGCTCGATCGCCTGCGCCGTGCCTACGTGGGTGGAATCGATGCGGCTTAAGGGCCCGGTCGCGGCGATCCTCGGCGGGATCCTGCTGTCATGTTTCGTCCCCACCCGGGCGCACGCTGGGGAAACCGCCTCGGCCGGCTGCCGGCGGGTCATCGTGTTCACCCTTCCGGGTGTGACGTGGGCGGATGTGGAGCGCTGGGACCCACCCGCTCTCATCGAGGCGGTAGGGCTGGGTGCGGCCGGATCGATGTCGGTTCGGACGATCAGCTCCCGGACCTCCTACGCTTCCGGGTTCGCCTCCATCGGTGCGGGGAGCCGCCTGGATGCCGGCTTCGTCCCGGGGGCCACGACCGGGCTCGGGGGAGGGCCGGGGCCCTCGATGAAGGACGCCGTCCTGAGCCCGAATGGCCGCGTCGCCGGGCTCGAGGAGCTCCGGGCCAGGGCGAAGCTCGCAGGCTACGGAGGACGCCCGGGTGCGTGGGGCGAGGCAATCGCACCGCAGCCCCTGGTGGCCGTCGGGAACGGAGATCCCGGACGGCCGTTCCCGACACCTGCGCGCGCCGGGCGCTGGACCCTCTATGCGGCGATGGACGAACGGGGGATCGTGGCTCGATCCGCGGTGTCGCCCGGGCTCCTGGAGGATGCGCCCGGAGCGCCGTTCGGGGTTCGGTCCGACCCGTCTTCGATGGGGGCCGCCGTCGACGACGCGCTCCGGCTGCCGTGCGCGTCGGTGGTGATCGATCAGGGCGACCTGACCCGGGCCGACCGTCTGGCGTGGACCACCGGCCGGACGCTCGCCGCCGACCGGGCACGGGCGCTCGAGGCCGCCGACCGGCTTCTCGGCCACCTCCTCGACAGGCTCGATCTCGACCGGGACCTGTTGTTGATCCTGTCGCCGACGTCGCCGGCATGGGCCGGGGAGGCGCATCTCGGTGTTGCCGTTGCGGTCGGCCCGGGTTTCCCACATGGTTCGACCCTCGAATCGGCGTCGACGAGGCGGAGGGGACTCGTGACCCTGCCGGATGTCGCCCCCACCGCGCTGAGCCATTCCGGGTACGAGCAGCCGCCGGTGATGAACGGTACCCCGTGGACGGCCGTCGACGCAGGGTCGCCCGACCTCGTGGGCGAAGCCGTGGAGCTCGACGCCGAGTCGGTCTTCATCGAATCGGTCAAGGCCGAGATCTCCTCGGCCTACGTCGTGTTCCAGGTGTTCCTCTACCTCGGAGCGGTGGGTTTGTTGGGGTGGCGCGAACGCGGCGGCGAGGGCGAAAACCACAACGGGCTGGTCGAGACCGCCCTCGAGCTCGCTGCCCTGGCGGTGGTCGGCTTCTTCGTGGCTACCTATCTCGCCGGCCTGTTCGCCGGCCATGTCCTGGGGCGCCCCGGCTACTGGCTGCTGCTCGCCCTCATCGACGGGGCGCTGGTGGCGGTGACCGTCGGCTCGATTCGGGCGCCACTCGACCGGCTTCTGGGGATGGCTGCGCTCACTACCGTGGTGACCGCTGTAGACCTGTTCGTCGGCGCGCCGCTGCAGTTCAACACCGTGTTCGGCTACACACCGATCATCGCCGGACGATTCGCCGGCCTCGGGAACACCGGCTTTGCGGCGCTTGGAGCCGCAACCCTCCTGACCGGCGCTCTGATTGTCCACCGCTTCAACGGGAGCGCCCCGGCGCTATGGGCGGTTGCGGCCCTGTTCGTCTCTGTCGTGGTGTTGGACGGCGCGCCGCAGTTGGGCAGTGATGTGGGCGGTGTGATTGCGCTTGTCCCCGGTCTCGGCATCGCCTGGGTGCTGCTGGCCGGGCGCCGCCTCGGCGTCCGGCCCATCGCCCTTTGCGCCGTCGGTGCGGTGATCTTCCTCATTGCCTTCCTGGCCCTCGATCTTGTAAGGCCCCCACAATCCCAGACTCATCTCGCGCGCCTCTTCCTCGACGTGCGGGACCGCGGGGTGACCGTCCTCCTGGACACGGTCCACCGTAAGGCCGAGGCCAATCTTCGGGTCTTCCGCACGACGATCTACACCTACTTCGTCCCTCCCGCCCTCGTGGCGCTTGCCTGGCTGCTGGGCCGTCCCAGGGGCCGCTGGCACCGTCTGGCGATCGCGGCCCCACGACTGCGCGCAGGGCTTCTCGGGGGCCTGGGGCTCTCGCTGCTCGGGTTTGCCCTAAACGACTCGGGGATCGTCATCCCGGCGGTAATTCTTTCGTTCCTGGTGCCCATGGCTCTGATGGTTCATCTCCACGTCGCGAGGCAGGAGGCGGTGTGACCCCGGACGCGGCAGTAACGGCACTGGGCGGGGCGCTGGCGGGGTATGCGATCGGAAAGGCGCTGGTGGCCGTGCGCATCAAGGCGCCTCCGGCGCGCTCGATGCGCACCAACGTCAACGGCCGGCGGGTTCCGGTGGTCCTCGGGGGGCCCCTGGCACTGGGAGCGATGGCCGGGATGGCCCTGGTGGCGATGGCCGGCGCGGTCGGGTGGGGGCCCGCCATCGCGGGCCCGGTGACGGCAGGGACGTCGATCCTGATAGTCGCCTTGAGCCTTGCAGGGAGCTTGGACGATCGCCGGGGGGACGAGCCGGACAGAGGCTTCCGGGGCCACCTGCGGGCGGCTTGGGCGGGGCGCGTGACCGGGGGCCTGGTCAAGCTCGTGACCGGGGGGCTCGCGGGCCTGGCGGCGGGCGCTCTCGTAAGCAGCGGGGTGATGGTCCTCGTGGTAGGTGCTGCGGTGGCGCTGGGGGCAAATCTCCTCAATCTGACCGACAGGGCACCGGGGCGCGCCGGGAAGGTATGGCTGCTCGGCACCGTCCCCCTCCTGATCTGGGGGGATCCGGTGTGGGCCGTGGCGGCCGCGCCGCTGGCCGGGGCCCTGATCGGCTGCCTCGGGGCGGACCTGCGTGAGCGGGCGATGCTCGGAGACGCCGGGGCCAACCCACTCGGCGCGGTGATGGGATTGGGTCTCGGCGCCTCGCTGTCGACCCCGGGGCTGCTCCTTGCCGTCGCCCTCCTTCTCGCCGGGAACCTCGCCTCCGAGAAATGGTCGTTCTCGAGCGCTATCGACAGGACGCGATGGCTCAGGGCGGTCGACCGATTGGGCCGCAAATGAGGCGGCCGGAGTCCACGGCACGTTATCGTGGGACGACACCCCGTGGAACGGCTCTGCCTCGTCCAGATCTCTGGGGCGTCACCGCTCAGAGAGCGGACAACGCGACCTAAAAGGATGGGAGGTCTGGTGGCGAAGCATGTTTTCGTGACGGGTGGCGTGGTGTCGAGCCTGGGGAAAGGGCTTACGGCGGCCTCGCTCGGGCGTCTGCTCAAGGCGCGTGGGCTCAGGGTCATGATGCAGAAGCTCGATCCCTACATCAACGTAGACCCGGGGACGATGAATCCATTCCAGCATGGCGAGGTCTTCGTAACCGAGGACGGGGGCGAGACCGACCTCGATCTCGGCCACTACGAACGCCTGACGGATGAGAATCTGTTCAAGACATCCAACGTCACGACCGGCGCCATCTATCAGTCAGTTATCGCACAGGAGCGCAGAGGCGAGTTCCTTGGGGATACCGTCCAGGTGATTCCGCACATAACCAACGCGATCAAAGAGCGCATTCTTGCCCTGGGCGAAGACAGCGCTGCGGACGTGCTTATCACCGAGATCGGCGGCACGGTGGGTGACATCGAATCGCTTCCGTTCCTCGAATCCATACGTCAGTTGAGAACCGAGCTCGGCCGTGACGAGACCTGCTACATCCACGTCACGCTTGTGCCGTACATGGCGCCCGCCGAGGAGATCAAGACAAAGCCGACGCAACACTCGGTACGTGAGCTTCGCAGTGTGGGGATTCAGCCGGACGCGATCGTCTGTCGATCCGACCGGCCGATCGGCCAGGAGTTGAAGCGAAAGATATCGCTCCTGTGTGACGTGAAGACGGACGCAATCGTGTCCGCTGTCGACTCCACCAACATCTACGAGATTCCCCTGGTCATGCAATCGGAGGGCCTCGATGATTTCGTCGTGGACCATCTCCGCATTGACAACGCCGGCGCGCCGGATCTGACGGATTGGAAAGAGCTAGTCGCGCGCATCGATAAGACGATCTCGGCGCCTGCCCCCGGGTTCTCGCCGGCCGGCGGAGGCGCATTGCGTATTGGTCTCATCGGGAAGTACGTGCGCCTGCCCGATGCCTATCTGTCGGTTGTCGAGGCGTTGAAACACGCCAGCTTTGCGCACGAGGCTCCGGTGGACATCGCGTGGATACCGTCCGACAGCCTTGAAACCGACGACCTGCAGGAAACTCTGGGAAGTCTCGACGGCATTCTCGTGCCGGGCGGGTTCGGCGTTCGTGGCATCGAAGGAAAGGTTCAGGCGGTGCGCTGGGCGCGCGAGCAGCAGGTGCCGTTTCTGGGGCTCTGCCTCGGATTGCAGTGCGCCGTAATCGAGTTCGCGCGTCATGTCGCCGGGCTCGACGGCGCAAACTCCACTGAGTTCGACAGCTCTACGGAGTACCCGGTCATCGATATCCTTGCGGGCCAGGACCTGGGCGCGCTCGGCGGAACGATGCGTCTCGGCGCCTACCCGTGCCGCCTCAACCCCGGCTCCAAAGCCGCACTGGCATATAACCGCGAGTTGATCTACGAGCGCCATCGTCACCGTTACGAGGTAAATCCCCGGTGGAGAACGCGTCTCGAGCGCGCCGGTCTTGTTGCGGCGGGCGAGTCACCCGACGGCACCCTCGTCGAGATGATCGAGTTGACCGGCCATCCTTGGTTCGTGGGCAGCCAGTTCCACCCCGAGTTCAAGAGCCGACCCGACCGTCCGCATCCCTTGTTCCATGATTTCATCGGAGCTGCAATTGAACGCCGGGTTCTAACCGTTACCGGTGCAAAGAGCGATACGTTCTCGGCAGTCGACTTGAAGTAGGGTTCCGAACATGAAGGTGGGGGTGCCGAAAGAGGTCAAGGACAACGAGTACCGAGTCGCGATAACACCTTCAGGTGTCCGCGAGCTCGTGGTCGATGATCATGAGGTGCTCATCGAGAGATCGGCCGGCTCCGGCTCCAGCATCTCCGATGAACAGTACGAGCGTGCCGGTGCGTCGATCGTCGCCGACGCGGACACCCTTTTCGCAGACGCCGACATGGTCTTGAAGGTCAAAGAGCCGATACCCGAGGAGTTCCACCATTTGCGCGATGGCCTCGTCCTCTTCACCTATCTTCACCTTGCTGCTGCGAAAGATGTCACCGAAGCTCTCTTGGAGGCCGGCACCACTGCGGTTGCGTACGAGACAGTCGAGTTGGCGGACGGTTCCCTGCCGCTGCTGGCCCCCATGAGCGAGGTCGCCGGACGCATGGCGCCCCATGTCGGGGCTCACTATCTCGAACGCGGCAATGGTGGGCTGGGTGTCCTCATGGGGGGCGTCTCGGGAGTCCGGCCGGCGCGCGTGGTGATCATCGGCGCAGGGATGGCGGGGATGAACGCGGCGTGGATCGCCCAGGGCATGGAGGCCGAGGTCGTCGTGCTCGACACCAACATCAACAAGCTTCGTGACATCGACCAGATACACAAAGGAAGGATTCTCACGATTGCGTCGAACCGGCTGTCGGTCGAGGAGGCGGTTGTATCCGCGGACCTCGTGATCGGCGCCGTACTCGTGCCCGGGGCCTTGGCCCCCAAGGTCGTCACGGAGGACATCGTCGAAGAGATGCGGCCCGGGGCGGTTGCGGTCGACATCGCGATCGATCAGGGGGGATCGTTCGAGACATCGACTGTGACGACGCACTCTGATCCCACTTTTGTGATGCACGACGTCGTCCATTACTGCGTGGGTAACATGCCCGGCGCCGTTCCACACACATCCACGTATGCCCTCACCAATGCAACGCTGCCGTACGTGTCGGCACTGGCCGGCAGGGGCTTCGTGGACGCGGTGAAACGTGATCCCGCGCTGGCGGAAGGCGTCAATGCGTATCGGGGGTCGTTGACCTACGCCCCCGTCGGCGAAGCCCATGGCCTCGAGTCGGTTTCCATCGACGATCTCATCTGACGCCGCTTCCCGTCTGGAGCCTCTCGATCGATGGATCGACGAGTTCATGGTCCACTCACAGATAGAACGGGGACTGTCGGACAACACCATCTCGTCGTACCGGCGTGATCTGGGCAGGTGGAGGGAGTTCTGCGGCCTCGCCGGCGTCGACGCCGGCAGGGTAGCTCCAGAGCAGGTCACGGAGTATCTGGCGCGGCTCAGATCTGGCCGACCGCCGGCGCGCCGGGCCTACCGTCCGGCGACGGTGGCCCGGATGCTCGTTACCGTAAGGGTCTTCTACCGGTGGCTCGTCCGTGAAGGCCAGCTCTCCGTGGACCCGACTGCCAAGGTCGGCGCGCCGAAACGCCCGCTGTCGCTCCCGAAGGCGATCGCGGTGGAGCAGGTGGTCAAGCTCATCGAACTGCCGTCGGAGGCTCCCATGGGCAGGAGGGACAGCGCCATCCTCGAGACGCTCTACGGTGCGGGACTTCGCATCTCAGAGCTCGTGAGCCTCGACGTCGACGATCTCGATCTGGAGGAAGGCTCGGTGCTCGTGAGAACCCCTAAGCGTGGGAAGGCCCGGCGCGTTCCCCTCGGACGCATCGCCTGTACGGCGGTGGGCGCCTATCTCACCATCACCCGCCCGGACCTGGCGACGCGAGCCCCCGCCGGCGCAT
Source organism: Actinomycetota bacterium (assembly GCA_013694625.1). Classification (GTDB taxonomy): domain Bacteria; phylum Actinomycetota; class CADDZG01; order CADDZG01; family WHSQ01; genus JACDDL01. Next base: position 68,919 of record JACDCD010000124.1, on the reverse strand, counting down.
CCTCCGGAGCACTGTGGTTGAACGCTCGGGGAGGGCGGCTCACCCGGCAGGGCGCCTGGAAGCTACTCAAGGGATATGCGCGCGTGGCCGGGCTCGGCGAGGCGGTATCCCCGCACACGCTGAGACACTCATTCGCCACCCACATGCTTGATGCCGGAGCCGACATCCGCGTCGTGCAGGAGCTCCTGGGTCATGCAAGCCTGACCACCACCCAGATCTACACCCTGGTGAGTCAGAGTCGGCTCAGAGAGGTTTACCTGACGTCGCACCCCCGCGCCCGCAACCACTGACCGGGATGGACGGGGGACCAAAGCGGCGCCGGGCACGACGGCGGGGTAGCGTTCATTTCCGTACCGGATACCTTGTGGCGAAGGAGTGGGGCGATGGACGATCGAACGACGGGGACGACAGACGCAACCGGGGTGCGTGCGGTGGTCCTCATCGTCCTGGATTCGGTTGGGATAGGTGGGGCTCCCGACGCCCGGGAGTTCGGGGATGCCGGGTCGGCGACCTTGCCCAACCTGGCCCGTGCCGTCGGTGGTGTCAGCCTGCCCGGCCTGGCGCGACTGGGGTTGGGCAACGTCGCCTCGGTGGAGGGCGTGGACCGGGCGGAGAAACCTGCCGGGGCCTATGGGTGCATGACCGAGCTCTCGCCGGGAAAAGACACAACCACAGGTCATTGGGAGATTGCGGGCGTCGTACTGGACACTCCGTTCCCGCTCTACCCCGACGGGTTCCCGGCCGAGGTTATGGAGCCCTTCGAGCACGGAATCGGAATTGGAACGCTGGGCAACGTCGCGGCCTCCGGCACCGAGATCATCGATAGGCTCGGCGCCGAGCACATGTCCACAGGTAAACCTATTGTTTACACTTCGGGTGACAGCGTGTTTCAAATCGCCGCTCACGTCGGCGTGGTGCCACTCCAGAGGCTCTACGACATGTGCAGGCTCGCCCGAGACCTCCTCCGGGGGCCTCATGAGGTTGGGCGGGTCATCGCAAGGCCGTTCGAGGGCAACCCCGGAAGCTTCATCCGCACGAGCGACCGTCATGATTTCTCGGTCCTGCCTCCCCGAAGCACCGTCCTGGACGACATCTCGGGCGCCGGCCTCGAGGTCCGGGCGGTGGGGAAGATCTCCGACATCTTCGGCGGAAGGGGAGTGACCTCGTCCCATCCCACGGGCTCGAACGAGGAGGGGGTCGACGCCATCCTCGAGGAGCTCCACGAGCTCGAACGGGGCCTCGTCTGGGCCAACCTGGTGGACTTCGACCAGTCCTATGGTCACCGCAACGATGTCGAAGGCTACGCGAAAGCGTTAGAGAGCTTCGATGCGCGCCTCCCGGACATACTCGGGTCCTTCGGGCCTGAGGATGTGCTGATCGTGACGGCCGATCACGGGAACGATCCCACCACTCCGTCCACCGATCACTCGCGCGAACGGGTCCCGGTTCTGTGCGCCGGCCCTGTGATTGCAGCGGGGGTGGCGCTGGGCACGCGGGCGTCGTTCGCCGATTGCGGTGCAACCGTCGCCGAGCTCCTGGGCGTGGGGACATCGGGCCCGGGTACCTCGTGGGCGCACGACATGTTGAAGTCGCTCTGATCAACGCCTGGGACAACAGTCTACTAGGCGCCTGATCGACTTATTGATTTGTAGACAAGTTGTCCCCCGGCGACGCAAGTTCGGGGGAACGGACTCGCTAAACACCCTTGTGGTCGGCGCCCGCTTCCATTACCCTCACCTGGGGACAAGCGGACTTGTCGACAAGTGGGCACTTTCTCGAGCCGGTGGGAGGCCTGTGGAGGCGCAAGGACCAGGGACCGTTCGCATCATCGCCTTCGCCAATCAGAAAGGCGGGGTGGGTAAGACCACCACGGCCATCAATCTGGCGGCGGCGTTCGCCGAGCTCGATCAACGGATCCTCCTGGTCGATTTCGATCCCCAGGGCGGTTGCGCACTCGGCTTGGGGATCGAGCCCGGAGGTCTCGAAGTCTCGGTGTACAACGCGCTGCTGGACCCGTCCTGCGACGTCCACGACGTGGTCCTGGGCTCCGTCGTCCCCGGAGTGGACCTCCTTCCCTCCAACGTCGACCTGGCAGCGGCGGAGCTCATGCTCGTGCAGGAGGTGGCGCGGGAGCAGAGCCTCAAACGGATCCTGGAACCCCTAACCCTTAACTATGACCTTATTCTTGTGGACTGTCCTCCCTCCCTCGGGCTTCTTACGGTCAATGCCCTGACGGCGGCTCATGGCGTGCTCGTGCCACTCGAGTGTGAGTACTACGCCCTGCGGGGCATGGCCAACCTGATGGAGTCGATCGAACGGATCAGGCAGCGCTTGAATCCATCATTGGAGGTGGACGGGATACTGGCGACGATGTACGACGTGCGCACGCTTCACAGCAAGGAGGTGCTCGAGAGGGTGAGGGAGGCGTTCGGCGGCGTTGTGTTCGACACGGTGATCCGAAAGACCATCCGTTTCGCGGAGGCCCCGGTGTCGGGCGAACCGATCCTGAGCTATGCACCGGCGTCGCCCGGAACGGCCGCCTACCGCAAGCTTGCGCGGGAGGTGATGGACCGTGTCTCCCCGCGCCAGCCTGCCTGGAGCTGACGAGCTGTTCCGACCCACCACGGCCCAGGAACGCCGGGCCCAACCTTCGGACCGACCGGGGTTACAAGTCGACAAGTCGACAAGTCTCCAGGTCGCCGAGGACGCCTCTACTACGGGGGGGATCAAGAAGGGCCCGAAACACGACGAGAAGGTCACCTTCTACTGCACCGCCCAGGACCTGATGGCGCTCGAACGAGCACGGTTGAACTTGCGGGCCGAGCACGGTGTCGCCGCCGACCGGGGACGGATGGTCCGGTCGGCCCTCGCCTACATCCTCGAGGACTTCGAGACGCGCGGCGCCGATTCAGTTCTCCTTCGCCAACTTCGCCAGGAGCGTTAGGAGAGGGACCCCTCGGATCCCTCGATGACGAACGCGACCTTGCAGTGCACCTTGTAGAGCGACAGCTCGCCGTCGGCGCCGACGTCGGCGGTGCTCCCGATCACCTCCACCCCCTGGATGTTGCGGACCGAGTGCGACGCTGTCTTCACCGCGTTCTTCACCGCCTCGCTGAACGAGTTCGGCGAGCTTCCGACGAGCTCGATTATCTTGACTACACTCTGCACCTGATCGGCCATGTGACCCACCTCCACTTTCCCGAAGACTATTGGCCAAGACCATAGCCGGGGCCGCCTCAGTGCTTGCACTCCCCGGCGGTCTCTGGGAGAGTCGGCTCGCCGGATTGAAACGGCGAGAGGAGACCGGGTGGTGAAGACGCAGACCCGAACGTGGCAGTTGGCCGGAAGCGCAGGGGCGTTGTTCCTGAACGCCATGGCCCTGTTCACGGTCACGGTGCTGATCGGTATCTTCAACGGGCTCGATCTTGTCGAGTTCAGTCACAATCAGCTGCTCACCCACGTACACGCGGGGACGCTTGGGTGGATAACGCTGTCGGTGTTCGGCGCAGCGCTGTGGATGTTCTCCGAGAACCGCACCCTGTCCGAAGGTGAGTTACGCCGGGCAAAGTCCACCGCCACATTGTCCGCGGTCCTGATCACCCTGTATGCGGCCGCCTTCTTCATCGGCAACACCACCCTGAGGGTGGTCCTCGGAACCCTCACACTGCTCGCCATCGGAGCGTTCCATGGGTGGGCGCTCAGCAGCCGCAAACAGATCGCGATGACGATCCCGCACCTGGCGATGCTGGCGGCGCTCACCAGCCTCGTTATCGGGGCGATCCTCGGGGTGCTGCTGGGACTCCAGACTGCGGGAGTGGACATCTCCACGCGCCTGTTCGCCGGTCATCCGGCCACCATGGTCATCGGCTACCTCCTGTTGGCGGGGATGGCCATCACTGAGTGGCGGCTGGTGCCCTCTCCGAAGCCGATGTCGGCCGACAAGGCGGGTGTGGTGCAGGTTGCGCTGCTGTTCCTCGGCGGAATCACCCTCATGCTCGGCATCCTTCTGGATGTCTTTCCGCTTCTGACGCTCAACGTCCCGTGCGAGGTGATCGGTGTGGGCATCTTCCTGGTGCGGATCCGAAAGCAACTTGCGGGGGCGGAGTGGTCCTCTGCGGGGAGCAAACGGCTGTTTGCGACCAGTGCCCTGTTCCTGGTCGCGAACGTCCTGCTGCTCGCTTATTTGATCGTCAACTATGCGGACGACTTCGAGGCGGTGCCCTCGTGGCTGCTCTTTGCCCTCGATCACTCGGTTTTCATCGGAGTGATGACAAACGCCCTGTTCGGATTGATCGATACGTGGTCGGGCGGGGCGGAGGCGGAACGGCCGTGGGTGGCCAGCGTGGCTTTCTATGGAGTGAACGCCGGATTGATCGGTTTCGTGGCGGGTTTGTTAATGCAAGCAGAGCTGTTGAAACACATCTTTGCGCCGATCATGGGGGTTTCGATCCTGGTAACGATGGCGGTTTTCGCCATGCGCCTGATGTCCGGAGGCGATCGGCCGGCCGAGGCAACAGCGTAGGACGACGGGCTACGCGCCGGTTACGGCGCCTGGACGGATGTCGGCGTCTCGAGGCGCGCCGAGCATGACCGTCGCCCTAGAAACCCGCGATCGTTAGAACCCAGCCTTCAACGGTGTCGATGATCGGACTGAGAATCGTGAACCCTCCGAAAAACAGGATCGCCAGCAGGATGACAAAGCCGTAACGGTCCAGAAAGAAGATGATGTTCTGCCGGTTCGGGGGCAGGAAGATCGTCAGAAGCCTCGAGCCGTCGAGGGGCGGCAGCGGGATGAGGTTGAAGACGGCCAGGACGACGTTGATCCGGATGAAGATCCTCAGGAAAAGGAACAGGGTGCCGGTCGAGGTGGACGGCGACAGGATCAGAAGTGCAACGGCACCGAGCACCGCCAGCAAGAGGTTCATCATCGGCCCTGCAAGCGCCACGATTGCGGCCCCGAACCGCTGCGACGACAGGGCCTGGGTCCGGAATTCGACCGGCTTGCCCCATCCGAAGCCGATTAGGAATATCGCAATGGTGCCGATCGGGTCGAGATGGCGCATGGGGTTCAGGGTCAGGCGTCCCATGGCGCGTGGGAGCCGGTCCCCCTGGAGGTCCGCGGCAAGTGCATGCCCGTACTCGTGCAGGGCGATTGCGCCCAGCAGTGATGCCGAGAGCAGGACGAACACCAGCGGATCGGTGCGCAGGAGAGAGAGAAGGCCACCCATGAGTGCTCGGTATTCTAGGCTGCGCCGGCCCGAACGCGGCCGGTCCCACAAGAACCACCCACCTCATAAAGGAATCCATGAGCTCAGAAGAGGGCAGGCAGAGGGTTTTCAGCGGCATCCAGCCCGATGGCGAGTTGCACCTGGGGAACTATCTGGGCGCGGTCCGCCACTGGGTCGGGCTGCAGGAGAGCTACCGGTCTTTTTTCTGCATCGTTGATCTCCATGCGATGACCTTGCCGTGGGATCCGGCCGCGCTGAGGGAGACAACCCTGAAAACCGGAGCTCTGCTCCTTGCCTGCGGGGTTGATCCCGCCAGGTCGATTCTGTTCGTCCAGTCGCAGGTGGGGGAGCACCCCGAGCTCGCCTGGGTCTTGAGCTGCGTCGCACGCATGGGCGAGCTCCGCCGGATGGTTCAATTCAAGGAGAAGTCCAAGGGCGAAACCGAGTCGGTCGGGGTCGGTCTCTTCACCTACCCTGTGCTTCAGGCGGCCGACGTGCTCCTGTACAAGGCCCACGCAGTGCCGGTGGGCGAGGACCAACGCCAGCACATCGAGTTGATGAGAGACCTGGCGGTGCGTTTCAACTCCACCTTCGGAGACACCTTCATGGTGCCGCAGCCGTTGATTTCCCCCGCCGGTGCTCGCATCATGAGCCTCGACGATCCGACCCAGAAGATGAGCAAGTCCGTCGCGCGCCCCGGCTCGAAGATCCTGTTGGTGGATTCCCCCGACACGATCCTGAAGAAGGTGCGTTCGGCGGTAACGGACTCGGGGCGGGAGGTCGCGGCAGGCGACGATAAACCGGCCCTCACGAACCTGCTCACGATCTTCTCGGTCGTGGACGGGTCGGATGTCCCCGCCATCGCGCACCGCTTTTCGGGATCGGGTTACGGCGACTTCAAGACCGCTCTCGCCGAGGCGTTGATAGAGCGCCTGGCCCCGATCCGGGATCGTTACGCCGACCTGCTCGCGGACCCCTCGGAGATCCGGCGCGTGCTGTCCACCGGAGCGGCCAGGGCGGCGGAGGTCGCCGGTCCGACCATGGACGAGGTGAGGGCCCGGACGGGCCTCGGGCAGGGGCTGCCGGCCTCGGCCCACCCACGCGCGACGCGTGCATCTGCAGGGAGCTGAATCCCGCCCGCCGGACGGATCCGGAGATAGGCTCGGCTCCAAGGGGAAGCGTGTTTCGATAGACAAATCGACAAGTAGATAGGAAGGTCCCGGTTGCCCCATGAGGTGAAGCTCGAGGTGTTCGAGGGTCCCATCGACCTGTTGCTCAATCTGATCGGGCGCAGGCGGGTGGATATCTACGACGTCCCCCTGGCGGCCATCACCGATGAGTACATGGGGGTGCTCGCCCGAATGGAGACGACCGACCTCGAGACGTCCACCGGTTTCCTGGTGGTGGCGGCGACTTTGCTCGAGCTGAAGAGCAGCCGGTTGCTCCCCGCCCGGGAGACGGACGAAGTGGATACGGCCCTCCTCGAGGGGCGCGACCTGCTGCTCGCCCGCCTCCTCGAGTGCGCCACCTATCGGGAGGCGGGAACGTGGATTGCGGCCGGCCTCGAGATCGGCGCCGCCTGGCATGGGCGCACGGCAGGTCTTGAGCCGCACCTGGTGGACCTTGCGCCCGACCTTCTCGCGGGTACCTCTCCCGAAGACCTCGCCCGCGCCGCGGCAGGGGCACTGGCCCCCGGGCCCCCTGCGCCCGAGCTCGATGGCTTCTTCGAGCTCCCCGCGACGGTTTCCGTCAGAGAGGCAATCCTCGAGGTGGCCTCCGAGCTCGGGCGCAGGGGGCGGGCAACCCTCGAGGAACTGTGTGGGGCGCGTCTGACACCCATCGATGTCGTGGCCCGCTTTCTCGCCCTGCTCGAGCTGTTCAAGGCCGGGGCCGTGGACCTCGATCAGAAGGAGCGTTTCGGCGCGATCGAAGCTGCATGGACGGGAGAGGCCGACGTGTCGGCGGCCCTGGACGCCGCCGAGGACTATTCACTGGGGAGGGGCGGATGACGGTTCCCGAGCGCAAGGTCCTGGAGGCGATCCTGCTCCTGGCGGACGAGCCGTTACCGGCCGGGCATATCGGGGAGGTGCTGGAGACCCCTCGAGTAGAGGTTGAGGCTTCACTTCGGGAGCTCGCCCGACTCTACGCCGAAGAGGATCGAGGCTTCGTCCTGCGCGAGGTCGCAGGAGGGTGGCGGTTCTACAGCCACCCCGACTGTGCTCCGTGGCTCGAGCGCTTCGTCAGGGAGCGCAAGTCCGCCCGCCTGAGCGGCGCGGCGCTGGAGGTACTATCCATCGTCGCCTACCGGGCTCCGATCTCACGGGCGCAGATCGCCGAGATCAGGGGGATCGACTCCGACGGGGTGGTGAGGACGCTGCTCCAGCGGGACCTGATCACGGAATCGAGTCGAGACAGTGGCCCGGGAGCCCCCCTGATGCTGACCGTCAGCCGGGGGTTCCTCGAGCGGATGGGCTTGCGCTCGACGGGCGATTTGCCGGCTCTGGCAACCTTCATCCCGGACTCGGAAGCAGTGGAGGAGATGGAGTCGAAGCTGTCCCCGGGAGCGTGAGTCCCGAAGGCGAGAGGCTGCAGAAGGTGCTCGCCAGGGCGGGCATCGGATCGCGGCGTTCGGTTGAAGACCAGATCAAGGCGGGCCGCATCACGGTGAACGGGCACCTGGCCGTCTTGGGACAGAGGATCGATCCGGCAAAGGATGAAGTTGCAGTTGACCGTTCACGTGTGCCCCTCAAGGCGGATCTGGTCTGGTACCTGTTCAACAAGCCGATTGACGTTGTGACCACCGCGGCCGACACCGAGGGGCGGCCCACCGTCCTGGACTACGTCGAGACGCCTCAGCGGGTGTGGCCCGTGGGCAGGCTGGACATGGACTCGGAGGGCGCCCTCCTTCTCACCAACGACGGGGAGCTCACCCATCGACTGACGCATCCCCGTTTCGGCGTGCCCAAGGTCTATCTCGCCTACGCTCGGGGGACCGTCGGCAACCGTGCCCTGAAGGCGCTTGCCGGGGGCGTCCGGTTGGACGACGGAATGACCGGCCCAGCCCGGCTGCGCCTGGTCGAACGCTGGCCCGGGGGCACCCTGGTCGAGATCGAGCTCAGGGAAGGTCGCAACCGTCAGGTGAGACGGATGTTCGAATCCCTCGACCACCCGTTGAAGCGCCTGGTGAGAACGGCGGTGGGCCCGGTGATGCTGGGCCACCTCAGACCGGGCACCCTGAGGCGTCTGGGCCACGAGGAGGCGCGATCCCTTTACCGAGCCTGTGGATTGTAGCCAAAGTGACCTATCGCCAAGTCGATAACTCTACAAGTAGACATCCCTCGCCAAAGGGGGTGAGGGCGTGACCGAGCGGGTTCGGGGGTTGAGAGGAGCGACCACGGTCACGCATGACGACGCCGGTGCCATTGTCGCGGCGACCGAGGATCTGCTCGAGGCCATGTTGGAACGCAACGGCGTGGCGACCGGGGATCTCGTCAGCCTGGTGTTCACCTCGACCGCGGACCTGACGGCCGAGTTCCCCGCCGCCGCGGCGCGCCGGTTGGGGATCGATCACATCCCGCTTCTCTGCGCACGCGAGATAGAGGTCCCGGGGTCGATGCCCCGCTGCATCCGGGTCCTCATGCACCTCTACACTGAAAGGGACTACGGTACGCTCCGCCACGTCTATCTCGGAGAGGCCCGCTCGCTCCGGAGCGATCTACCGGAGTAGGTAAGGTCGGGTCCTCAATAACCCTCAAGGTTAGGTATAGATTTTGGCCGAGCACGTTGCGGTGGTGGGAACCGGACTCATCGGCGGATCGATCGCGCTCGGACTGCGCCGGTCGGGGGCGGCGGTATCCGTGGTCGGGTACGACAACGACCCCGCAGCCATGAAGGCGGCACTGGACATCGGCGCTGTCAGCGCAGTCGCCGCCTCGGCGGAAGAGGCGGTGTCCGGGGCCGATCTGGTGGTACTGGCCATGCCGGTCGACCAGATCCCGGTCGCTTGCGACGCTCTGGCGGGCGCGGTGGCCGACGATGCGATAGTCACCGACGTCGGCAGCGCCAAGGTCGACGTGGTGGCCCACGGAGAGGCGGCTTTCGGCGGACGGTTCGCCGGTGGACACCCCATGGCGGGTTCCGAGCGCCACGGAATCGGGGCCGCTGAGGCGCAGCTGTTCGACTCGGCCTGGTGGATCCTCACCCCAACCCAGAGAACCTGGCCCGCCGCCTACCGGGGGACGGCCCGGTTGGCCGCCCGGCTCGGGGCCAAGCCCGTGGCGGTCGACCCTTCGGTTCACGACACGCTGGTCGCCCGCCTGAGCCACCTGCCCCAGCTCACTGCGAGCGCTCTCGTGACCACGGCAGCCACGGCAGGGGATCGGGACGCCCTCCTGGGACTGGCGGCCGGGGGCTTTCGTGATGTGACCCGCATCGCCGCGAGCAACCCCGACCTGTGGATCGCCATTCTCCGGTCGAACCGTGAAGCGGTACTCGAGGCATTGGGGGCTCTCCGGGGGCGTCTGGCATGGCTCGGCGGGATGATCGAGGCAGGGGACTGGGCGCAGCTGCGGGAGTTCCTCGACGCGGCGCGGCGAGCGCGCCTCGATCTCTTCGCTAAGCCAACCTTTGCCGGAACGCCGGTGGCGCTGTCGACCATGATCCCCGATCGCCCCGGCGTACTGGCGGAGGTGACCACGGCGGCGGGGGAATTGGGGGCCAACATCGAGGACCTAAGGATCGTGCATTCGAGTGAGGGGGGTAAGGGCCGTCTGGAGCTCATCGTGGCGGGCGCGGATGCGGCCGAGCGGCTGTCGTCGGCCCTGGCCACCCTGGGTTACAGGGTGGAGCGGTCGGGAGTCGACAAGGATGTCTGACGAGAAGTTGATAAATCACCATGTCGTCTGATTCCTCGAGGCAACCGTCCTCCACCGTGGTGGCCGGGCCCTCGGGGGCGTTGCGGGGAGTCGCCCGGGTGCCCGGTGACAAGTCGATCTCCCATCGCGCCCTGATCCTGGGCGCCCTCGCCCCGGGCCATTCCCGCATCACCGGGGTGAACCCGGGCCGGGACGTCCTCGCCACCGCGACGGTGCTCGGCCGGTTGGGGGCATCGGTGCAGTGGGCGGAGCATGAGGATCAAGTTGACATCGAGGGCTGGGGGGGGAAGGGCCCCCGCGAGCCCGACGATGTGCTCGACGCGGGAAACTCCGGGACCACCCTCCGCTGTCTGCTCGGAGTTTGCGCCGGCGCAAATGGCGCATTCGTCTTCACCGGGGACGCGTCGCTTCGCCGGCGACCCATGGGCAGGGTTGTGTCTCCCCTGCGGGCGATGGGCGCCCGCATCGACGGGCGGGCCGAGGGCAGCCTCCCGCCCCTGATGGTTCGGGGGAGCAACCTGACGGGCAGGGTTCATTCGCTGCCGGTGGCGAGCGCCCAGGTCAAGACCGCTCTGCTCCTGGCGGGGCTTGGCGCCCCGGGATCGACCTCGGTGACCGAGCCGCGTCCCAGCCGGGATCACACCGAAAGGATGCTGGCTGCGTCGGGTGTCCCGGTTGCCAGGAGCGCCCTCACGGCCACGGTGGCGGGGGGCGGACGGGTGGGCGCAGGGCCCAGACGGGTGCCCGGCGACCTGTCGTCGGCCGCCTTCATCCTCGCCGCCGCCGTCCTCGTCACCGGCTCGGACGTCGCCCTCGCGGATGTGGGCATCAACCCGACCCGCGCCGGGATCCTCGGGGTGCTTGCCGCCATGGGCGCAGACGTCGAGGTCGAGCATTCCGGCGACTGGGGCGGGGAGCCGGTGGGCACCCTGCGGGCCCGGACCTCGGAGCTTCGAGGGGTGACCGTCGATGAGGCTGGGGTCCCCGGCCTCATCGACGAGCTGCCGATCCTGGCCGTGATTGCGACGCAGGCGTCCGGCCGGACCCTGATCCGGGGGGCGGGGGAGTTGCGGGTGAAGGAGAGTGACCGCATAGCAACGATGGCTGCCGGGCTGGCTGCTCTCGGGGCCGAGGTCGAGGCGCTCCCGGACGGGCTCTCCATCGGGGGCCCCACGACACTGCAGCCGGGGGAGGTCGACTCGGGGGGTGATCACAGGGTGGCGATGTCGCTCGCGGTGGCCGGGCTGATAGCAGACGGACCGGTGACCATAAGAGGCTGGGACTGCGTAGACACCTCGTTCCCGGGCTTCCTGACGTCCCTCGGGGCCCTGCGATCAGGCCCGGGATCGGAGATCCGTCCATGACCGTTGTGGCCATCGACGGGCCCGCCGGGGCGGGGAAGAGCACCGTCGCCCGACGGCTGGCGGCTGCCCTCGGATACAGGCACCTCGACACGGGAGCCATGTACCGGGGGGTGGCGCTTGCGGCGCTCGAGCGGGGCGTGGCGCCCGGCCAAGCTGTCTCCGTCGAGCGGCTTGCCGCAGACATCGATCTCGTCATCGAAGGTGACCGGATCCTGATCGACGGCCGGGATGTGAGCGAGCGGGTAAGGGAGCCGGATGTGACGCGCGCGGTGTCGGCCTACTCCGCGGTGCCCGGTGTCCGAGCTGTCCTGGTTCAGAGACAACGTGCGCTGGCAGCGCAGAGGGATGTTGTCATGGAGGGCCGGGACATCGGGACTGCCGTCGTTCCGGACGCGGCCATCAAGATCTTTCTGACCGCGAGCATTCGGGAGCGCGCCCTCCGGCGACTTGCAGATCAGGACACCGACGACGCGGCGGCGCTGGCCGAGCTCGAAGCGTCGATAGCCGCCAGGGACGAAGCGGATGCGGCCAGGGCGGCTTCTCCTTTCGTGCGAGCGCCGGACGCCATCGTCGTCGACTCGACCGGCAGGAACGTGGACGAGGTCGTCGCCGAAGTGTTGAGCTTGATCTCCGCGCAGGGGCGACCGTGACCGACACGATGCCCGGAGGCCGTCGCCTGCCCGTCGTCGCGGTGGTGGGACGCCCCAACGTGGGCAAGTCCTCGTTGGTGAATCGCATCCTGGGACGTCGCGAGGCGATCGTCGAGTCCACACCGGGCGTGACGCGCGACCGGGGAGGCTTCTCTGCGGAATGGGCGGGCCGCCGGTTCGAGGTCGTCGATACCGGGGGACTCGAGGCCGGGACCGATGGCCTGGAGGCACGCGCCGGAGAGCAGGCGTACGTCGCCATCGATGTCGCCGATGTCATCATGCTCGTCGTGGACGCGGCAGCCGGCGTTCTCGAGGACGACCTCATCGTGGCCGATGTTCTGCGACGCTCGGGCAAGCCCCTTCTGGTAGCGGCCAACAAGGTGGACGACGCGCGCGATGAACCGGGGGTGGCCGCTTTCTACCGGTTGGGGCTCGGCGATCCGATGGGCGTCTCCGCTCTGCACGGGCGCGGCTCGGGAGACCTTCTCGACTCCCTGACGCGGCTCCTGGGATCGCAGGGGGACGTTTCGGCTCGGGACGAGTGGGCATCCGCGGCGATAGTCGGCCGTCCGAACGTGGGCAAGTCTTCGATCCTCAATGCCGTGCTCGGAGACGAGCGCGCCATCGTTGATGCCGTGCCGGGGACCACGCGCGATCCGGTTGACTCACACGTGGCCATGCCGGACGGACGCCTTCTACGCATTATCGACACGGCCGGGATGCGCCGGAGGGTCGAGATCAAAGAGCCGCTCGAGTACTTCAGTTGGGTGCGCTCGCGCGCGACCCTTGGCCGCGTCGACGTTGCCCTTCTCGTGATCGATGCGGCCACCGGAGTCACTTCCCACGATCAGAGGCTTGCAGAAGAGATCGTCCGATCGGGGCGGGCGTGCGTGGTGGCCGTGAACAAGTGGGACCTGGCCGTTCCCGACACCGCCGACAGGCTCCGCCTCGAACAGGACATGGCCGAGCGCCTTCGCTTTCTCGACTGGGCCGTGATGGTCCGAACCTCTGCTCTTACCCGGCGAGGGATAGCGCGCCTGCTCCCGGCGCTCGACGAGGCGATCGCATCACACCGCCGGCGGCTCTCGACCGGCGCGCTGAACCGGTTCATCAGCGCCGCCCAGGAACGTAGTCCCCACCCGCGCACGGGCGGACGTTCGGTGCGAATTCTCTATTCGGTGCAAGCGTCGGTGTCTCCCCCCACGGTGGTTCTATTCACCACTGCACGGCTGGAGTCGGGCTACCTGCGCTATATCGAGAACAGGCTGAGGGAGCACGAACCTTTCCGGGGAAGTCCGATAGTCACCCAGGTCCGCAGGAGGCCGGCCCGGCGTCGCTGACCTGCGCGCGCCCCACGGTTATCATCTCCCTTTCGGGACGTGGCGCAGCTTGGTTAGCGCACTGGTCTGGGGGACCAGGGGTCGCCGGTTCGAATCCGGCCGTCCCGACTGATTCCTGAGAATGGCTTGGACGGGGCCGCACGGACGGTGCCCGGCCGCTGGCCCCAGGCGATCGCATCGGGCATGATTGAGGTGTGTAGCCCCGGATGATCCGAACCGGGCGGTCCGAACAGACACCCGTTCTGCCGGGCGACCAGGGGAGCAGGTGGAGGACAACGACGACGACAGGGCTTGGAGGCAACGCGTGAGCTTGCAGGAGCCTTCGAGCAGATGGGCGACGTTGCCCAACGCCCTCTCGGCGGCGCGCCTGGGTACCGCTCCGGTGTTTCTGAGGCTTTTTCTGACCGGGAGGGAGGACGCTGCCGTGATTCTCTACGGGGCCGGCGCCGTCACCGACTTCTGGGATGGATACCTGGCCCGGCGCACGCATTCGGTGAGCAAGCTCGGGGCGCTCCTGGACCCCGTGGCCGACCGGGTCTTCATCGCCACGCTCGCAGGGGCGCTTGTCTCACGCGGAGATCTGGCGCCGTGCCTGGCCGTGTCCATCGTGGGGCGCGACGTGCTTGTCGTCGTGGGCTTCGGAGTGTTGGAGCGGCGCGGTGTCAGCCGAATAGCAGTCAACCGGACCGGAAAGGCCGCTACGGCCAGCCTCCTGGCCGGCCTGTCGCTCCTGGCCACCTCGGCGACCAGCTTCATGTCGGACGACGGCCCCCGCCGCCTGGGTGTCCTGGCCACGACCTTCGGTGCGGGCCTCTACTGGATCGCGGCGATGATGTACGGGAGGGAGGCGCTGGACCGGATCGCAACTAACGCATTGACTTATCACCTTGTCGATAAGTAGACAATCCGTATCGTAGCCATCCCCCAGAACAACACAGAAAGGAGCGCAGGTGCCGGAGCTACCCTCGGACCGTCGTTACACAGACCAACACGAGTGGGCCCGTGAGGACGAGCGGCGTGTCACCGTCGGCATCACAGACTTCGCCCAGGATCAGCTCGGCGACATCGTCTTCGTTGGGCTACCCACGGCGGGGACCGAAGTGCATGCGGGTCAGCCCCTCGGCGAAGTCGAATCGACCAAGTCCGTCTCGGACATCTACAGCCCCGTCACCGGGACTGTGGTCGAGAGCAACGCCGACCTGGACGCAAATCCAGAGCTGGTCAACTCAGACCCCTATGGCAGGGGGTGGCTCGTGATTCTCGAGGCCGCAGAGGAAGGTGCACTGGAGGGTTTGATGAGCGCAGAGGACTACGGCAGGGCCATAGAGGAGAAATGAGATCGAAGAGAAGCTTTACTAAACCTCAGCCACGCCTATAGGTTCGCTCTATGTTCTGTACGAACTGCGGGCACCGCAACCCGGACGGGTCCAATTTCTGCGCGTCGTGTGGATCTCCTCTGGCCGAAGGGGTGGGGGGTGACACGACCGTGAACTTTCTGCCGGCCGAGCTCGAGGCCGACCTCGAGGAGGAGGTCCACATCTCTCCCGAGGAGCTGGAGGGGGGCAGGGGGGTCTTGATCGTGAAGCGGGGCCCGAATGCGGGCAGCAAGTTCTTCCTGGATTCGGAGGGGGCTCAACTGGGACGGCATCCCGAAAGCGACATATTTCTCGACGACATCACGGTCTCTCGCCGGCATGTCGAGATCCGGCGCGAGGGTGACGTTTTCACCCTGAGCGATGTCGGGAGCCTCAACGGCACCTATGTCAACCGGGAGAGAGTCGAAGGGGCGGAGCTTCGCTCCGGGGACGAGATTCAGATCGGGAAGTTCAAACTGGTTTTCCTGACCGGAGGCTGATCGCTCTATGCCGCTGTCCAAGTCGCGCGATTACTACAGCATCGGAGAGGTTCTCGAGCTCCTGAGGCCGGAGTTCCCGGATGTCAGCATCTCCAAGCTCCGGTTCCTCGAATCGGAGGCCCTCGTAGCGCCGGAGAGAACCCCGTCGGGCTACCGGAAGTTCTTCACCAAAGACGTTGATCGCCTCCGTTACATTCTGGCCCTCCAGCGCGATCAGTTTCTTCCCCTGAAGGTGATCCGAGCGAGGCTGGAGAGCGGGGAAGACCTCGAGGGTAACCGTGATGTCGAGGTAGAGACTTTGGCGGCGCGGACAGACACTGCAGGGGCGCCGCCGGCGAGCCCGCGCGCGAGTGTGGCAACCACAAGGTCGAGCTCGGTGGACCTCACCGGCGCACAATTGACACGCGCGGAGCTGAAGAGGGCCGCGGGGCTGTCGGACGACGGGCTGGCCGCCCTGGAGGACTTCGGCCTTCTCCGGGCGCCGCACGAAGACGACGCGTACAACGAGGACGATCTGATTGTGGCCAAGGCTGCGGGCGGGTTCTTCCGTCACGGTCTCGAAGCACGACATCTCAGGATGTACCGGCAGTTCGCAGACAGGGAGGCGACCTTTTACGGGCAGATAGTGTCGCCGTTGGCTCACCGGAGAGATCCCGAGTCCCGAACCCGCGCGTACGAGACGCTGCAGGAGCTGGTGGAGCTGTCGCGCCGGATGCGCGAGGGCATGCTCCGATCGAGCCTTCGCAACCTCCCCTAGATGTCGGCTTATCGACAAGTCGTTTTGTAGATTGCGTCCCGCAGGCACCCGGCCGGCCGAGATGCTCCTGTCACGGGAGCGGATCGCCGAACGCGTCGGGGAGTTGGCCGGGCGATTGACGAGCGACTACCTGAAGCGGCCCGAACCCCCTGTGTTCGTGGGTGTTCTGAGGGGCGCCGCCATCTTTCTCGCCGACCTGATACGAGCGGCGCCGATCGATATCGCCACCGACTTCATGTCGATCTCGGCCTACGACGCGTCGGAGGGACAGTCGGGAGTGGTCCGGATCGTCAAGGACCTCGACCTGGACGTAAGTGGGCGTGACGTGGTGGTGGTCGAGGACATAGTCGATACGGGACTTACCCTCAACTACCTTCGCAACGCTCTCGAACAGCGTCGGCCTGCTTCCCTGAGGGTCGTGACCCTGCTGGACAAGTCGGCGCGCCGCATCGTCCCTGTGACGCTCGAGTATGTGGGTTTCGAGGTGCCCGACCTCTTCGTCGTGGGCTACGGTCTTGACTTCCAGGGCCGTTACCGCAATCTCCCCGACGTTCTGGCGGTTCATGATCTGGCTCGCCTCATCAACGATCCAGGTCTGCTGCAGCGGGATCATCAGAACCTGAACGTTCGGTGTTAGCCTCCGAGCATGGTGGAGCTATCGCTTGTCGGTGTGAGGGTGGAGCTCCCCTCCAATCAGCCGATCGTGTTGCTCAAGGAGACCACGGGGGAGCGCTACCTGCCCATCTGGATAGGGGCGGTGGAGGCAACGGCGATCGCTTTCGCCCTTCAGGGGATCGAGACGCCGCGTCCCATGACCCACGATCTGCTCCGGGACATCCTGGCCGAGACGCAGGTTCAGGTCGAGCGAATCCTGGTGAGCGAGCTCAAGGACCGCACGTTCTTCGCCACCATCGAGATGCATCGGGACGGACGCGCCGCCGAGGTCTCGTCGCGCCCCAGCGACGCCATAGCTCTCGCGGTCCGAATCAACGCCCCGATCTTCGCCTCCGAAGAGGTGCTGGAGCAAGCCGGCATCGAACTGAAGGACGACGAGGAGACCGAGGTCGAAAAGTTCCGGGAGTTCCTCGACCAGGTCAGCCCCGAGGACTTCGAACCGGGGCAATAGGAGTACTGCCACCCAAAGCGTCTATCGGCGCATGACCGTTCGTGTTGGGTTGGGGTCGTTGACAGCGCGTGGCCCCGGCCCTACTCTCTTGCATGGGCGTAACTACTCCTGTGTACTTCCCGGCAGTGGACGGCGCCGGCCGGCCGTCCAGATGAACGGAGGCAATGGACATGGACGGATCTGGTTACCGCGGTCCCCAGACGTGCAAGATCGTCGGCATCACCTACCGGCAGCTCGATTACTGGACGCGCACGAGCCTCGTGTCACCTTCTATCCAGGAGGCGAAGGGCTCCGGAACCCAGCGTCTCTATTCCTTCAACGACCTTCTCCAGCTCAAGGTGATCAAGGGTCTGACCGATGCAGGAGCCAGCTTGCAGAGGGTGCGCCAGGCCCTCGACTATGTGAGGGAGCACCTGGAAGGAGATTGGGCCGAGTTGACCATCGTGACCGACGGGGCCGGCGTCTACGCATGCACCTCTGACGCCGAAGTGGTCGACCTGTTGCGTTCGGGCCAGGGCGTCCTCGGGGCGGTGGTCGCAGTGGACAAGGTCCGCGACCAGCTTGCGGGAACGCTGCGTGAATTGCGCCCTTTGCCGATTGAAGCCGACGCGGTGGGCACCTCCGGCGCGACGCCGAGCCGGGCAGGGGAGGGCTAGTGCCTCGAGGATCGGAGCACTAGCATCGCGGAGGGCACCGACGTGCGGCCCACCCCCGCGGGCTTGCCTCCGCACCAGAGGGTTGCCTTCGCCCACAATAGCGAGCGTCAGTTTGCGATGTTGCTTGACTTCTATCTCATCGATTGGGAGTACGAGCCCACCACTTTTGATATCCGATGGGGGAGAGAGGGACTTCCGACCCAACGTTTTTCTCCGGACTTCTACCTCCCCGCTTTCGATCTCTACATCGAGATCACAACCCTCAACCAGAAGCTCGTCACCAAGAAGAACCGGAAGGTTCGGCGCTTGATGGCGCTCTATCCAGACGTGAAGTGCAAGGTTCTGTATCAGCGCGACTATCTGCAGCTTCTGCTCAAATACGGGCTGGAACAGCCGTCCCAAGGCCCCCTGTCCGCGGGGTGGCCGGGGCCGGGAGGGCCCACCTCCGCTGAGCCGGTGTTCGCCGGCTGAAACTCCCGTCACAATGTCGTCATGACAACGGGCCGGGGTTCGCCACTCCTGGAGCAGCATCGGGAGCTTGGCGCAAAACTGACTGAGTTCGGAGGCTGGGAGATGCCTCTGCAGTACTCGGGGGTGATTGCAGAGCACAACGCGGTGCGAACGTCGGCGGGGATCTTCGACGTCTCGCATCTCGGAAAGCTGCGCGTGGGCGGCGACACAGCCGCACGCGCGTTACAACGCACGCTGACCACCGATGTCGAGCGCCTCGATCCCGGAAGGGCGGCCTACGCTCTCGCGCTCCATGACGACGGGGGCTGCATCGACGATCTCTTCTGCTACAGGATGGGGCCCGACGACTGGATTGTGGTTCCCAACGCGGCCAATAACCACGCCGTGTCCGAGTCCCTCGAGGCGTGCGGAGCAGACGTCGTGGACGAGTGGGACAGATGGGCGATCATCGCCATCCAGGGGCCGGATTCGTTCGACGTCTTCAGACGCTCCTGGCCGTCTAGTGAAGCCCCCGGCCTCGCGCTGCATTCGTGGTGCTCCCTGGATGTGGACGGCCACACCGGGTTTGTCGCCCGGACCGGGTATACGGGAGAGCGCGGCTTCGAGCTCTACGCCCCGGCCGAGGCCGCGGGCGGGGCGTGGGCGTGCCTGATGGATTGCGGAGCGACCCCTGTGGGATTGGGGGCCAGGGACACCCTGAGGCTCGAGATGGGTTACCCGCTCTACGGGCACGAGCTGGCGCGCACCGTCAACCCTCTCGAAGCCAATTTGGGTTGGGCGCTCGCGTGGGCCACCCCCTTCCGGGGCAAGGAGGCGCTGACTGCCGTCAAAGAGCGGGGACCGGCGCGCCGGTTGTTTGGGATCGCCTGCAGAACGCGAGGTGTCCCGCGCCAGGGCCACGCCGTCCTGGCCGACGGAGAGCCCCTCGGCGAGGTGACCAGCGGGAACTTCTCTCCGACGTCGGGGCGCGGGATTGCGCTTGCCTATGCGCCGTCGGATCGGGTGCCGTCCCCGGGGCGCGCCGTCGAAGTCGTAGCTCGGTCGCGTCGGCTCGAGGGCGATACCCTGAATCCGCCTTTCATAGAGCGATAGGGGATCGGGGGCAAGAGTGGACATGTCGACAACGCTACAAATGGACCTCTAGCGGTGGACTTCTCTCCCCACACCGAGCAGGACGAACGTGCGATGCTCGAGACCATCGGGGTCGACGGGATCGAGTCGCTCTTCGAGCCCATACCGAGGTCGGTCCGCCTCGAGACGCCGCTCGAGCTTCCTCCGGCACTCAGTGAACCGGAGCTCGTGGACGAGTTGAGTGCCCTGGCGTCGGTCAACCGCGCCCAGGACCTCGTGTGCTTCGCAGGGGGCGGTGTCTACGACCACTACATCCCGGCCGCGGTCAGGTCGCTCGCCGCGCGCGCCGAGTTCGCAACCTCCTACACGCCCTATCAGGCGGAGATGTCCCAGGGCATCCTCCAGGCTCTGTTCGAGTTCCAAAGCCTCGTTTGCGAGATCTACGGAATGGATGTCGCCAACGCGTCCCTCTACGACGGAGCGAACAGCGTGGTCGAAGCGGTGAATCTCGCCGTAAGGGCGACCGGGAAGGAACGCGTCCTCGTTGCTTCGACCCTGCATCCGCACTACACCGATGTGCTGCGTACCTATACCACCGGCTTAGGGTTAGACATCGCAGTGACCCCCACTACCGAGGACGGAACCGTCCACTGGCCGGGAGTGGACGCAACTGGAGCGGCAGCGGTCGTGGTTGCCCATCCCAACGTGTTCGGCCGCCTCGAAGATGCGCGCGCCGCCTGCGACGCGGCCCATGCCCATGACGCCCTGGCCGTTGTCGCCGCGGACCCGACTTCTATGGGGATACTCAAGTCCCCGGGGGAGCTGGGGGCCGATATCGCCGTGGGGGAGGGTCAGGCGCTGGGAAACGCGATGTTCTACGGCGGTCCCTACGTCGGCTTGTTCGCCACCAAGCAACGGTTGGTACGTCAGGTTCCGGGCAGGATCTCCGGCGAGACGCTCGACGCGGACGGCCGGAGAGCCTACGTTCTGACGCTCCAGGCCCGCGAGCAGCACATACGGCGGGCCAAGGCGACGTCCAACGTGTGCACCAACCAGACCCTGCTTGCGGTTGCCGCCGGTGTGCATCTGGCATGGTTGGGGCCGGTCGGTCTGGCCACGCTGGGGGAGACGTGCGCCTCGAGGACCGCCTTCGCCGCCGCCAGGCTCGCAGCCATACCCGGTTGCAGCCTGAAGTTCCCCGGTCCCCACTTCAAGGAGTTCGTCCTCGAGACACCGGTCGACGGCCGGGAGCTGGCCCGGCGGTTGGCGCGGCGAGGCTGGCTCGCCGGCCCCGGCCTCGGCGGCTGGTATCCGGAGCTGGATCGCTGCCTGCTCGTGGCGGCCACCGAACGCCGCACCGAAGACGCCATCGTTGCGTTCGCCGAGGCGGTCGAGAAGGAGCTCACCGAGCCGTGAGCGGATCCGGCGACTTCCCCACGATCTTCGAGCTCTCGAAGCCCGGGCGGAGGGCATGGTCGCTCCCGGAGGCGGGGCCCGACGCCCCGGCCACATCGATCCCGGACGAGCACCGGCGCGCGGAGCCTCCCGGGCTCCCCGAGGTGAGCGAGCTCGATCTTGTCCGCCACTACACCCGTCTGTCGCACCGGAACTGGTCCATCGACACGGGCGCCTATCCACTTGGATCGTGCTCGATGAAATACAACCCAAAGGTGGCTGAGGAGGTCGCCAGGCTCCCCGGATGGCAGGGACTGCATCCGCTCGCCGATGAGGAGCTCGTGCAGGGCGCCATGCAGCTGCTCGGCGAGCTCGAGCGCGCGCTTTGCGCCGCGACCGGCATGGCCCATCTCACCTTTCAACCGGCGGCGGGGGCACAGGGGGAGCTGACCGGCCTGCTGATCATGCGTGCGTGGCACGCGAGGAAGGGTGATGTCCGGAAGCGGGTCATCGTGCCCGACTCGGCGCATGGGACCAATCCCGCAAGCGTCACGCTCGCCGGATGGCAGGCGCAAGAGGTCCGGTCGGACGCCAGAGGCCTGGTCGATTTCGAAGCCCTGCAGGAGGTGCTCGACGACGACGTCGCAGGCTTGATGCTGACAAATCCGAACACGCTGGGTCTGTTCGAGCGCGACATCGAAAAGATCGCTCAGGCCGTGCACGAAGTGGGCGGCCTCCTCTACTACGACGGTGCGAACTTCAACTCGATCGTGGGCAAGGTCAGGCCCGGCGACATGGGCTTCGATGTCGTCCACCTGAATCTGCACAAGACCTTTGCAACGCCACATGGTGGGGGAGGACCGGGTTCCGGCCCGCTTGCGGTGACCGAGGAGCTGGCTCCGTTTCTTCCGGTTCCGGTGCTCGAGTGGGGCGAAGATTCGAACAGGTGGCATTGGGAGGTGGATCGCCCCGACTCGATCGGCCGCATCCATTCCTTCTACGGCAACTTCGGGATCGATGTGCGGGCCTACGCCTATTTGCGCTCTCTGGGGCCCGAAGGGCTTGCACGAGTGGCGGAGCGCGCGGTGTTGAACGCCAACTATCTCAAGACGCTGATTGCCGAAGCGTTTCCGACTCCTTATCCCGGCACGTGCATGCACGAGTTCGTAGCGACTGCCAAGGGATTGAAGAAGCACGGCGTGCGTGCGCTCGACGTCGCCAAACGCCTCATTGATTTCGGTTTCCATCCTCCGACGATCTACTTCCCGCTCGTGGTCGAAGAGGCGTTGATGGTCGAACCCACCGAAACCGAGTCAAAAGAGACGCTGGATGCACTCGGAGGAGCGTTGGTGCAGATCGCCGCCGAAGCAGTCAGTGACGCGAACCTCCTGCACGGCGCCCCGACGTCGACACCGGTGCGTCGTCCCGACGAAGCCCAGGCGGCGCGCCACCTGAAAGTGCGGTGGACGCCCGGATAGCCGGCGTTACGAAGGGGCCGCTCTTTGTGGCCGCTGCAACTTACCGGACGCCACAAAGGACCTCTACTTCGGCGAGAATGTCCGCCACCCGATCGAGGGAGGCCGTCAGCTCGGATGGTTCATTCCCGAGGCCGCCCAGCATGGTTCGGACTCTGTCCCCGAAGCGCTCCGGCTTGGTGTCGAGCACATCGATGGACGCGATCGAGCCCTTCTCGTGCAGCCAGTAGCGCTCGTTCAACGCAAACAGCGCCTGCACCATGCAGACGACCGATCGAAAGGCGGAGCCTGCGACAAAGTGCGTGTCGCCGCGCTGTGCCGCCCGTGCGGCGCCTTCAACGAGGAAGCGCGCCTCCCAGAGGCCGGCGAAGAGCGCCCGTTGAAGGCGAGGAGGATAGGGGACCAACCGGCTCTTGAGCTTCGCTATAACACCGTCCGCGTCGAAGAGGATCTCCGCAAGATGAACCTCGGCCGCGTATATCTCGGTCGAGAAGCCGGCGGGGTGACCGACCTGAAAGTGGGTGGCCGGGTGTCCGGCACAGAGGTCCTCGATCGTCTGGGTTACCAGTTGCAGGTCCCGGTAGATCCAGTCCACCCGCCGGCCCTCGATCCTCAACCACGCTCCGCCGTTCACCCACGGGCCCCACTCGCCCGGCCGGCCCACGACGGCCCCGGCACCCCGGTCGTCGATCTCCGCCGCCAGCCCCTGCAGCCAGGCGACATCCAGAGGGCTCCGGTGATCGAGGTACAGCCCGAGGTCGATATCAGAGCCTGCTCCCGCCGTGCCCGAGGCCCACGATCCACCGAGTGTGACGGCCCTGACCTCGGGGCAGCGGCCGAGACGCGCCCCCACGCGCACGGCAAGGTCGCGCACCATCGCTCCGGCAGTCACGGTCTCAGTGTCGTCGAAGGGGAGACCTTTCTCCACAGGGTTTGAGTCAGGTTTACATAATCAACATTATGGGCGACTGAAGGGGGGTGCGGCCTCGTTCGGGCTGCGCCCGTCGAACCGGTCCCGGAGCGCCCACCAGGCAACCGACCAGGTCGCCTCGACCACAATCCGGCGCGACATCTTTGAGCGGCCGGTGCTCCGTTCGGTGAACACTATGGGAATTTCCAGAATGCGGCCTCCCGAACGATGGATCCGGCGGGTCATCTCTATCTGAAACGCATATCCCTCCGACGTCGACTCCGGAAAGTCGGCGTCGAGCCAGGCGGATCGATAGGCCCGAAAGCCGCTCGTCGAGTCTCGGACCTCGAATCCGAGCGCAATCCGTGCATAGAGATTCCCCGTCAGGGACAGGGTGCGCCGGAGCAGGCTCCAGTTACGAACCTCTCCGCCGGACACGTAGCGGGAGCCGATCACGAGATCGGCATGGCGCAGGGACTCGACCAGACGGGGCACGACCCGTGGGTCGTGGGAGAGGTCGCCGTCCATCTCCACGACCGCCCCGAAGCCGCGCCGGAGCGCCCATCGGAAACCATCAATGTAGGCGGTCCCGAGGCCCAGCTTGCCGGCCCGCTCGATCAGATGGACCCGGCGGCCCCCGGTCGACGACGCAAATTCTCGTACCGCTTCGGCCGTCCGGTCGGGAGAGGAGTCGTCCACCACCAGCAGGTCCAAGGCGGGGCCGGCGGCGAGCACGAGCCGGGCCACCTCCTGGATGCTGGCCCGCTCATTGAACGTGGGCACTATCACGAGCACCCGTCCCTCCCCAGACACAGGGTCCGGGACGTCACTCACCTCAGACGCAGTCCCTGCACAACCCGCGTTCGTCGTCGGCGAGCTGGCTTCTTGCCTTCACCAGGTGGCAGCGCTTGCAGACGAACTCACGGCGCGCCCTGATCGGGTCCACCTTGGTGGGCAGCGGATCGGCGGAGCGAAGCGCGCGTTGCGGTGCCAGGTGAATGAGCTCGTCGGGGTCGTCCTCGATCTCTTCACCTCCGCCCAACGACGCCGCCCGGCGCGCCACGACGGCCTCGAGGCTCGTC
The DNA here is from genome assembly GCA_013694625.1 of Actinomycetota bacterium. GTDB lineage: Bacteria > Actinomycetota > CADDZG01 > CADDZG01 > WHSQ01 > JACDDL01. Next base: position 44,665 of record JACDCD010000124.1, on the reverse strand, counting down.
TCCTCGTCCTCCTCCTCGTCGTCGGACAGTATGGGGTCCGCCATTGCGACTTCGTCATCATCCGCCGGAATGTCCGCGGACACTGCGGTGGCCTCGTCCAACTGCTCTTGCATGCCTTCGTCGGCGTACACGTCGCTATGCTCCCTGCGCTTTGGGGTCGGTGGGCACGAGCCTACGTTGCGTCCGAACGTAAGGGAAGAGTTAAGGGGAAGAGTCACCCGGGCCCAACAAGGATGAAGAGAGACAGGAAGACCCGAGTGACCGGTTGGGGCCGCTCGTTAGCCGGGGCGGGCCGGTTGTAGGAGCGTTGTCCTTGAGCCTCTCGGGTCTTCCCTTTTCTATGTCCCAAGCAATCCCGCCGGGTACTGCACCACTTCGGCGACGAGGCCCGTGGGACCGGAGAACCCGGACTCCCCCGTTGCCGGCGGGTCGTCAACGCTGAGCGTTCCGCCCCGTCCTGGCCACCTCGTCCCCAGCGGCGCCGATGAGCCGGTCGCAACTGCTTGGGACTCAACGAAGATAGAAGAGCCGGTCGAGGGGTGTCAATGGCCGTGGAGCAGGACGCGAAAGATTCTCTGTTGTCCCCATGTCATGCACAGCTTGCAAACGAATTACCCTCAGAGACTATGGACAAAGGCAGGCTTCCGAACCCCATAACCGACTTTCCCGCGTGGTACGGGGAAGTCGTGAAGCAGTCGGGCATGGCCGAGCATTCCCTGGCCAGGGGCACGATGGTGGCCAAGCCACATGGCTACGGGATCTGGGAGTTCGTCCAGCGCGCGCTCGATGACCGGTTCAAGTTGACCGGGCATGAGAACGTCTACTTCCCGCTGTACTTTCCGGAGAGCCTGCTCGCCAGGGAGGCAGAGCATGTCGAGGGTTTCGCGCCCGAGCTGGCGGTCATCACACATGGCGGCGGGGCAAAGCTCGAGGAGCCGCTCGTCGTGCGCCCGACCTCTGAGGCGATCATCTGGTCCACCTACGCCAACTGGATCCAGAGCTACCGCGACCTTCCGCTCCTCTACAACCAGTGGGGCAATGTGGTCCGATGGGAGCTGCGCACCCGCCTCTTTCTGCGCACCAGCGAGTTTCTCTGGCAGGAGGGGCACACCGCACACGCGGGTTCCGACGAGGCGTATGAAGAAGCACTGCGCATGCTCGAGGTGTACAGGGAAGTCGCCGAGGACGTTCTCGCCATCCCGGTGGTTCCGGGGCGTAAATCGGAGGCGGAGAAGTTCGCCGGCGCCGTCACGACCTTCACGATCGAGGGGCTCATGCGGGACGGCAAAGCGCTCCAATGCGGCACCTCCCATTTCCTCGGCCAGAATTTCGCCAAGGCCTACGACGTCACCTTCCTGAATCAATCGGGCGAGCTCGAGCACGTCTGGGGAACGTCCTGGGGAGCGTCGTGGCGATTGGTGGGCGGGATTGTCATGACGCATGGAGATGAACGCGGGCTGCGTCTGCCCCCCAAGGTCGCCCCCATCCAAGTCGTGGTCGTGCCGATCTACCGATCCGACGACCAGAAAAGCGAGGTGATGGCCGTCGCCCACAAGCTCCGGGACTCACTGGCGGGTGACGGGATACGGGTGAGGGTCGATGATCGCGACCAGTACCGGCCGGGTTACAAGTTCAGCGAGTGGGAGCTCAAGGGCGTCCCCATCCGCATCGAGATCGGCCCCAAGGACGTGGCGGCGGACCAGGTTGTGACCGTGGACCGGTTGACCGGAGACAAGCGGCAAAGGTCGACCGCTCAGGCTGCCACGTCGTTGCCTGCGGCGCTCGATGAGGTGCAGGCTGGGTTGCACCGGAGCGCGCTGGATTTCCGGGAGGCCAACACCCACACGGCGTCCACCTACGCCGAGCTGCGCGACGGCGTCGCCGAGCAGGCAGGCCTGTGGGTCGGACCGTGGTGTGGCGAGGCGACCTGCGAAGAGCGGGTCACGGCCGACACCAAGGCGACCATACGGGTGCTACCCCTGGTGCCCGAGGATCCCGGCGCGCCGTGTCTGGTGTGCGGACGGGCCGGGACGGAGCGTGCGACCTGGGCGAGGGCATACTGAGCCGGTAGAGGCAGCTCGGAGTCAGACGGCTCAGGCGAGGGTCAGGACCTCGAGTATCTGCTCGTGGCGGTCGATCACTATGGCCGCCTCGGAGGCACCGGAGAGGTCGTCGTGGACGCCTCTGAAGCGGGCTGCGTGCATCCCCATGTCCCGGGCGCCGGCGACATCGGTGCGCCGGAGATCGCCGACGTGCACCGCCTCGGGAGGCCGCACACCCAACCCTGCGAGCGCTTTGGCGAAGATGTCGTTGCCCGGTTTTGGAACCCCCACCTCGTCGGAGAAGCAGAGGACCTCGAGGAAGTCGAGCAGGCCGGCGTCGGCAAGCAGGTCCCGCACCACACGTCCGGGTGTGAATCCCGTGTCGCATACGAGCCCGCGCCGGATGCCCGCCTTGTCCAGTGCCTGGAGGGTGTCGAGCGCCCCCTGGACGGGCTCGACGCCGCTCGCCATGCTTGCTTCCTCGAACTCCCTGGTCAGGGACGATATGGAGTCGTCGTCGGACACTCCCCTGGCTTCGAGGCAGTAGGCCGCCATCCGTCCGGGCCCGAAGGTCTCGACCTGTTTCCAGGCGTCGTCATGCTTGACCCACGCCTCGCGGACAAGGGCGTGAGCCTGTCCTTCGGTCAGGTCCAGCACACTCCTCAGAGCCTTGGCGCGCGTCGCCATTGCCGCATCGAAATCCCGGTCCTTGAGGAGAGTGCCCCAGCAGTCGTATGTGACCGCCCGGATGCCGTCCACTCTTTTCGTCATCTAATCACTCCTCTATGCGATTATGCGATGAGTCGTCCGGACCTTTGCTGCTCCACCCAGGTTACTCCGAACCCGGCCCTCGCAGCCCGGGCACCGCTCCCAACGCACGCCCAAGCAACGCGACGAGCTCGGCAATCTCGTCGTCGGTGATCACGAACGGCGGGCCCATCATGATCACATCACCGTCGCCGGAAGCCGCTCCCCCCGTGGAGGGGTAAACCAAGAGCCCTTCTGCCTTGGCGGCCCCTACCACCTGCTCGGTGATCCGCTCGGCCCGCCGGAAGGGCCGTTTCGAGCTCCGGTCGGCCACCAGCTCGACACCGACCATCAGTCCCAGGCCGCGGATGTCGCCAACGCATGGGTAATCCCCCAGAGCGGCGCGAAGCTGCGCTAGCAGGCTCTCGCCTTTGCGTCTGCTCGCTTCCACGAGGTCCTCGGCCTGCAGGCGCGTGAGCACCGCATCCGCGACCGCGGCGCCGACCGCCGAGTGCGAGTAGGTGAAACCGTGCACGAATCCAGTGGGGGCGATGGCGTCGAAAACTGCGCCCGCTGTCGCCGCAAACCCGAACGGCCAGTAACCCGATGTCACACCCTTTCCTGCCGTCAGAATGTCGGGTCGCAGCCCCCAGTGATCCGAGCCGAACCATCGGCCGGTCCGGCCGAATCCCGTCATCACCTCGTCCGCAATCAGGAGCACCCCGTGGGCCCGGCACACCTCCTGCACCGCCGGCCAGAGATCGGATGGGGGCGCAACGGCACCGAGAGCTGCGCCGACCACCGGCTCGGCGATGAAACAAGCCACGGTGTCCGGGCCCTGCTCCCGGATGACCTTGTCGAGCAACTCCGCATGCCGCGCCCCACAACCCGAGTCATGCTCGTCCCAGGGGCAGCGGTACTCGTAGACCGCGGGGACGTGAACCGCGGGCCCGAGCCACGCCGAATAGGGGCGACGCAGTGAGGCGCGCCCCGATGCGTCGAGGGCTCCCCGGGTGTTGCCGTGATAGGAGCCAAGGCGCGCAATCACCTTGTGCTTCGAGGACCGGCCCGTTGCGACGTGGTAGGTGCGCGCGATCTTGAGCGCGGTCTCGACCGCCTCGCTTCCGCCAGAGACCGGGTAGAGGCGCGCCTCTTCGAGTGGCAGCAGCGGCGCGACTCTGCTTGCGTAACGCTCGAGGCTCTCGGTTGTGAACTGGGTGCCATGAGAGTAGGCAATGCTGCCTGCCTGCCGGGACATTGCCTCTACGACCTGCCTGTCTCCATGGCCGACATTTACGACTATTGCGCCGCCGGAGCCATCGAGATAACGCCGGCCGGAGGAGTCCCAGATCGACGCGCCGGATGCCCGCGCGGCAAACGGCAGAACGCGATCCGTGACGCGGGGAAAAACGTTGCTCGCTCGGGCCATTGCTACCGGGTGTAGACGCCTTCGGGGTCGAGCTCGTTGCGCATCAGATTCAGCTCGAGCTCGCTTGGTGGGTCTGTTGCCACGAGATCGGGAGAGACGCGCATGTCCCAACCCGTATTGGCCTGCACCTGCTCGACGGTAACCCCGGGATGCATGCGGGACAGATACATGACGCCGTCATCTCCGAATCGATAGACGCCGAGCCCTGTGACCACCACGTAGGGGCCTCCCCCCAGCCACTCCGCCGGCCGCTTGCCTGCGAGATGGCCCGGACTCGTGACGAAGTCGACCTCCTCCACGAACGACCGGCGCGTCTGGGGCATGATTACGAACACGCGGTTTGCGTTTATCGAGATTTCGCACGCCCCTCCCGACCCGGGGAGCCGAACCTTCGGCTTGTCGTAACCGCCGACGACGGTCGTGTTGATATTGCCGAAGCGGTCGATTTGGGACGCTCCCAGGAAAGCGACGTCGATCAACCCCCGCTGCAGGTAAAAGGAAAAGATCTCGAACATCGAGGTGACCGATACCGCCCCCGTCACCAAGGTGGGGTCACCAATGGAAAGCGGCAGCCTTTGGGGATCGGCGCCATAGACCCCGGCTTCGTAAACCAATTCGAGAGCGGGTGTGACGGTTCGGCGAGCGAGGTTGCATGCGATATTCGGAGGGCCAATGCCGACAAAGCAGACCCTTTCGCCTTCGAGCTGGCGCGCCGACGCTGCAATCATCATCTCGTTTACGGAGTATTCCGCCGGGTTCGCACTCATCCCGGAGAGTAGGCGCCGTAGTCGACCGGTTCCGAAAGGCATTGCTCGGGCGTCAGCCGGTCCCACGCTTCGGTGCCCATCTTGGCTAGGTAATCGTTGTGGGTGGCCAATCCGTATACCCATTCCTCGAGCCAGGCGTCGAGCTTGGCAGGATCCCGGCTTATCGGATCCCACGCGACATAAAAGCGATTGTCCCGGTCGTAGTAGCCCTGGGCAAAGGAAGGATGGCATGCCCTGGGCTCGGCCACCACTGCATCCACCACGAGCCCGGGGATGATCGTCCGGTTGGGGTCGCTGCGAATCACCCGTCCGTTCACCAGCTCTTCACACACGACAATGACCTTACGGGCCGCAAATGCAGCCTCTTTCTGACAGCCGAGAAAGCCCCATACATGGCAGTTGCCGTCCTTGTCGGCTCTTTGGACGTGCACTATGGAAAGGTCCGGATTCAAAGGGGGCACCGCGTAGACGGTGCCGTCTCCATAGGGCGACTCGAGCTCGACAATGCGAGGATTCACCTTGGGCAGGTCGCTGGAATGATAGCTGCGCAACGGCATGAACGGCAATCCCGAAGCTCCCGCCGTGTAGCGCGAGACCATGCCGAAGTGACTGTACTCCTCGAGCTCGAGCGGGGCGGGATCCGAGCGCTCGACTCGCCGGCGAATGGCGTGCAGCGAGCCCACCCCCGGGTTGCCCAGCCATGAGAACACCAGCTTGGAGGCGACTCCTGCTGCGATCATCTGATCGTAGATGACATCCGGGGTCATGCGGCACAACGTCAGATCGCGTTTCCCCTGCCGAATGATCTCGTGTCCCGCGGCAAAGCAGATGAGATGGGTGAAGCCCTCGATCGCGACCGTGTCACCGTCCTTTACGAGGTCGGCAACGGCGTCGTGCATCGTGGTGACCTTGCCGCCGGCGCCGCCGCCAACGCTCATGCGCGGATCATGCTCTGTTCGGAGAGCAAGCCGGCCGAAACAGCAACTCCTTCGGCGCACGCATCCTCGAAGAGCCTAAGGCCGGACGCCGCCTGCCCTCTGTTGATTATCAAAGGTGGCGCCATGCGAATCGTCGAGTCACCGGCTCGGAGGACCAGAAGCCCCCGCTTGAAGGCGGCGATCTCGATCGCGTCGGCGACCTGCGGCGAGGGGAGCTCGATACCGATCATGAGGCCCAGTCCGCGCACCTCTTGAATGGCAGGCTCATGCTGCGCAAGGTCCTTCAGACCGTCCATCAGGAACTCGCCCACCACCCCGGCGTTCGTAATGAGCCCCCCGGCCACGAGGTCGAGGGTCGCGAGCCCCGCTGCGCACGACACCGGGTTGCCCCCGTAGGTCGAACCGTGGGTCCCGAGGGGCCAGGTCATCAAGTCGGCGCGAGCGACCATGGCTCCCAACGGCATTCCGCTGGCAATTCCTTTGCCGGCGAGGATGATGTCGGGCTCGAGATCGAAATGCTCCATCGCCCACATGCTTCCCGTGCGTCCTATGCCGCTCTGCACTTCGTCGGCCACAAAGAGAATGCCGTGGGCATCACACAGGTTGCGAAGTTGAAGCAGCCAGGAGCGCGGCGGGACGACATAACCGCCCTCGCCGAGAACAGGCTCGACGACGACCGCAGCGACTTCGTGTGGCTTTGCCAGGCGCTTGAAGATGACGTCGTTGATGTAATCGAGATCCGGTTCGGCCACCTCGCCACCGAGACGGCCAAGGCCGAGGAACGAGTCGAACCGGCCGGCATACGGGGCGTGCAGCACACCCGGGAGCAGCGGGCCGAAATCCGCCCTGTAGTTCGCCTTCGACGCGGTCAATGAGATGCTGCCGTAGGAACGTCCGTGGAACGACCCGAAGAACGACAGGATGTATTGACGTCCGGTGTGGTGCCGGGCGAGCTTTATGGCAGCTTCGACCGCCTCGGTGCCCGAATTGGTCAGGAACGCCCTCGCCGGGCCGTCCATCGGCGCTATGGCCGCGAGACGGGCACACATTTCTGCGTAGATCGGCAAGTAGAAGTCAGATGCCGAATAGTGAAGAAGCTTGTCTGCCTGCTCCTTGATGGCGGCAACAACCGCTGGGTGGGCGTGTCCGGTTGAGCACACCGCGATGCCAGCATTGAAATCCAAGAAGACGTTGTCGTCCACGTCCTTGATCACAGCACCTGCGCCCCTGTCCGGGACGAACGAGTATGCGCGCGGAAGCGACGGGCTGGTTACCTTCGCATCGGCCTCGATGATCGCGCTGCCCCTGGGGCCGGGGAGGCCAGTTGAGATCAGCGGTTCGGTATGTCCCGCCAAGCGCTCGTAATCGCTCCCGTTCGGATCACCCATAATCGCTCAATCCTCCACGATCGTCTGGCTCTGCTCCCGCATGTAGAGCTGGACGTAGTAGAGCCCGCCGCCTGCCTTGCCGCTGTTCCCGGAGCCTTTCCAGCCGCCGAAGGGCTGGATGCCCGGCCACGCGCCGGTGGTCGCGCCGGCGCGCCGGTTCACGTACACCACGCCCGCTTCCACGTTGTTCAGGAACCGGTCGACCTCGGCCCGATCCTCAGAGTAGAAGCCCGCCGTCAGACCGTAAGGCGTGTCGTTGGCGAGCTCCCAGGCTTGCTCGAGGGAGTCGACCGGGTGAACCGCTACCAGAGGCACGAACAACTCGTCTCGCCATACCCCGGAATCGATCGGCACCTCGACCACGGTGGGCTCTACGAAGTTTCCGCGTGCCAACTCGTCTTTTTGAATACGAGCGCCGCCTGCAATAACACGGCCCTCTTCCCCGGCCTGGGCAGAAGCAGACTCGAATCGCTCGACCGCGGCGGCATCAATGACGGGACCGACGTAGACGCCCGCTTCCAGTGGGTTTCCTACGTTGGTCTCTTTGGTCTTGGCGACCAACTGTGCAACGAAATCGTCGTAGACGGGACGTTGGACGAGCACACGCGAGCACGCCGAGCACTTCTGTCCGCTGTAACCGAAGGCGGATCGGAGAACCCCGTCGGTCGCCTTGTCCAAATCGGCCTTTGCGCTGACGATTGCCGGGTTCTTGCCGCCCATCTCCACGATCACCGGCTTGGGCCAGTCCTTTGTGATGTTCCTGTAGATCTTCATACCGACTTCATAAGAGCCGGTGAACGTGAGGCCCGCGACATCTGGATTCTGGTGCAACGCCTGGCCCACCGTCTCGCCCGGACCGGTGAGGACGTGCACCACACCGGCGGGAACGCCCGCCTCATGCAGGATCTCGTAGAGCTTGAGGGCGATCCCAAAACCCTGTTCGGATGGCTTGAGGACGACGGTGTTACCGGCCGCCAACGCTCCGCCGACGGGTCCCGCCGACAAGGCGATGGGAAAGTTGAAGGGAGAGATCACCGCCCACACTCCGTACGGACGCAGCACGCTGCGGGTCTTCTCCTCCTCGCTGAGCTGGCCCATGGGCACCGAGAAGCCGTCGTGCTCTTCCATCTGGTGGCAGTAGTACCGAATGAGATCGGCGGCCTCCTCGACCTCGCCCAATGCCTCGAGCTGGTTCTTGCCGACCTCGAGAGCGGTCAGCGCGCCGAGTTCGAAGACACGCTCGGAGATCAGGTCCGCTGCGTGTCTGAGGATCTCGACCCTGTCTTGCCAGGGTGTCTGAGACCATTGGGGATAGGCTTCCTTGGCGGCGGCCACAGCGTCCCGAGCGTCTTCTATCGTTGCCTGGGCGAAGTGTCCGATGATGATGTCGTTATCGATTGGGGAACGCTCTTCGGCGCGCCCTCCACCGTTCCGCTCCTGTCCGTTCACGTAGAATGGATAGTCCTTGCCCAGCCATGACTTAGCCTTTTCGATCCCCTCTTGGTATCTCTTGACCATCTCTTCGTTGTCCGACGAAATGGTCGCGTAGGTCACCTTGAATCCGCCTTCAGCCACGCCAGCCTCCTCTTCTCATGGAGCCCCTATTTTGTCTCTGCTTCTTCCTCGGGCCAAACACGCTTGCCCTTGATCCAGGTTCCGAGCACCTGGATCGAACCGATGGCCTCCCCCTCGCATGCCTCCGGGTCGTGGTCCACCGCGATCAGATCCGCATACCGACCGGGCTCGATCGTGCCTGCAACGTCCCCCTGCCCTCCAAGGGCGCGGGAGCCCACCGTATGCATTCTCAGGGCTTGACCGGCGGTGATCCGTTCGGCCTCGACGTGGTGCATGCAGAGCGCCTGCATCTGAAGGAACGGATGGAGCGGGGTCACGGTCGAGTCGGAACCGGCGCCGAGGCTCAGACCGGCACGGAGCATCGTCCCAAAGCGATTCATGTTCAGGGCGCGTTGCTCGCCTATGCGGGACGAGTAGAGGCCGCCGGCCCCGCCCCAGAATGCGTCGAAGGCCGGCTGGACGCTTATCCTGAGGCCGAGGTGGCGCGCTCTGGCGATGAGGTCATCGCCCGCACACTCGAAATGCTCGATGCGATGACCCAGTGATGCGACGGCGGCGGCACCGACCTCAGCCGCCACTTTCTCCCATGCAGTCACCGCCTGCTCGATGGCGGCGTCTCCGATTGCATGAACTCCGGCTTGGAGACCGGCTCTCTGGGCCTCCCTGAAGAAATCGGCCAGGTCCTCGTCGGTGCGGTAGGCGACGCCGTTGGGAGGGATGCCGGCGGGAGGGGCCGAAATGTATCCATCCGCCATCCAGGCCGTGTGGGATCCGAAGGAGCCGTCGAGGAAGAGGTCGCCGCCGATCCTCCCCAGGTTCAATGCCCGGACGCGCTCGACGTCGTCGGAGGCAACGTAGATCAGGACATCCAGCGCGACTTCGGCAATCACCTCGCGCAGGAGCGACAGCGACGACCAGCCACGCCACTCGGCTACGTACATCTCGTGCACGCTTGTGACGCCCTTCGAGTACGCGAGCTGCACGGCTGCGGTAATGGCGTCGCGCTGTTGCGATTCGGGCAGGTTGGTGTCGAACCACCGCCACGCCTCGGCAGCCGCTTGCTCCCGGAGGTACCCCGTCGGCCGGCCGCCATCGTCGCAATCAACGCCCTCGAGCTCGGCAATGGTCAGATGATCGAGCAGCGCCGACGACACGATGCATGAGTGCATGTCGGCCCGCGCCAGAACTGCTGGACGCTCTCCCACCGCGGCGTCGAGATCATGGCGCGTCAGGGGCTCATCCAGGGGATCTTCGAAGTTGCCTCCGAACAGCAAACCGTCGCCCGAGCTGGCCCGCTCTCTGAACGCCTCGAGGATGCGCGCCGAGCGGTGCTGACCCCTGAAGTCCATCCCCTTCTGATACAGCCCGGTGGCCGGAAGATGCACATGCGCGTCGCAGAACGCAGGAAGCAGAGTCGCCCCATCGAGCTCGACCGTGCGGTCACATCCGGGTTCGTCTTGCCGAAGGCCGGTGGCCTCGACGAGCCCGTCGACGACGAGTACCCAATCGGCGTCGCCGGAGACGCCCAACGACTTGACTGGGCCCCCCCGGAACAGGATGCCGCTCATCCCGGGGTCAAGCGGTCGCAAGCCCGGCGACCCGCCCGCGCCAGTACGCTTTGCCCTCTTCGGGAAGACCGGAGATCGGATCGTAGTATTCGTGGGTGCGGGTGGTTGCCTCCGGGTCGTCCCACTCGATGCCCGTCCGATAGTTCTTGGTCCAATAGGAGATTCCCTTGGACCGATCGTACGAATCGACCTGATGGACCCAGCGCTTGCCTACGAACGGAACGTCGCACACAATGCGCGGAGTGGCGAACCCGGGAAGGTAACCCATGATCGCGTGCTGCAAAGCCTGCGCCTCGTGGACCGGGATCCTCCAGTGCTCGGAATTGGGGATCAAGTCGCACATGTAGAAGTAGTAGGGCATCACTTTGGCGTCGTCGAGTAGACGGAAGCAGAGATCCAGAAGGGCGTGCGGGGTCGTGTTGACGCCCCGAAGCAGGACGCCCTGGTTGCGTACGTCCCGTACGCCGGTTTCAAGAAGCTTCTTTGTGGCCTTGGCGACAAGAGGAGTGACGGAGTTGGCGTGGTTGACGTGAGTGTGGATCGCCAGGTCGGTACCGTGCTCGATCGCTTTATGGGCGAGACGCTCGATGCCGTACAGGACGTCATCCTGCAGAAAGTGTTGCGGCAGCCCCATGAGACCCTTGGTCGCAAGCCTGATATCGCGGATGTGGTCCATTTCGATGAGCGAACCAACAAATGACTCGAGGTGGCCGATGGGAAGGTTGGCCACGTCACCACCCGAAACCACGACATCGCGCACCGTTGGGGTAGCGCGCAGGTAGTCGACGATCGCTTCGTAGCGCTCCTTCTGCTTGAGCTCGAAGCGATACTTGATGAACTGCGGGACGTTGTTGCCGACGAGGTCCATGCGCGTGCAGTGCCCGCAGTACTGCGGGCACGTGGACAGAAGCTCGGCGAGTACCTTGGTGGGATAGCGGTGTGTGAGGCCCTCAGCCGCCCACATGTCGGCCTCATGGAGGCTGTCGCGTTCCGCCGTGGGATGGCTGGGCCACTCCGGGTCGCGATCCGCAAAGGCAGGGATCATGTAGCGCCGGATCGGGTCGTTCCATAGATCCTGCTCTTCCATGGTGTTGAGCATCTGGGGCGGCACCAGCATTGACATGGTGGCCCGTTCGCGCTGGTCCCGATCGATCGATGCGGCCAGATCCTCGAGGAGAAGCTCGCCGAGGGCCCTCCGAAGGCCGTCGAGGTTCTTGACGCTGTGCTGGCGCTGCCACTTCGCGCTGTTCCACTCGGACTCTGTGACATCCCGATAGCCGGGCAGCCGCGTCCAGTCCGGCTCGACGAAGGGGCGCTGCAAGGGGTATGTGTAAGGCTGTTCGGAGGCATGCGCCTGGGGCACCCGGCGCGCCGGCCGGCCCGTTGCGACCTGGTCGATAGCGGCGACGGCATCGATGGCCATGGGGCATCCTCCTTCTGGTAGGAGCTGCGGGTGGGACAAAGAGTCTAACCGAATTCGATTAGGCTTAAAGCCACTTTTACGGAAGGATATTCGGAATGGATGCGATCGATCGGAGAATCATCGGACACCTTCAGCGAGATGCCCGCCTCACCTACGCGGATGTTGGCGCAGCGGTCGGGCTTGCCGCGTCGTCGGTTCACGACCGGGTGCGAAAGCTCGAACGGGCGGGCGTCATTCGCGGGTACCGGGCGGAGGTTCAGCTGGATCGGGTGGGCTGGCCGATCACCGCCTTCGTGAGCCTGGCCCTCAGGGCCTCCTCCCCCACCGACATTCCGGGCCGGGTCGCAGAGTTGCCGATGGTCGAATCGTGCTACTCGGTCGCCGGTGAGCGCTCCTACGTGCTCGTCGTCCGAGCGCCCAGCACCCGTGCACTCGAGGAGTTGCTGGATGCCCTCAGAGGCAAGCTCGAGGTCGTGACAAGCTCGACCGTCGTATTGTCTGTCCCCTTCGAGCACAGAGCCGTGGTCCCCACGTCATGAGGGTCGAGGATCGCAGCGGAGAGCCATTGGAGGAGACGACGCTGATCGTCGATGACGCCGAGCTCCTCGACCTTCTCCAGGGCCTTGCGGACCTGGTGGAGGGCAAGCGGGCGCACCTGCACTTTCGTCAGCCTGGGGGTCCGCAGCTCGTGGTGCGCCACGGCGACGCAGCCACCAACCCAATAGAACGCGGCACCGATTGGTGGGTGGGGCCACTTGTTCTCTTCGGAGCCCTGTTCGTGATTATCGGCGCCATAACGGTCCTGCGCTGGGCGGTGGGCCTCATCGCCTGAGCGCGCACCGTCGCCGCGAGGGCCTGGGCGTACAATCATCGACTCCGGGGTCACCCTTTCAGCGCCGACCCGCCGGGCTCCCACCCCCGTGCCCGTTCGATGTCACGCCAAGGGAGGCCCGCGACGTCCGTGCAGCAGACCTTCACCGTGGGGGTCGAAGAGGAATATCAGATCATCGATCCAGGCACCCGCTCCCTCATGCAGCGGGCCGAGGCGATCCTGTCCCGGGCCGAGAGCTCGCCGGTTAACGTCGAGGCCGAGCTTCAACTTTCCCAGATCGAGATCGGCACGCCCGTCTGCGATGACCTGACGCAGGTGCGCGCCGAGCTTGTGCGCTCGAGGCGTGCGGTCAGCACGGCTGCGGCCGAAGAGGGCATGTGGATCGGAGCGGCAGGTTCGCACCCGCTGGCCGACCCTGCCGATGGAACCATCACCCCCAAGGAGCGATATCTCGGCATGGCCGAAGACTACGGGCAATTGGCGAAAGAACAGATCGTCTTCGGCTACCACGTGCACGTCGGCATCGACGACCGCGAGGCTGCCGTGCAAACCATGAACCGGGTGAGGGGCTGGCTCTCTCCGATGCTGGCACTCGGCGGATCGTCGCCCTTCTGGATGGGGCGGGACACCGGCTATTCGAGCTACCGCACCGACGTGTGGGGGCGATGGCCTATGGCCGGCTCCCCGGAGGTGTTCGGATCGCGCTCGGAATACGAAGAGGTGATCGAGCTTCTGGTCACAACAGAGGCCATCGCCGAGGAAACTCGCATCTACTGGGACGTGCGCCCTTCGTCACGCTTCAACACCCTCGAGTACCGGGTTACCGACGTCTGCATGACCGTAGACGAAGCGGTGATGTTGGCAGGGCTCGCTCGCGCCTTGACTCGCAGGTGTTACGAGCAAGCCATACGCGACGAAGCCATCCCTGTGGTTCGTCCGGAATTGCTGCAAGCAGCAAAGTGGCGCGCAGCGCGTTACGGACTCGACGCTACGCTCGTCGATGTGAACGAGCGGAGGTCACGACCCGCCCTCCAGGTCATCGACGATTGGCTCAACTTTCTTCGACCCTCCCTCGAAGACAACGGGGACTGGGCGGAGACCTCCGTGCTCGTGCACCAGGCCATCGAGCGCGGCACCGGGGCGGCGCGCCAGCGGGAGGCGTTCGGGCGAGGCCGGCGTCTGGAGGACGTCGTCGACCTTATCGTCGCCGAAACCGGCGCGGGCTAGTGGGGCCCCCTGAGCGATCCCGGACTCGTGACTTCACCCTGGGCGTCGAGGAGGAGTATCAGATAGTCGATCCCCATACCTTCGGATTGACGCAACGAGCCGAACCGGTCCTGTCAAGCGCAGACGTCTCGGGCGGGGGGGCTCACCCCGAGCTCAACCTCTCCCAGGTCGAGATCAGCACCGTGGTTTGCAACACTTTGGAGGAAGTGCGCGCCGAGCTCGTGCAGTCGAGGAAGGAGTTGAGGGTTGCGGCGGAGGCTGTGGGCGTTCAGATCGCAGCGGCCGGGACGCACCCCTTCTCGCATTGGCTCGACCAGACCGTCACGCCCACCGACCGGTATCTCGCCATGGAGCGCGACTATGCGCAGCTCGTCCGCGAACACATCGTCTTCGGTTTCCATGTTCACGTCGGTATCGAGGACTCCGAGGCGGCCCTGCAAACGATGGAGCGAACTGCCGTATGGCTTCCTCCCCTGATCGCCCTTGCAGCCAATTCGCCCTTCTGGTTGGGGCGGGACACCGGTTTTGCAAGTTACCGGACGGATATGTGTGACCGTTGGCCGACCGGCGGGCTCCCGGAGGGCTTTGGGTCGCGCGCCGAATACGAGAGGCTTGTGGGGAGCCTGGTCGCCACGGGCAGCATCAAGGACGAAGCCGAGATCTACTGGGACGTGCGCCCGTCGGCGCGCTGGGACACGCTCGAATTCCGCGTGACCGATGTATGCAGCTCGATAGACGAGGCCGTGATGGTCACGGGCCTCATCCGGGCGAGCGCCCAGATCTGCCACGCTCAGGTCCTCAGCGGTGCGCCGCCGAACCTGCCGCGCCTGGAGTTAGCTCGCGCCGCCAAGTGGCGCGCCGCGCGTTTCGGTCTCAGCGACACGCTGATCGACCTTCAGGAAGCCACCGCCGGGCCGGCCGCGCAGGTGATCGAAGATCACCTGGCTCGTCTGCGCCCCTACCTCGAAGCAAACGGCGATTGGGACGAGGTCGCCGATCTCGTGCGGGCGACCTTACGGGGTGGGACGGGTGCGGACCGGCAGCGGCGCTCCTTCAGGCGGACGGGACGGCTCGAGGGCGTTGTCGAGGCCGTCATCAGGGAGACGCTCTCCGAGTAGCGGACGTAGCTGATCGGCTCACAGTCGAGGTCGAGGAGTCGGGTAGAGAAGAGGTCGCTCTGGGGCAGGACTCGGCGTGATGGAGTGGAGCCAATCGGTCGCGCCGCCCCGGTGTATGTCACGCTGTGGATGCAAGCTCCCCGGGCGGCGCCCGCCCGGGAGTCAGATCCGGCCTGAACCGGCGCCCGTCGGGCCGGGACCAATCGGCGATCCCACCGGCCCCCAACCTGACCCTCCACCCATATTCGTGGACCAGCTTGTGGTGGCGGCTACACACCAGCACGAGGTTGTCGAGATCGGTCGGCCCGCCCTCGATCCAGTGCCGGATGTGATGAGCGTGGAGCCAGCGCCTCAGCTCGCATCCCGGAAAGGTGCAGCCCCGGTCCCGCCAGCGCAGCTGGCGCAGGATCCACGGCGGCGCGGTGCGCGCCACCCGCCCGATCCCGACCGCCTGCCCGGTGTGGTCTGAGACCACGGTCTGGAGACGGCCGTCACACAGCAGCCTGCGGGCGCCGTCGGGGTGGATCACCGGGCCACCCTCGATGGCGCAGCCGCCCTCGCCGCCGACCAGCGCGCCGAGCTCGGCCTGGACCACGACTGTGGCCCGGTCGGGGTCTGCGTCCCCGGCGATGTGGCCCGACGCCAGCGCCACCAACGCATCGGCGCGGCGGGCGTCCAAGGATTCCTCGGGCACAGCCCCCGGGTCAGCGATGGTGTCGTCGTCGATGATGTCGGGCATGCGATCGGCGAGGCGGTCGAGCGCCTTTGCCACCGCCGCCCCGTCGGCGGCGGGGAGCGATCCCTCGAGACCGAGCCGCCTGCCGTCGTCGAACCACCAGTAATGGAGGTAACGGCTGCGGTCGGCCTCTGTGACCTCGGCGGGGTCCAACCGGGTGGCGAGGTCGGCCCGGTGCCTTACGCCCGTCACGGTCACCCGGCGTGCCCACCTGATCAGCCGCGCCTCGGTCTCGGGGGTGGCGAAGCGGCAAAGCTCCACGACCTTGTCTTGACCCAGAGCCCCGGACTCGAACGCGTCCCGCAACCGGGGCAGGCAGGTGAGGGCGTGGGCGGCGCAGATCCAGCGCCGCGCCGCCCAGTTCGAGATCCCCAGGCGGGCCGAGAGCCACTCGGCGAGGTCCCTGGAGCCGTCCGAGCGCCAGGTCTGGTCCCGGTCGCACCGGGCCACGACCTCGAGCAGACGTCTCTGGGCGGAGGTGACCTCGGCGTGGGCCGAGCTGAGCTCGGCGATGACCTCTCGGTTGTCGGTGCTGCCGGACGATTTCATGTCCCTCCGGCGGCCCGGGTTCGCGGCCCATCAAGAACTATATCGAACATGTGTTCGATAGTCAAGGGGCGACTTGACTCACCCGTAAGGTCCTCCAAATGCCTTGCTTGCCTCACCGGGGAATGTCCGCTTCGCACAACGTTGATGCGGCGAAGGGAACCCGGCGATGGGGCTGTCGATGTCTGTGCGCAAGGCGGTGACGAGGGCGATAGCGGGCCGGTACGCCCGAGCGACCAAGGTGGAGAAGGGGGCGATCCTGGACGAGCTCTGCGCTCTCACTGGGTGGACCCGGCGTCACGCTCGAAGGGCCATCGCGGTCGCCCAACAAGGACGTCAGGCTCCGCCCCCGATCAGACCGGTCGTCTACGACGCCGAAGTGGTAAATGCGTTGCGCAGGGTATGGATCGTCATGGGAGGGCCCTGCGGCAAGCGCCCGGCGCCGTTCATGGTCGAGATCGTCACCGCTCTCGGGCGTCACGGCGAGCTGAGCCTGGCCACCGATGTGCGCGCCAGGTTACTCGCCATCTCGCCGGCGACCATCGACCGTGCGCTGGCTGCTGACCGAAAGCGGCTGCAGGTCAAGGGCCGGACCGGGACCAAGCCGGGGAGCCTGCTAAAGGCCCAGATCCCGATACGGACCTTCGCCCAGTGGGATGAGTCCGGTCCCGGGTTCTGCGAGATCGATCTCGTCGCTCACGATGGCGGAAACCCCATGGGTGAGTTCTGCCACACGCTCACCCTCACCGATGTCTCCACCGGCTGGACAGAGATGCGGGCAGTCAAAAACAAGGCTCAGCGATGGGTGTTCGTGGCGTTGCTCGACATTGAGCGTGTCCTGCCGTTTCCGCTGCTGGGCATTGACTCTGACAACGGCTCCGAGTTCATCAATGATCACCTCTTCCGCTATTGCAGGGAAAACGAGATCACGTTCACACGCACCCGCCCCTATCGCAAGAACGACAACTGTTTTGTCGAGCAGAAGAACTGGACCGTCGTCCGGCAGCCGGTTGGCTACGGACGCTTCGAGGGCAAAGCCGCGGTCGACTCCCTCAACGAGCTCTATGGGTCTTTGCGACTGTGGGTGAACTTCTTTTGCCCGCAACAAAGCTCGTCTCCAAGACCCGCAACGGGAGCCCGGGTCTCTCGGCGATACGACAAGGCCCAGACCCCCTTGCAGCGTCAGGCGGCGGGTCCTGGCTTCAGTGAACCAGTCATCGAGACCCTCTTGGCCGCGTACTGGCACACCAATCCGGTCGTGCTCACCCGGACCACGGGTCATTGCAGAAGAGGTTATTAGGCGGGCACTTCCCGCAGCCGGCGCCGCTCCTGAAGCGCGCTCGGGGACCGCCGCCGGAAGAGGACAATTCCGGTGAGGCAACGAACTGAGCTCAAGAGGACCTCTTGACATGGGGCAACAGGGGGGTCCGCTACGGTAGTGGATTCGGTTTGGTCATCTAGACAGGCGCTAGAGACTTTTACCGAAGTCGGATCAAACCAGCGGGCGTGGAATGGAATCCACACCCCGTATAGAAGTCGCCGAGATAACGTTCGTAGTCAACGTGCACCCACTCTGCCCCAGACTGATTAGCTATCGAGATCGCGGTCTTGACAAGAGTCTGGCCGATTCCACGCCGCTGCACGTCGGGGTGGACCGTGGTGTCTACGAGGAAAACGTGAGCCCCTCCGTCCCACAGCAGGTTAACGAACCCGACAAGCCTGTCCTCGGGAAAGTACGCACACACAAAGGCGTAGCTCCGATTCAGGACAGCTTCATAATCGTGTTTCGTCTCCTCGCCCCACGACTCCTTCATCAGGGAGGCTAGATCCTCAGGTCGGAGGGATGGGTTTACCTTGTAATCCACGTCGGTCATTGCTTCTCTCTCAGATATGCCTGAGCGGTCGAGCAAGCTGAGAGATCTCCACCAGCTCGCTGCCTCCATCCTAGAGGAAGCAACCGTCGACGAGCCCGCCGCCGCGGTGGGCCTATTCGCCCGTCAAGAATCTGAGACTCAAAGCCGGCCCACCCCCTTTCTCTACACCTTCAGAGAGATCACGTCCTTGACTACCTCGAAGATTGCGGGGGTGTGGCCCAACATCTGTCCGTCCGCCTCGATCGGCAGAGGACGCTCCGACGTGATCGACACCCTCACCCGTTTTGCTTCCCTGATATGCGGGTGCGGGACGTGCGTACCCTGATAGGTCTTCGGCAACAGAGCAATGGCTTCCCTCTTGGAGGGGAACTGGATCTGAAAATCGAGGACGCCGTCGGTGGGTGCGGCCTTGGGGGCGACCTTCATTCCGCCGGCGAAGAACTGGCAGTTGGCGGCCACCAGATTGGTCATGGGTCCCCGGTAGGTCCTGTCCGTGAGGTCGACTTCGACCTCGGCGGGCTCGTGCCGGACAACCGACCACCAAAAGGCGAGGTGGTAGTTCAGTGGATGGAATACGCGGGGTATCCGAATGGCGCGCCGAACCACCTCCGCCCCGAGTCCCACCTCGGCGACATTGGCGAAATAGCGCTTGTGCCACCGGCCGCCCTGCTCGTACCGCACGCTGCCGAGGTCGATGGGGAAGGACTCGGGGCCGTCCAGGTGGGCGACGGCGTGCGCCGGCATGGTCGGGATGCCGAACGTCTTGACGAAGTCGCACGCAGTGCCTGCAGCGATAACCCCCAGGGTCGCGCCGGGGACAACCGGCTCGTCATCGTGGACCATGCCGTTCACCACCTCGTGGATCGTGCCGTCGCCCCCCACGGCCACGATCAGCTTGGCTCCAGCCTCCAGCGATAGCTTCGCTATCTCGGTTGCATGTCCAGGCCGCTCGGTCGGCCTTACCTCATACGGCAGTCTGCGTTGCTCCAACTGCGACCGCACCTCTTCCAGGTACTGTTTCGAGCGCCCCCCGCGAGCGGCCGGATTGAAGATCAGGACCATTGGGCCTGTCATGGCGTCAAAGGTCCAGCGATGAGTAGGCAACCACGCCGCGCTGCAGGCCCTCCAGCGCAGTGCGGATCTTCGCCTCTAGCTCCGTTCCCGGGGCGATCTCGGCAAGCTGGCGCAGCAGGTCGATGAGCTGCTTCGTGGAGCGAACGAAGTCACCCGGTGCGTCGTCAGCCCCGAGCACGTCTTCAAGCGGTGCTCCGGCGGCCCATTGGTGGGCGCGCCGGGCGAAGCCGGGGTCCGGCTCGCGGGTGAGCTCCAGGCCCCGCTCCCGCTCCTGATTGTGGATGCCCGCCCACAGCGACATCAACTCCGCCCAAGCTTGGGCGCTTGCCTTGGTGGGCATGTCTGCAACCGCTTCGCTCTCCGGCCCACGGGTCTCAAAAACCAGAGTCGAGCACACTGCGGCAAGCTCGGATGGGGACAACTCATCGAAGAGCTCCTGCTCGAGCGCCTCGACCACCAGGAGATCGGACTCGTTATACACACCGGTGAGGTCCTTCCCCTTGCCCGTCAGCTGCCAGCCGGCGACGTAGCCAAGTTGTTCGAGAACCTCGAGGACCTGGTTGAAGCGGCGCGCCAATGTCCCGGTGCGCCGGTGAATGCGCCGGTCCATCCCTGTGACCTCGCGTTCCAGCCGGGCCGCCCGGTCCAGGAAATGCAAGTGCCTTCCCAGCTCGGGACAACGGTGACACGGGTGCGATTCGAGCCGGCGGCGCAACTCGCCCAGCTCACCCTGGTCCAACGTCTCCGCGGGTCCTGAAGCCCGTGACCGGCCGCCCCCGTTCACCTGGCTCAACTGCCGCGCCAGCTCCCGGCGCGCCCTGGAGCTCTTGGTCGTGAAATCCGAGGGCACCTCGATGCGGCCAACCGGAGCGGGGGGTTCACGCAACTCGGTCGAGGAGAAACGCACCACGGTGCGTTCGCCCGAGAGAGCGACTATCCGGGGTGCGCGTTCGGACCGTGCGGGAAGGATCTGAAGGACCGCGTAGCGACCTCGCTTCTTCCCGGTGGGTATATCCAGCACATCGCCCTTCCTGAGCCCATCCACCGCCTCTTGAATCCCCCGCCGGCGTGCAGCCGCCTCCTGGTTCCCGGCGCGTCCTTCAAGCGAACGGACCTGCTCCCACAAACGTGCGTACTCATCGAAGTCACCTCGGTCACACTCCAGACGCTCTCGATAGGAGGCCAGGTACGCCGCGCTGCGTTCGCGCGCCTGTTCGAGCCGCACCACGTCCCGGTCCGTCTGCCACTGGGCCAGGGACGAGTTCACGAGATGCTCGGACTCTTCGCGGTTGTAGTTGCGTACCAGGTTCACGGCCATGTTGTACGAGGGTTGGAAAGAGGATCGAAGCGGATATGTCCGCGTCGATGCCAGCCGGGTGATCGCCTCGAACTGCACGAAACGCTGCATGAGGACGACGGAGTGCCCGAGCTCGTCGATGCCGCGCCGCCCTGCCCGGCCCGACAGTTGTGTGTATTCACCCGGGGTCATTTGCTCGTGTCGTTCTCCTGTGAACTTCATCAGGCTCTCGACCACCACCGTGCGGGCAGGCATGTTGATGCCCAGGGCCAGGGTCTCGGTCGCGAACACGACCTTCACGAGGTTGCGGGAGAACAGCTCTTCGACGATTTCTTTGAACGGAGGAATCATGCCTGCGTGGTGAGCCGCTATGCCGTTGCTCAACCCGTCCAGCCACTCGGCGAAGCCGAGAATGTCCAGTTCTCCGGGTGACAGATCCGCCACGCGCTCGTATGCGTGCTCATTGATCTCCCGTCGCTCCTGACCGGACGTCAATGTCACCGCCTCGCGCAGGCACTGACGCACCGCCTCGTCGCATCCTTTGCGCGAGAAGATGAAGTAGATGGCGGGGAGCATGCCTTCACCGCTCAGGCGATCCACGACATCCGAGCGGCGGGGGATGCGCGGGCGCTTCGGCCGTCGTCCGCCCCGTTCCGGGCGTGCACCCCCCCGCCGGCGCCCCCTGTCGTACTCGCGAGCGCGCGGATTGGGCGACGCCTTTCCTCCGGCGCGCCGTATGAACATAGGCAACAATTCATCGGCGACGAAATACCAATGCCTTATTTCGACCGGACGATGCTCTTCGATCACCACCTCCGTCCTGCCGCGCAGGGTCTGCACCCACTCTCCGAACTCCTCGGCGTTGGAGACGGTTGCGGACAATGACACCGTCAGGACATCGACAGGAAGGTGAATGAGAATCTCCTCCCATACGGCGCCGCGATACGGGTTTTGAAGGTAGTGGACTTCGTCGAGCACCACATAGCGGAGACCCCCAAGCGCCGGCGAGTCCTCATAGATCATGTTTCTCAGGACCTCGGTTGTCATCACCACAATGGGGGCGTCACCGTTGATCGAGTTGTCCCCGGTGAGTAATCCGACCTGCGCCGCGCCGTGGAGTTCCACGAAATCTCCGTACTTCTGATTCGACAGCGCCTTGATAGGAGTGGTGTAGAAGGTCTTGCCCCCGCCCCGAAGCGCAAGCCAGGCGGCGAACTCGCCGACCACGGTTTTACCTGCACCCGTGGGCGCCGCGACCAGCACCGAAGAACCGTCGGACAACGCTGCACAGCCGCGCCGCTGGAAGGGGTCGAAGGCAAACCCGTACGAGCGTTGGAAGGACTCGAGCAGGGAGGCGTCGGTGGGAGCCGTAGCAGTGAGCCTAGTTGTCTTCGCCGGCGTTCTTCTCGCCTTCCGGTGGAGGGATCTGCGCCGGCCCCCCGGCGCTGGGCGGCGCCAATCCCGAGGGTTCCGCCCCGGCGTCGGCGAGACTTCGATCCACCACTCCCACGGCATTGGTCCACACCGATTCCGCACGCGCCCGCTGCTCGGACGCCTGAATCAGGATCCCGGACTGCACCCTGCCTTGGAGATCGAGGGCCAGCCCATAGGTCTGCGCCGAACTTGCATACAGCAGTAACGAATCCAGGAACAAGCCGTGCGCCGGCGCGACCTCAACCGGCGGCGTTATCGCCCCAGCCTCGGTCGCTGCCTCCTGAAAGCTCTTGACCCACCCGGTGGCGTCGGCTTCTGCCGACTTGACGACCTTACCGGCCGGGACGCTTGCCAAGGCTGCGACCGCGCCGGCGGGAGGGGCCACCCGTTGTAGCAGCGCCCGCATCTCACCCGCATAACGTTCGAGGGCTTCCCGGCGCTCGACCGTAGCGTTCCCGCTCGAGCGCGCGTTCACCACCAGTCCGATCACCAGGCTCAACATCGCAAGGACCGTGATCGCGGCGACCACCCTTCCTGCAGGAGTTCTGTGCCAGGGGGTGCGCCGTCGACCGGTCGCAAGTGGGCGGGGAGCAGCTGCCGGCGCCCGACGGGAACGACTTCCACGACTTGCGGGCTTTTTCTTTCCTTTGATCGGCATGAGACGCCTATACGGACTTTCGCGTCTGCCGTCTCGTCATGAAGGCAAGGAGGACGATGGTCAGCTCGTACATGATGTAGAGGGGAACGGCTAGGATCATCATGGTGTAGGGGTCCTGGCTGGGTGTAACCACCGCCGCCAGCGCAACGATGGATACGATTGCGACCTTTCTCTGGCGCCGGAGCTGTTCGATGGAGACAACCCCCCCCAACCCGAGGAAGAACAAGACCAGCGGCAGCTCGAACATCACGCCGAAGGCTATGAGCATCAGCCCGACGAAATTCAGATAGGACTCGGCGTCCAGAAAGGCAATGAGGTCGGGGCCTCCGATGCGCAACAGGAGGCTCAGCGCCCCAGGCAGCGCGTAGTAGGCAATCGTCGATCCGACCAGAAAGAACGTCACGGAGCTCAGCACGAATGGCAGCGCATAACGCTTCTCTTTGAGCGTCAGGCCCGGGGTGACAAAGGCCCACAGCTGATAGAGCCATACCGGCGAAGCGAACAGGAATCCGGCCAGCGCAGTAACCTTGAGCCTGAACTGGAATCCTCCTGTGGCCTTGGTGATGATGAGGTTGCATCCCTGCGTGCCCCTCTTGAGCTCTTCGGGCAGTGAGCAATAGGGCCTGAGCACAATGTCGAACAGGTACGGGTACACGATGAAGGCCACAATCGAGATCAGGGCAAAGGCGACCAGCGACTTGATGATGCGATCTCTCAGCTCGACGAGATGCTCCATCACCGTCATCGCGTCGGGAACGGGCCTCTGGTTGCGGCGTCGCCGGAACCCGAATCGCCGCCGGTTCTCTACACGGCTCATCCGTCCCTCTCCCGTTCGGCCGGATCTCCGGTCTCACCAGAAGGTCTCCCGGAGGACTCCGACCCGGTGGCTGCCTCCAGGGGCTCCTGGGGCACTTGAACGGGCGCACCGTTGTTCATCGCGGCAGGAGGCTCGGCCGCCTCGGCGCCGGCGGTGAGGGGAGGCTCCGCCGGGTCCCCCTCGGCATCATCCGCAGTGGCGTAGAGGCCGGTGGACACGGGCTCGGGAATATCCTCATCATCGTCATCGTCATCATCCAGATTCAGGTCGAGACCGGTCTTGAACTCGCTCGTGAGATCGGTGGCCTGACGCTTGAATTCGGAGATCACGCGGCCGAGAGTTCTGGCAATTTCCGGGAGCCGGTGGGGCCCGAAGACGATCAAGGCGATGACCGCTACGGCGATGATCTCGAGTGGGCCTAACTGTGGCATAGGCGCAGTCTAGAGGCAGGGGCGGGCAAATGGGTGGCGCTGAGTGGTTGCGGAGCGGCCCTTAAACGGTGGGGGGGTCGGCTGCGCTCCGGCGGCCGCTCAGCTCCTCGAACCAGTTGTCGCCGTCCAGCAACTCGTGAAGAGCGAGAATATCGTCGTGGTTGATCGGCGGGCCGCTTCGGTACTCCAGGACCTCTGCAGGAACATGAA
Organism: Actinomycetota bacterium; assembly: GCA_013694625.1. Classification (GTDB taxonomy): domain Bacteria; phylum Actinomycetota; class CADDZG01; order CADDZG01; family WHSQ01; genus JACDDL01. The sequence goes on along the minus strand of JACDCD010000124.1, from coordinate 20,534 downwards.
TCGGTATGGGACGCACGCCTCCGGAAAGCAAGAGCCTCACGACCCGCTCATCGGCGGTCTTGGTCACGAACTGGGTGCATCGCGGACACGAGAACCCATAGCTGTTTGTCGACGTGGCCGGGCCGATCCGAAGGACTACGTCCTCCGAGGTCAGGGCGACCTCGCCGCATGCCGGGCAGGTGGCCTTGATGGTGGTGTTCATCGGGGGCCTTCTTCTATTTGCAACATGCGTTCTGTATCGACGCTTTGACCTAAAGGTTTAGCCCCGCGCTTCCCTGCGCGACGCCGATCTCAGGGGACCGATGCCGTTGTGCCAGGGCTGTTGCCAGCCGACGGGCGTGGTCGGCAACAACTTGGGGCCTCACGTTGCGCACGTCCTTACCCAGACGCAACAACAGTGTCGCTGCCCAGACCTCCCCGCTGGTAGCGATCTCGATCGCACTCCAACCATCGTCGAGAATCGCCGAGCGCGTGACCGGGTAGTAGTCCTCGAACCAGCGTCCGGCGGCGGGTGAGATCTCGAAGCTCACGACATCCGGCGCCCTCCTGCCCGACCACGCGCCGCGGTACTCGTCCGGATCGAAATCCGTGGGCACATCCGCAAGCTCATCGAGCACCTCGACTGTCTTGATCCTGTCGGTGCGGAACATGCGCTCGTCCCGGGTTCGGTGGTCATACGCGACCACATACCAACGTCCGAGGGCGGCAACGAGGCCCCAGGGGTCAACCGTGCGCTGGGTCATCTCGCCACGCGACGCAGAGAAATACTCCAACCGCAGCCTGCGCCGTTCATGAAGAGCCTTCTGAATGCTCTCGAGGTGCTCCTGAGGTCCAGCATCCAGCTCGACTTTGATGCCGCTGGTATCCCCGCCCGCACCCGGCCCAAGTGCGCGACCGAGTTTGCCCAGGGCGCGCCTCAGTGCTTCTGCCTCCTCCATTCCCGGCAGGGCCGCGATTGCCTCCCCTCCAGCGTAGAGGGCAAGTGCCTCTGTGGGGGTGAGCCTCAACGGAAGGCTGAAATAGTCGGCCATGTCGACGTAGACACGATCCTCTTCGAGGCTCACGTCGATCAGATCACCCGGTCCATAACCGGGCAGGCCGCAGAGGAACACGAGGTTGAGGTCGTCGATCAGCTCCCGGCGAGCGATACCGAATCTCTGTGCCAATTCATCGACACTGATGCCCGGGTTGCGGATGGCGTACGGGAGCAGGACGAGGATGCGACCCAGGCGCCTTCCCAGTCGTCCTTTGTCTTCCGGGCTCACGCGGGCTGCTCTAGATGTTGCTCGAGATATGGGGCCAGATGCTCGATGAGCCGGCGGCGCGCCGATTCAGGCGCAAGAATCTCGACCTCGGAGCCGAAACCGATGATCCACGAGATGAGCGCATCTACATTCGCCACCGGCACCTCGACGTCAAGTGCGCCCTCCGCCCCCGGCGACGTGGGCAGACCCCGCATGTTCTGCTCGACCCACCACCGCATGGAAGCATCGAAACGCACGAGGGTGGCGTCGGATGCCTCCGGTCCGATCGCCCACGCTTCTCCTCCGACGTGTGCGGCGGCATCGAACGAAGAAGGGATCGAATAGCTGCCGTCCATACGCGTTATGGCGCCCGAGACGCGTGCGACCTTGAAGGCGCGCACGTCATCCTTGTCGATGTCCTGTCCTACGACGTACCAGTGGCCTCGGCGGTGGACAAGACCGTAGGGGTAGACCCTGCGCCTGGAAGCCGCGGCCGCCCCCGCCGTCTGGTATCCGAACTCGACGGGTTTGTGATCCAACAGCGCCGAATAGAACGCACCGAGCGACGGCTGCTCGGCAGCCAGATCTGCGCCCCAGACAACGCGGGGGCCCGGCGCCGGATCGCCGCCTGAATCGACCGACAGTTTCATCAACCCGCTTTCGGCGTCGGTGGCGCCGCCAAGTATCGCCTGGGCGGCGATCCTGAGTGCCGCAAGCTCGTCCGGCTTCAGGTCGAGCTCGGGAAGGTAATAGCGTGATTTGGCGATGATGTAACCGTCGGCGCGGCCATCCAGCATCTTGTCGGCCGGTACCGTGTCGAGGGGTATACCCATCGACCGCAGCGCATCTTTGTCACGCTCGAAAGCCCGGCGGAAGGCGTCGTGGTTGAGCTGGTCATAGCCCGAGATCGTGTCTCTGATGTCCTGGGCCGTAAGCGGGCGGCGCGCCTCGAGCAAGGCAGCAATGAGATTGATCAGCCGCTCAATGCGTCGCATAAGGCCAGGGTACCCACGCGCCATACCGGAGTTGGTAGCCCAGGGAGGGCTGCCGCTGAGTGGTTCGGTTCACAACCACCTGGTGGCCACTCTGCCTGCCGCTGCCGCCGCCACCCAGAGCTCGGGCGTCTCATCCAATGTCCGGCCCATGGACGTCACCTCGATCTGTTTGCGGCGAAGCAGTTCGAGCCCCGGTCGTCCATCTGCGAAAGCCAACTCGTGTCGTTCGCCGAGACCCGCCTCGGCAAGGCTTGTCTGCACCAGACGCTCGGGCTCCTCGGGCAGCAGCGGAACCGCTATCGTCGCCCTCCTTGCGGTGGCGAGCCGAAGCGCGGTGAGACTGTGGTGGCTGACGCCCTGGTGACGCGGTCGAGGGTCGGAGAACGACATCCGGAGGCATGCTACGGCGTGACCTCCCAGGGCACCGGCCGCATCCAGCAATTCGCCGACCTCCATCCCGGAAAAGCCCAAACGCGTTGCGCTCCCGACAACCCCGGGCCCCATGGCCGCAACGACGACGTCTGCGGCGCCGGCTGCGCGCAGGGCGGCCAGGCCGCTGTACACATTGATGCTTTCGAGGTCTCCGCCAAATGCATGACCCGACGTACAGCTGACATCGATCAGCCCGGCAGACCGCAGAGATGCGACGAGTCTGCTCCATGCCAGAGGAAGCGCCGCTCCATCGGTCATGAGATAGCCAATGCGGGAGTCGGGTGCTGCCTCCCTGACTCCGGCGACCGCGCCGGCCACCTGAGAATGCAGGCCGCAAACGATGACCGGCATGCCCGAGACTGTCTCAAGTTGGCTGAGAGCCTCATGGTGGGGGCTCTCCGGGGCCTCGGCCGCAGCGACCTCCGTCTGCCAGGGGGTATACCGAAGCTTGATGATGTGCCCCTCCCCTGGTCCGGGGGCTCCGTCCCCGTCCAGATTCCACAGGATGAAGCCGTCGCCTCCTGTGCCGAGGCCGAGCTCGAGCCCGGTGACATTCAGGACGACGCGGTCTCCGACGCTCAGCGGCCCCAGCATGGAGGGAAAGCCGACGGCGCTGATCTCCTCCCCTTCGACGGTTGCATGCGCGCGCATCAGATCCCTCGTTACTTCGAGCACTTCAGAGATCCGGCCTTCCGCCCAGGCGGCCACGTCAGAGGGAAGCGATCAGCTTGGCCACCCGCTCGTCCGTGGAGCGGAACGGATCCTTGCACAGCACCGTCCGTTGTGCCTGATCGTTGAGCTTGAGGTGGACCCAATCGACGGTGAAATCCCGGCGCTTGCGCTTGGCGGCTCGTATGAATTCGCCTCGTAGCTTGGCGCGGGTTGTCTGGGGAGGCTGCTGTGTGGCCGTTTGTATGTCCTGCTCGTCGCAGATGCGCTCCGCCAACCCGCGCCTTTCCAGCAGGTAGTACAGGCCCCTCTTGCGGTTGACGTCGTGATACGACAGGTCGACCAGCGCGATGCGCGGATGGGCAAGAGAAAGTCCATGACGCTCCCGGTACTTCTCGACGAGATCACGTTTGGCGATCCAGTCGACCTGAGTGCGGAGGGAGGCTTGATCGCCGGCCAATCCATCCAGGGCGTGCTCCCACATCGCCGCCACTTCTTTGAGAACGTGATCATCGCGCTGCTCAACCCATCGCAGAGCCTTGTCCAAATACTCCATTTGCATGTCGAGAGCCGAGACCTCGCGGCCGTTGGCCAATCGCACCTTCCGGCGGCAGGTGGTGTCGTGGGAGATCTCGCGGATAGCCCTGATGGGATTCTCGAGGGTCATGTCTCTGATCTGAACGCCTTCTTCGACCATGCGCAGCAGCAGCGCGGTGCTGCCGACCTTCAAATAGGAAGCCCACTCGTTCATGTTCGAGTCACCCACGATCACATGGAGACGCCGGTACTTCTCTGCGTCTGCATGTGGTTCATCACGCGTGTTGATTATCGGCCGCGATCGGGTCGTGGCAGAAGAAACGCCTTCCCAGATGTGCTCGGCCCGTTGTGAGATGCAGAACATCGCGCCACGCGCAGTTTGAAGAACTTTGCCCCCGCCGGCGAAGACTTGCCGGGTCACGAGGAAGGGAATCATGACCTCCGCAAGCCGGCCGAATTCCCCATAGCGGGACACCAGGTAGTTCTCATGGCTGCCGTACGAATTGCCTGCGCTGTCGGTGTTGTTTTTGAACAGGAAGATGTCGCCGGAAATGCCCTCTTCGCGCAAACGCGCCTCCGCTGCCTTTAGCAGACTCTCCAGGATGCGTTCGCCGGCTTTGTCGTGGACCACGAGGTCGTAGATCGAATCGCACTCGGGCGTCGCGTATTCGGGGTGGGAGCCGACATCGAGATAGAGCCGCGCTCCGTTCTCGAGAAAGACGTTGGACGAGCGCCCCCAGGAAACGACCCGGCGAAAGAGATAGCGCGCCACCTCGTCGGGCGAGAGTCGCCGCTGTCCTCTGAACGTGCAGGTGACGCCGTACTCGTTCTCGGTCCCGAATATGCGGTGCTCCACTCTCGGAGAGCCCCCTAGTCCAGGATTGCTTCGATCTGGGCGACGCTCAGGCGGCGGAATTTGCGCCGGCCCCGTGTCCGGTCGAGGACTGCAACCTCCAGGTTCGCCGGTGGCATGGACCGGTTCTCCACAGTATGCAGAATCTCCTCGCCCAGCCGGAATGCGTCTTTCAGGTCCGGGGGATCACCGGGATAGCGCTCCGTGAGCGCGTCCCCGAGTTGGTCGGATTGCCCGCCCATGGCGACCCAACCCTGCCGGTCGGTGACCGATCCATCGTAGAGGATGTGAAATAGCTCGTTCTCATTCGTGGTGGGCCCCACGGAGGCCACCAGGATCTCGCATTCGTACGGTTTCACCTCGGACGTGAAGATGTTGCCGAGGCTCTGCGAGTAGGCATTCGCGAGAGACTTGGCGGTCACGTCCTCGCGCGAGTACGAATAGCCCTTCAGGTCCACAAGCCGTATTCCACCGATGCGAAGTTGTTCGAACTCGTTGAACTTACCGACCCCGGCAAAGGCGATTCGGTCGTAGATCTCGGAGATCTTGTAGAGGGTAGCCGAGGGGTTCTCGGCGATGAAGAAAATCCCGTCGGTGTACTCGAGCGCGAGGATGGACTTCCCACGCGCTATGCCTTTACGGGCATAGTCGGCCTTGTCCTTCATGAGCTGTTCCGGAGGGACGTAATAGGGCATCGGCACGGCTCAGGTCTCCCGTTGCGGTCGTCTCACATCAACGGTGTGCTCATGGGGAAGAAGCATCTGCTCGCGCCGTTCGGAGATCAATTCATTGAACAAGGCGCGTATATCCTCTTCTGGGACCTCGAGCGTCCCGTCCACCGTTATGGACACTACGGTGGGAAAAATATCACGCACCAGGTCCGGGCCTCCGGTCCCAACATCCTCGTCGGCGGCGTCGAACAGCGCTTCGATGGCGATCTTCACAACCTCGTCGCGCGTCAGATCGTGCTTATAACGCTTCTTGAGAGAAGAACGAGCGTCCTTTCCCCCCGAGCCCGTAGCGTGGTAGTCGTCTTCTTCGTACCGGCCCCCGGTGACGTCGTACTTGAAGATGCGACCGATGTTCCGGGCTTCGTCGAAGCCTGCGAAGAGGGGCACCACAATCAATCCCTGCATTGCGGCGGGCAGATTGGCGCGGATCATCTGTGACAGTTTGTTCGCTTTGCCTTCGAGGGTGAGGCGCTCGCCTTCGACCTTCTCGTAATGCTCGAGCTCGGTCTGGAGCAACCGGACCACCTCGACTGCGGGGCCGGCTGCCCCGGCGATGGCAACCGCAGACATGTCATCGGCAGGAAAGACCTTCTCGATCGAACGATGTGAGATTTGGAAGCCCTCGGTTGCGCGACGGTCGCCCGCCACGATGACCCCGCCCCGGTAACGTATGGCGAGCACGGTCGTGCCCTCGGGCACGACCAGTTGGTTGTCCATGCGGACATCGCCGGCCGCCGGCGAAACGCTTTTCTTCACGAGCTCGGAGAAGGATGCGCCGGGCCCGAAGATCGGCGCGCGCAGAAGATCCTCGGCCATCGGCTCCCCCATGACCTACTGCCCGCCCTTCTGGACGTAGGAGCGAACAAATTCCTCGGCGTTCTCCTCCAGGACTTCATCGATCTCGTCAAGGAGGCCGTCAACCTCTTTCGTCCGCGCCTCGGTCGTTGGCTCCTTCGACGCCTCCGCGTCTTCCCGCTTGGGCCGCGGCTTGCGCGTTTGCTCTCCAGCCATCCCTCACCTCACTCCACGATTGGGTGCGCCAATCCTACCCTGCGGGTGCAGGAGGAACGCGAGTCCCCTGACGTCGTCAGGCACCCAGGTTGCCGACCAAAGCGGCTACGTCCGGGCTCGAGTCGAGCAGAGCTTGAACGTGATGACGCGTCCCCCTCGTGGGTTCGAGGGTCGGCACCTTGCGCAGCGGGTTCTCACCTGTGTCGAAAATGAGCGCATCCCATGAAGCAGCAACGATCCTTGGTGAAAACCGCCGCAGGCACTCCCCCCGGAAGTAGGCGCGTGTGTCCTCGGGAGGATGGTCGACCGCGTGCTCGATTGCGTGATCCGGCACGATGCGGTCCATCCGCCCAGAATGGACGAGCCTCCAGTAAAGGCTCTTGGCGCGCCGGACGTCGTGATACTGAAGGTCTACGAGGCGCAGCTTGGAACTGTCCCAACCCAGGCCGTCCCTGTCTCTGTAGGCGTTCAGCACCTCGAGCTTGGCCACCCAATCCAACTGATTCACAAGTGTCATGGGGTCGCGCTCGAGGCCCTCGAGAATTTGCTCCCACCGTTCGAGCACCGCCTCGGTGGGGGTGTCGCTGGCGACTTCCTGGGAGTATTTTCTCGCCAGTCGTAGATACTCCCACTGGAGGTCCACGGCCGAAAGTTTGCGGCCGTCGGCGAGAACAAGTGGCCTCCGGCAGGCCGGGTCGTGTGAGACCGCCCGCATGGCTTGCACGGGCGATTGCAGCGAGAAATCGTCGAAGATGAAGTTGTCCTCAATCATCTTGAGGAGGATCGCAGTGGTCCCCAGCTTGAGGAAAGTCGCAATTTCCGACATGTTCGAGTCGGCGACTATCACATGGAGCCTTCGGTAGCGTTCCGGGTCCGCATGCGGCTCATCACGCGTATTGATGATGGGCCGCTTGAAGGTTGTCTCGAGCCCCACCTCGACTTCGAAGAAGTCAGCGCGCTGGGACACCTGATAGTCGACGCTTTCGGATCCATTCTCCGCCCCGACCTTGCCGGCGCCGGTGAAGATCTGCCTGGTGACGAAGAACGGTGTTAGGTGCCGCACCAGAGAAGTGAACGGAGTTCTGCGGTCGACCAGGTAATTCTCATGGCAGCCGTACGAGTTGCCCTTGCCATCGGAATTGTTCTTGTAGATCAGAACGTCTTGGCCTTCGGGGAGAATGGTCCGGGCCGCCTCTATAGAAGCTTCGAGGATCATTTCCCCGGCCTTATCCCACACGACCGCATCGAACGGATTCGAGCACTCGGGGCTCGAATACTCGGGATGAGCGTGATCGACGTAGTAGCGGGCCGCGTTCGGCAGGATGACGTTTACGAGTCCGGAGTCCTCCTCGATGGACCCTTCTGCCGGCGCCCGGTCGAACCCGCGGGCGTCGCGCAGCGGGCTCTCTTCCTCGTAGTCCCACTTGACCCGTTTGAAAGCAGGTTGTGCGTAGGCATTTATCAACAGGGACGAGGTGAGTATCGGGTTGAAGTCGCGCGCGTCTCGCAGGGCAATGCCATACTCCGTCTCGATCCCGCAGATCTTCGGGAGGGCCACTGTCCTTTGACCCTAGAGGTACTGACCGGTTTGAACCCGCTCTACCTGACGGCTGCCCTCGCCGTCCTTCTGCTCGGTTACGAGCGTGCGGATATAAACGATCCTTTCGCCCTTCTTGCCCGATACCCGCGCCCAGTCGTCGGGATTGGTGGTGTTCGGCAGGTCTTCGTTCTCTTTGTATTCCTGATGGATGGCAGAGATCAGGTCTTGTTGGTTGATCCCTTTGGGCTCGCCGGCAATGGCCCGCTTGATGGCGGTCTTCTTTGCTCGGCGCACGATGTTCTCGATCATCGCCCCGGAGGCAAAGTCCTTGAAATAAAGGACCTCCTTGTCCCCGTTAGCGTACGTGACCTCAAGAAAGCGGTTGTCATCGTCTTCTGAGTACATCTTCTGCGCAGTTGCCTCGATCATCTCCTGAACAGCGGCTTCCTTGGAACCTGCACGCTCGATCTGCTGCTCGGAAATGGGTATGTCGATGCTGAGGTACTTGGCGAAGATGTCCCACGCGGAGCGCTCGTCGGGGCGCTCGATCTTGATTTTCACATCGAGCCGCCCGGGCCGAAGAATGGCAGGATCGATGAGGTCTTCGCGGTTGGATGCGCCGACGACGATGACGTTCTTGAGTGTCTCGACGCCGTCGATCTCGGCCAGCAATTGCGGCACGATGGTTGATTCGATGTCGCTCGAGATGCCCGACCCTCGCGTTCGGAACAGAGAATCCATCTCATCGAAGAACACGATGATGGGCACACCCTCCAACGACTTCTCCTTGGCACGCTGAAAGATCATCCGAATTTGGCGTTCCGTTTCCCCCACGTACTTGTTGAGCAATTCCGGACCCTTGACGTTGAGGAAATAGGAACGTTGGTTCTCATGGCCCAGCTTTGCCGCCAACTGCCTGGCGAGCGAGTTGGCGACCGCTTTGGCGACGAGCGTCTTGCCGCATCCCGGCGGCCCGTAGAGGAGGATCCCTTTGGGAGGTTCGAGCTGATGCTCCTTGAACAGCTCACCGTAGAGAAACGGGAGCTCCACCGCATCGCGAATCTCTTCGATCTGGGCGTCGAGCCCACCGATGTCGTCATAGGAGATGTCGGGGACTTCCTCGAGGATGAGCTCCTCGACCTCGGGCCGAGGGAGCTTCTCGAGCACGTGGCCGGACTTCGGCTCGAGCAGCAGGGTGTCGCCGGCTCTCAGCTTCTCGTGCCTCAGTGACTCGGCGATCTCGACGACCCGTTCCTCGTCCGCCCGGCCGACCACCAGGGCGCGTGTGTTGCCGTCGAGGGTCTCCTTGAGTGTGACCACCTCGCCCTGGACCTCGAAATCACATACCCCGATCACGACCATGGCCTCGTTCAGCATGACCTCCCGGCCGCGCTCTGCAGCATCCAGGTCGACGTCGGGCGCTATCCCGACCCTGAGCTTTCTCCCGCTGGTGAAGACGTCGGCCGTAGAGTCCTCCTGTGGTTCCAGAAAGACCCCGTAGGTCATGGGAGGCTGGCTCAGCTTTTCGATGTCTTCTTTCAGTGTTGCAAGCCGGTCGCGCGCTTCCGAGAGCGTGCTGGCGAGAATCTCGTTGTTGTCCTTGGCAAGGCTCAGCTGGGCGTTGGCTTCTGAGAGCCGCTTTTCGAGTGCGTGGATCTGCCTGGGCGCCGCTTCCAGCTTGCGGCGCGTCAACCCCAGTTCCTCTTCGAGCAGCTTGACTTGCCCCTGAAGGTCCTGGACCTCCCGGTCGTACTGCACCATTCTGCGTTCGAACTCGTCTGGAGTGACCTCGACCACCTCCTCGAAGTCTCAAGCCTACTCCCGCAGTTGGCCTAGGCTCGATTTTCTGCGAGTTTGCGTCCTGTAACGATGAACCCGGTGTGAGCGATCATTCGGTGATCGGGGCGGACCGATTGCCCTTCGACGTTCCAGGTGCGCACCAGGGCCTCGAAGGTCGAGACGAGACCGAACCCTCCTCGCCGCATCGCTTCGACAATTTGTGAAACCTGGGGGATCGTCGGCAGATAGCAGCACAGGATCCCGCCCGGAGCCAGGGATTCGGTTCCGGCGCCCAGGGCGCGCCACGGCTCGGGCAGATCGAGCACCATGCGGTCGACGCTGCGCTCGGGAACGCCGTCGAACACGTCGCCACTACGCAGGTCGACCCTCCCGGGCCGGTGGTCCGACCCGGAGTGCCACGCCTCGATGTTGGCTGCTGCTCTGCTGAGATGGTCCTCCCTCACCTCGTAGGAGATCACGAGGCCGCCCTCCCCCACTGCGTCCGCGAGGGCAAGGGTCAGGGCGCCGGAGCCGGAGCCGGCCTCGAGAACGGTTGCACCGGGGAAGATGTCTGCGTACATGACGATGAGTGCCGCATCCTTCGGGTAGACGACCTGGGCCCCCCGCTGCATCTTCAGGACGTAATCGGACAACGTGGGCCGGAACGCCGTCAACGATGATCCGCCGCTGGTCCTCACCGTCACACCCTCCGGGCCTCCAATGAGCTCATCGTGCTCCAGCGCGCCGAGATGTGAATGGAACTGCTTGCCCTGAGCCAGGGTGACGAGGTATCGGCGGGCGCGGCCGTCAATCAAGAGGATACGTTCCCCTGCCCTGAGACAAGTGGCGGCCGTCAGCGTTGCTCCGCCCCATGCACGGAGTCGTTCGTGCGCTCGGCTCTGCGTGCATGGGCGAGGGCTTTGGTCTTGCAGAACGAGCACATGAGCTTCTCGACGCCGTGAGCGCCCGATGCAACCGTCGGCGCGCCGCAATCCGTGCAGGGAATCAGCTCCGCCGACCCCCGGTCTTCGGCGAAGCGATCGGATGCGTTCTTGAGGAAGCCGAAATACATCCGATGCTTGGTTCCGGGTGAGGCCTCCTCCAACAACGTGAGTGCCTCCTTGTACCGGTGCTGGGTGTTGCCCTCGACCATCGGGCACTCCTCGACGATGTAGTCGATCCCCCTGATCAGCGCGTAGGCGGCGGTCTCACGCTCTGCGATTCGTACCAGCGGTTTGATCTTCTTGACAAACGCCCTGGAGTCGCCGGCACCGACGATCCGTTCCTGGAGAACCGGTCGTTGGCGCCCGAGCATCTGGGTGTTCCACCCCAGGACATTGCCGAACAACGTCGCCACCTCGTCGTCGAGGTTGTGGCCGGTGACCAGAACGTCGAAACCTTCTTCGAGGGCGGCGCGGTTGAACTCGTAGCGCTTGTTCAACCCGCAACCGGAGCAGGGCACCCGCCGGGTCAGCGTCGAAAGCTCCGGAACTGTGAAGCCGTGCTCCTCACGGAGCGAACGTGTGATGAGCTTCCCGCCTCTGGATCCGGCGAAGGCCACTGCCGCCTCCTTGGAGCGAGCGGAGTATCCGCCGATACCGAGATCGAGATAGAAAGCGGTCGTGTCGTAGCCAAGATTCATCAGGACGTCCCAGACCGCAAGCGAATCCTTGCCCCCCGAGACGGCTATCAGGAGACGATCTTCGACCGTGGCCATCTTGAATTCCTTCAACGCCTTTGCGACCTGGGAGGTGACGTGGTCCACGAAATGATCCGGGCAGAACGCTGCGTTGTGCCTGCGGATGTCGACGACGGCATGCCCCCGGCACACTTTGCATCTCATCGCCCGTCTCCTGCGGGGTGGCTGCCGCCGGAAAGCACGGGTCTGATCTCGATCTCGTCGTCCGGTCCCAGGCGCTCATCGCGGGTGAGAAGGGTGGCATCGCGTATGACGAGCACCCCTTCGGAGACAACCTCGAGTTGGTTCAGGAGCGCCGTCACTGTACGGGGCCCGCTGATTTCGAGCAGCCGATCCGGATTTCGGAGCTTTACCTTCACACCCACAGACTATTGGGTGACCGGCCGCTCCCCCAACTGCACCGTCTCGCTTCGGCTTCCGGTGGCTCCCGTCACCTTCAGATCAGCCCGCTCTCCAGGGTCCCACTCCCCCAGCGCTGCGATCAGATCGTCGGCCGATCTCACCTCGGTATCGCCGATCCCGGTGACAACGTCCCCTTGCTCGATCCCCGCCACCTGGGCGGGACTGTCCGGAAAGACCTCGACGATAAGAGCTCCTTGGAGGTCCGGATCCAACCTGAGCTGGGTTGCGGCCGCAGGGTCGAGATCGGTCAGCGACACCCCCAGCCAGGCGCGCTGCTCGGGTGGATCCTCGAGGATCTCGTGGACGATAGGGAGGGCGCCGTCGATTGCAATGGCGAACCCGAGGTTCTCCGCCGCTCCGGGTGTGCCCGCAGCGGTGTTGATCCCCACGAGGCGACCCGCGCTGTCGACGAGTGCACCGCCGGAATTGCCCGGGTTGATGGCTGCGTCGGTCTGAAGGAGTCCCTCCAGCCGAGGTCCCCCCTGTGGCTGGATGTTGCGATTTTCACCGGAGATTATGCCGCTGGTGACGGTCGGGCCCCCGAGTCCAAGGGGGTAGCCGAGCGCAATGACATCGTCGCCCAGCTTCAGGGAATCGGAGCGGCCGATGGCGATGGCCTTCAGGTTGGTCGCTTCGACCTTGACGATCGCAAGGTCCCGCTCCGGCACCGCGTCCACCACCCTTCCCTCCATCGTCCTCCCCCCGTTGAAGACGACCTCCACCGAGACCGCGCCGCTGATCACATGATTGTTGGTGAGGATGATGCCGTCTTCATCGATGACCACGCCCGAGCCCTGGCCCTTGCCCTGGCTGGAATCCCCGAAAACGTCCTGAACAACAGAAGTGGTCTGCACATTGACGACTGAAGGCAGGATCTGTTCGATCACGGCGCTCAGGTCGGAGTGCGGAGGAGAGGCGCCGGAGCGACCCAGATCGACCCCCGCCTCGAGATTGTTGTTGTCTGTGCCCTTCGGTTGGGGCTCGAGCTTGTCGGAGTTGGACCTCTGGCCGGCCGGCTGGGGTGCGGGCGAACTGGCGGGCGAACAGGCGGCCCCGAACGCGATCACCGCAGCGATTAACAGAGCTTGTGGCCTCATGGGGCCTTTCAGCATAGCCAGGGTCCGGCTCAACGAACCCGCCAAGCCTCCTGGCGCTAGGCCGGCCTCCCCGACACCGGGACGGCTTCGACCTCGATCTCGGCGCCTTTGTGCCCACCGAGGGCGAACACCAGAAGATACGGCCCGGGCTCGAGGGGGAACGAGTTCATCAGGCGATCGGTCAGGCTGCTGAGAGCCTGCAGGCCCCAGATCAGGACCTCGTCCCGGATCGGGCCCTCAAAGACGACCGTGCGGGTGGCCGGATGAACGAGGAACCAACGTTCGAGATAACGACCGGCCGGTGCAGACCACGCGCGCGTCACCGAGAAGGGAAGGGTTCTGTTGTTCTGGACCGGGATCCCATCGCTCCCGTAGGCCGGATCAAGAGGGCGAACCGAAGTCCTCATCAACTTCCGCTGGAGGCCGGCGACGTCTGCTTCCACGGGCGCCGGGCTAGAGGACCCGGAGCTGGGTCAGCATCGGGCGGCCATCGACCTCGGCCCAGACGGACTCGACGAGGACCGAGCCCGTGGCACCGCCGTAGGCGATGTGGATCAGCCAGCCGCCGTCCGAAGGGTCCAGTCTGGGGATCTCGACTGAGGTCACGGAGGGCGGCAGGGCGGCCATCACAGCGGGTGCAGAGGCCCTGGCATGCTCGGTCAGATCCCGCGCCGCAGCCCGGAGCTCTCCGCGTTGCACCGCCTGGGCGTGCAGCAGGGCGTGCTCGCGGACCGTTGTCTCATCCACGTGATGTTGGCGCAGCGTACCTTCGTTCCCGCCGGTCAGCCGGAGAGCCCTTCGGCCTCGACCTCCTGGTGGGGCCCCGATAGCGCCCGGTTGATCCCGTACAGGATCGCCCCCAAGACCAGGAGGATTCCGGCGCGAAGGAAAATCGCCGCCTCGTTCTGGGTGATCAGGATCAGCGAGACTATCGCCCCGAGAACCGGGGCGAAGCTCATCGTCCGATAGTGGTCATGGTCGACCTCGTCCTTGCGAAGCACCAGGACGGCGACATTGACCACGGCAAACACGGCCAGCAGCAGCATGACCGTGGTGTCCGCCAGCAGCCCGAGATCGCCGGTGATGATGAGGATCGCACCCAGGACGGTCGTGAAGGCGATGGCGGCCCACGGCGTGCGCCGCCCGGGGAGGACCCGGCTGAACACCGGCGGGACAATGCCCTGGTTGGCCATCCCGTACACCAGCCTCGAGGCCATGATCATGTTGATCAGCGCCCCGTTGGAGACCGCGAACAGGGCGATCGCCGAGAAAAGGGTGAGCGGAATCGGCAGAGGCCCTTCCTTGACGACCTCCAGTAGCGGAGCGTCCGAGCCCGACAGTTGCCCGGTGGCGACGACCATGGTTGCCGTAAGGGTGACGAGCAGATAGACGATGCCGGCCGCGAGCATGGCCCCGAAGAGGGCCTTCGGGAAGATCTTGCTGGGCTCTTTGGTCTCCTCGGCGACGTTGACCGAATCCTCGAATCCGATCAGGGCATAGAAAGCGAGCGTTGCCCCTCCGGCGAGCAACAGAAATGGGCTGCTTCCTTCCTTCAATTCCAGGGCCCGGCTCGGCTCGGCGTCTCCACCCAGAACCGCGAGCACGCCTATCAGGATGATCAGCACCAGGCCGCCGACCTCGATCACGGTGAACGCAGCATTCAGCTTCACGGACTCACCGATGCCGCGCAAGTTGATGAGGGTGATGACGACCAGGAACGCCAGTGACACGCCCAGCACCGGTAGCGAGATGAAGGTCGAGAAGTAATCGCCGGCGAATGCCTTGGCCAGCGCCCCGGCCGAGGTGATCCCGGATGCCATCACTGCGAAGGCGACCATGAAGGTGAGGAACGGCTGCTTGAAAGCCTTATGGGTGTAGAGCGCGGCACCGGCGGCCTGCGGGTATTTGGTCACGAGCTCGGCGTAGGAGCTTGCGGTCAGAAGGGCGAGGACGAAGGCGATGAGGAAAGGGGCCCATACCGCTCCGCCGACCTCCAGCGCAACCTCGCCCACGAGTGCGTAGATACCTCCACCGATCATGTCTCCCAGAATGAAGAAGAAGAGAAGACGCGGACCTATGACCCGCGCCAGCCCGCCCGATTCCCCTTCGGTGCGCCCGCCGTTCCCACCCGTTTCAACGCGTGCCACTGTCGCCCTCCCCTGTTAGGCCCGGTCTTTGCGGATTTGCCCTGCCCCCGCGAAAGGGAGCATATAGGTTTCGACCGGCCGCCTCACGGAATGCCTCGTCCGATCCGCGGCCTTACGCTGTCGCAGTGTGTGCCTTCTGCAGCATCGCCGCCCACGAAATTCCCGCGCATGTGGTCCTCGAGGACGATGACACCATCGCATTCCTCGATAACCGTCCACTGTTCGCGGGCCACTGCCTTCTGATACCGCGCGCCCACTTCGAGACTCTCGGCGATCTTCCCCGGGATTTGCTCGGCGACCTCTGGCGCAACGCCCAGCTGCTCAGCTCGTGCGTCGAGCTCGCCATGGAAGCGCACGGGACATTCGTCGCCGTCAACAACAGGGTGAGCCAGAGCGTCCCCCACTTCCACATTCATGTGGTGCCCCGGCGGCGAAAGGACGGGCTGAGGGGTTTCTTCTGGCCTCGCCACCCTTACCGGGACGACGCTCAGATGACGGGCACCGCCGAACTCATACGCCGCGCTCTCGATCGTTCGACCTCTCGCGAGTCATGAGCGCCACGCCGGTGAGGTTCAACTCCCTGGACGAGCTCCACCTGGAGGGAGAGCTCGACCTCCCCGGCGAAGCCTCGGCGGCTGTGGTGCTGTGTCACCCTCATCCGAAGATGGGAGGGACGATGACGGCGCCGCTGCTACTCGCTCTCCGAGACGATCTCGTGGAGCGCGGGTGGGCGGTGCTCCGGTTCAACTTCCGCGGCATCGGAAATTCAGAGGGTGTCTCTTCGACCGGAGAGCTCGAGACCGAAGATGCCGCGGGTGCGCTCGACCTGATGCGGGAGCGCCGGCCGGATCTTCCGCTGGCGATCGCCGGCTGGTCTTTCGGCGGAGCCGTCGCGGTGAGGGTCGCCGCCCACGACGAGGCAGTGGTGGCCTGTGCTGCGATCGCCCCGGCCGTGAGAGCCAAACCCGGCGTGACCGACGGTTTGCCGCCACCCGAAAGTCTTGGGATGGGACCTCCCCTGCTGATTGTGTGCGGCGCCAACGATCGGGTCGTCGAACCCGCCGACTGCAGGCGCTGGGCCGGCGCCGTCACTGCTGCGAGCTACCGCGAGATCAGTGGCGCAAACCACTTCTTCTGGGCGAGGTACCCCAAGCTCTGCGGCACGGTGGGAGACTTCCTCGACCAGGCCCTCGACCCTCAGAGATAGAGGCGCCGCCAGGCCGTCCACCAATCGGAGCCGGTGGACACGACGGTACGGGAGTCGGCCCAACTCACGCCCTCCTTGTCGCGCCACCTCTCGGTGCCGTCCGTAAGCGCGAGCTCGACCGTGATCTCGCAGGGTCTCTCCGGAACGTAGGGCTCGACCCGCCGGGGCGACCCCAGCACCTTCTCGGCTGCCTGGGCGATCATGGAGCGCGCCCGGGCGGGAGGGATGTGGCGGGCGCTGTAGCGGCCCAGGCCTTGTTTCACCTCAACCGCCGTCAGCCCCGAACCGAGCAGGGCCGTGGCCTCCGCACAGGTTGCGCGGTCTCCGCTGACCATGACGACCGGACACCCCCACTGGCCGCACAACGCCGAGTTGATGCCGGTCTCACCCACTGCCTGCCCATTGAACCAGAGGTTGCGCCACCCGGTGCCGCTCACCGTGTGGCTCAACACACCATCCGGCGCCCCGGCCATGGCATGCATCGCAACCAGCATTGCGGCGTCGCAGCCTTCCTCGAGAAAGGTTGTGTATTCGGTCCATTCGTTCTGGACCACCCACTCACAACCAGGATCGAGCAGCTCGGGAACCAGCGAGTTGAAGCTCCATCCCTCACCTGCCCCATGGCAGTCCATGACGACAATTTCGGTAGCGCCGGCCGCGCGGGCGCCCCGTACGGCGGCGTTTATCTCCTCGGTGTAGAGCTTCCGGCCCTCCTCGAACTGTCCCTTACCGCCGGTGACCTGCTCCCAGCGGCAGATACCCGCCACTCCTTCCATGTCCGAGATGACGAGAACCCGCATCAGCCTTCTTCGCGAGGGTCGGGCGCAAGCTGCTCGAGAAATTCGTGACACCTAGCCGCCTCATCGTCCTCACCAATCGCTTGAGCGGCGTGCCCCAGACCCTGCAGAGAACGAAGAAAGCCGCGATTGGGGCGATGGAACCAGGGCACCGTTCCCATACCTCGCCAACCCGCCGCCCTGAGGCGGTCGAGCCCGCGGTGATAGCCCACCCGGAAATAGGCGTAGGCCTCGACGGGACGGGCGTCGCCCAGGGCCTCTTCACCAAGCCGCGCCCACGCGCTCAGACAAAGGGGCCAGCGAGCTGCCACCGCTGCGACTTCAGCCGGATCCACGGCGGCATCTAGCGCTTCGAGGCTGCCGCGTGGTTCCTCCATCCGGATCTCGAGGGGCTCGTTGACTGGTATCTCATCCATTGCGCAAATGGTAAGCCGTCCGGGACGGCCCACCGCCAACATAGTCAGCCCACTTCGGCCTGGCCGTTCCCCCCCGCCCGTTTACGCGCAGCCTGCTGCAGCCTGAGGGTCTCGGTCGCCCCCGCCAGGAGGTCCGTCAAACGGCGAAGGCGCGCCTCTTCCGAGCGCGTCTCGAGGACCTCCACCACCTCTGCCTTCGTCCCGACAGACACCAGCCCCGTTTCCACCGCCAGCACAATCCCGAACAGGGAGCGGTCGGCTAGGCAGCGGCCTATGAGCTCTCGGTAGCGAGCTTCGAACACATGGAGGGGAATGCGCTCGTCGGGAAGCAGCACCAGGCCGAGGGGGAACAGACCGATCTCGTACACGCTCGAAGCGTAACCAAACCAAGGTCGTCTTGCAGGCAACCGCTTTGCCTCCGAGGACCAAGTAGGGTACTGCGCCGATGTTCTCGACCCCTTCGTCCCCGGCAATAGCGGGCCTGCAGGCGATGGGGGTAGCGGCTTTGCTCCTGACGCTCGGGTATGGGATGGCGGATCTCGTCACCGGCCGTCTGAAGCTAGGCCGAACCACCTTGCTGGGGCTCGCCTTTCCCGGACTTGCGCTCTACGCCCTGCTGCTGATGCTTGCGCACAGCGCCACCGGCGGCCGCGTACTTTCCAATCCGGGCCTTACCCGGGCCATCACCGGAGTTGTCGTCGTTGGCCTTGCATCGGCAGCGTCACTGCGTCGTCGCCGGCGCACCCGCGAGGCGCGTCCGCCTGAGGTTGTTTGGCCTGCCTGGCTGCTTGTCGGAATGGGTCTCGTCGTTTTCTGCACGCCGGTCGGTCGGATGATCCCCCTCGATCATGTGTGGGACACGAACCTGCATACAGGCTGGGCGACACAGCTCATGGCGGGCGAGCCGGTGCCGTCGGCCACAGTGACGGGGGATGTGCCGAACTATTACCCTTGGCTGTTCCACGCTCTGCTGGCTTTTGTCGCCCATCTCACACCTGGGGGCCGGGCATTTCATGCTCTCGGGCCGTTGCAACTTCTGCAGGTCGCCGGAGCGGTTCTCGCCTTCTTTGCTCTTGGGCGCGCCCTCGGCGGCCGCTGGATAACGGGGGCAGCAGCCTCGTTGTTCGGCGCGCTGACCGGAGGGTTCGGGTACGTACTGTTGCGCGGACCCGACGTCATCTTGGACCCGCGAGCGAATGAAGGCGCCGCGGCCACGAGGTACTGGGGAGACCTCATCGCTACCCGTCCCTACAACGTGGGCTTTCAAAATCTCACACCGCCGTTCCCGCGCGATGTCGCCTACGTGCTCGTGGTCGCGGCCCTTCTGCTGCTGGTGATCGGTGTCCAGGAGCGATCCGGGGGTCCTTTGGTGGCCGGTGGTGTGACCATCGGGATGGTCGGCTTGACCGGCGGCGAGACCTTCATCGTCGCCTTTTTGGCGGTTTCCGTGCTCGCACTGACCGCACCCGAGGTCGGAAGAGTGCGCGTGGGTGCGCTCGTGCTCATTCCGGCGCTGGCGACCTACTCGCTGTGGGCTGGACCCATGGTGGTCAACTACGTTCGCCTCGAAGGCTTTTTTGGAACCGCCGCCCGCCCGGTCGTCCTCACACCCCTAGCAGTATTGGGAAGCTGGGGACTTGTTACGCCGTTCGCGTTGTATGGGCTGCTCCACTGGTTCCCGCGCCGGCGCACAAACCCCGGCACCAAGGTCGTTCTGGCCGCCCTGGCGGCGGCGGTAATTTCTCTGATTGCGTCCGCCGCTCTCCCTCTCTATCTGGGACGGGGTTTCTCCACTCTGGGCCGCGATCACCGTTACTGGCCCCTGGTGTTCCTGGCCCTTGCGCCTCTGGCGGCCCTCGGGCTGACCGAGGTTCTCGGGACCGTTGTCCGGGCGAGTCGCAAGATGGGCATGGCGTTTGCAGCGCTGATCGTGACCCTGGCGGTACCTTCACCCTTGCTGGCGAGCATCGCCCTGCCGGCGGAGAGGGGAACTCCAGAAGTGCTCGCAGACTCGTTGGAAGGCGATCCCCATACCGTCCTCAATCTGATTGCGCCGCGGTTGGGGATGCGCTGCGTTATTGCGACTCCTGTCGGCTTGAGCCAACGGGTGTTTTCCTACACGGGCTATCGCATGGTGCTGTTTCGGTGGGCGCCCGGCGAGATAAGCAGGAACTCGGCGCACATCCGGTGGGCCGGAATCTACAAACACATTCCCGGCGGCCTCGACCGTCTGCAGGCCAACAGGACCTTGACGGGCACGGTCCCCGACAGGGCCAGGTGGGATGAAGCGGCCGAGGCCTACGGTGTTGACGTTGTCGTCGCACCCGTCCGGCGCTCCGCGTCACCGGGGTTCAGAGGGCTGCGCAAGCAGGTATCGAGTCCGGCGTCGGGCGAGAGGTTCGTGGTCGTATGGAGGCGGAAGTGCTCCTGACCTCCGGGGCTCAGGTGTTGCATGTGCCGCTACCGCTGTCGGGAGTTGCGCCGCCCGTCGCCTTGAAGGCGAAGTCGTAGGCGTCGTCCTTGAGGGTGAGCTTCAATAGGCCGAAGCTGAGAGAGCTCGCCTCGTGCGGGACCGGGCCATTGTCAAACCCACCTTCGACGCTCTTGCCGCCAGACCCGACCAGAAACTCCCGCACACCAGTGGGCGAGAGGGCAAATCCCGGAGCAGATCCCCTTTTTGCGAACCGCTCGTAGGCATGTGAGTGACCGACCAGGAGAATGTCGGCCGGGCCGCCCCCGGCGGGGTCGGTGAGCGAATTCCACATGGGGTCGACCAGCGCGTTGCGGGCATAGCTGGCTTTCGCGTCGTTCGTGAAAGGCGGGTGGTGCCATACCGCCAGGAGGCATTGGTCTGCCGGCGCATTCTGTACCTGAGCCTCCAGCCAGTTGTCCTGGGGGCTCCCCTCGGCACACGATGGACCCGCCCCGTCGAGCTTGCCGCAGGTGTCGCCTGTATTCAGGTTGAGGATCTTCCAGTC
>JACDCD010000125.1 GCA_013694625.1 Actinomycetota bacterium | reverse complement strand
GTAAGGACGACAAGCCCAAGTACCTGCACATGGCGCGCAAGATGGGGATCGACGTCACCATTCCCGACGTGAACTCCTCCGAGCGGGACTTCACGCCGGTGGGGGACACCGTCCGCTTCGGTCTGTCCGCAGTCCGCCACGTGGGCGAGGGGGTCGTGGATCGCATCGTCGAGGCTCGCCGGCACAAGGGCGACTTCGCTTCGTTCTACGATTTCTCTCGCAAGGTCGACTATTCCTGCCTGAACAAGAAGACCGTGGATTCTCTCATCAAGGCCGGCGCGTTCGAGTCCGTCGGGCATACCCGCAAGGGGCTTCTGGAGGGCTTCGACTCCATCTGCGGCGAGGTGATGGCGCAGCGTCGCCAGGAGGAGGCCGGCCAGTTCTCGTTATTCGGGGCTCTCGTGGCCGACGATACCGAGGCGGCTCAGGTGCAGGAGCGGCCGATCGCGCTCGACGAGTACTCGCGCGAGATGGTCCTGGCGATGGAAAAGGAGGTGCTGGGGCTGTATGTCTCCGATCATCCGCTGCTGGGGATCGACGGGCTTCTCGCCCGCATGACAGACACCTCCATAGGGTCGCTCGGGGACCGAAGCCCGGGAGAGGTGGCGGTCATAGGCGGCATGGTCGGCGAGCTGCGCAAGAAGGTGACCCGCCGCGGCGACATCATGCTGCTGCTCGGGTTGGAGGACCTCACCGGCGCCGTGGTCGAGGTCATCGTCTTTCCCAAGGTGCACGAGCAGTTCTCGGCGCTCGTGCGTCCCGACGCGGTGATCCTGGTGAAAGGGCGCGTTGACCGCGACGCCCGCGACGACTCGGTGAAGATGGTCGCGTTGGAGATCATCGAACCTCAACTCGGCGCCGACCCTCCTCTGGTTATCAACCTGGCGGTCGACTCATGCACACCCACGACCGTCGAGACGCTCAAGGACGTGCTCGCGAGCCATCCGGGCACCACCCAGGTCTTCCTGCACCTGGCCCGCGGCGCGCGTACGACGGTATTGCGTCTGGGAAGCGAATACTGGGTGGACGGAGCGAACGGCCTGCACGCCGAGCTGAAAGCCCTGCTGGGGCCGCGCGCCCTGACCGCTCTCTAGGCGCACGAACGCCGAGTGGGCGGTAGGTGTGCTTAATTGTCGCGGCCCTCATCGCTCACCCACTCGGCGCGCCCTGGCGCGCCCTACCGCTCTCTATTCTCCGGTGCCCCCGTCGATCAGCTCCCGGAGGATATCCGCGTGACCGTTGTGACGCGCCGTTTCCTCGATCATGTGCACCAGGATCCAACGCAGGGTCTTGGCTGAGTTGGGATAGCGAGCGACGTCGTCGGGGCCCGCACCTTCGATGCATGTCCTAGTGCGCGCGATCTCCCGTCCGTACAGGGCCATGACTTCTTCGGTGGTGTCGTCGGGTTCGATGCGCCAGTCGGCGTCGGGGTCCTCGTCGGTCCACGGGACGTCGAGCTGCTGCCCTGCGAACACGATGCAGAACCACCACCGTTCTACGTAGGCGAGATGCTTGACGATCCCGAGCAAACTCGTGCCGGAGGGCACGAGCGGCCTGCGAAGGTCGACATCGTCCAGCCCCTCCACCTTTCGCTCAAGTGTGGCGCGGTGGAAGTCGAGCCACGCATTCAGCATGACCAGCTCGGATGCGGCCGCAGGTGGGTCGACACGCTGTGCTTGCATGCCGAGAACCTAGCGCACGGAGCGCTCATTACGCGCGCTCGGTCCCACGGCGTCAGGAGGCCAGAGCTCCCAAGAGAAGCTTGGGCGATTGACGGTCGAGGCCCCACCCGGCCCCCATATAACCTCAAACGATGCTCGAGCTAATCGATGGCCGGGATCAGGACGCGCCGGTTCACATCCAACGGCCTTCTCCTGCGGGGCGCGCCGCGGATCCCGAAGCCGACGTCCGGGCAATCGTCGAAGACGTCCGCCTCCGAGGCGACGCGGCGGTGCTTGCCTTTACCGAACGTTTCGATCACGCTCGCCTGACACCCGAGAGGCTTCGGGTCGAACCCGAGGTGATAGCGCGCGCGGTCAAGCTCGTGCGGCCCGAGCTCATCGAGGCCCTGAAGGCGCTTGAAGGCCGTCTCCGCCGGACCTGTGAACGGCAGCTTCCATCTGGTTGGATGGAGCGATCCGGCTCGGAGCTGGTCGGCGAGGTCATAAGGCCGTTGCGGCGCGTCGGCATCTATGCGCCGGGCGGGCGCGCCGCCTATCCTTCGTCGGTCATCATGGGCGCGGTACCGGCCCGGGTGGCGGGAGTCGGGACCGTCGCGCTGTCCTCGCCGCCGGACGGCAGGGGCGAGATCGCCGAGGCCGTGCTGGCCGCGTGCTCGGTGGCCGGGATCGACGAGGTGTATCGCATGGGTGGCGCGCAGGCCATAGCTGCGTTTGCCTACGGCACCGAAACCGTCCGGCCGGTGGAGAAGATCGTCGGGCCCGGCAACACGTATGTCACTCTGGCCAAACGTGAGGTGAGGGGATGGGTCGGGGTCGACGCCGAGGCAGGCCCCACGGAACTGGCCGTGATCGCCGACTCCACCGTCGCCCCAGAGGTGGTCGCCGCCGACCTCGTCGCCCAGGCCGAGCACGGCCCACTCGGCACCCACGTGCTGATCACATGGGAGCCGGAGGTCGCCGATGCGGTCATGACTCACCTCGAGCTGGCGGTTGGCCGCCACGAACGATCGGAGGATGTCGAGAACGCGCTCACAGAAGGAGGGTGCGCCGTCCTGGTGCGCGACCTCTCTCATGCCATGGATACCGCCAACGCCTTCGCGCCCGAGCATCTGCAGCTCATGTTCGCCGGAGCACTCGACGCGCTCGACGGTGTGCGCAACGCGGGTGCGGTCTCTGTGGGCCCCCACTCGCCGGTGCCCCTCGGCGACTATGCAGGGGGCACCAACCACATCCTTCCGACAGGCGGCACCGCCCGCTGGGCCTCAGGACTCGGCGCGCAGGACTTTGTCAAGAGGATCTACGTCTCCGGAGCCGAACCACAGGCACTCGCTCAACTCGCACCTCATATCTATGCGTTGGCAGAGGCCGAAGGCCTGCCGGGCCATGGGCGCGCCGTGAGGGTGCGCCTTGATTCCGCCAGAGGGCTGCCGTGAGCGCGCCGACAAGGCCGGCGTTGGGCAGTGCGACACCTTGCACGTGCGTCTGTTGCGCTCCGGCAACGCGTCTGCGATCGGGGCGATCTTCAGGGCATTGCCCGTGCTCTTGATGGCGTGGTGGCACGTGACGAACGCTCCGGAGACGAAATGCCGTCGCCCAAGTCCGAGCGCGGCGAGCGCTTCGCGACGCAGATGAACCGGAGGAACCTAACCGCGG
>JACDCD010000115.1 GCA_013694625.1 Actinomycetota bacterium | reverse complement strand
GCGGCGAACTTTGCTGCCAGCTGGGCCGCCGCTTCGTCTCCCTGGGCTTGGGTAAAGCGCGTGTAGCCTCGAATGTCGGCGATCAAAAATGTCTGGATCCCGCCCGGCTTCATATCGTCCTCCGAATACCCCTAGAGACCCTAAAAGGTATCCGACCATGGTTGGCGGGGCAAGAAACCGAATCAGTATGGGCTGGCGGTTCGGAGAGCATCC
This sequence comes from Actinomycetota bacterium, assembly GCA_013694625.1. Classification (GTDB taxonomy): domain Bacteria; phylum Actinomycetota; class CADDZG01; order CADDZG01; family WHSQ01; genus JACDDL01. The sequence goes on along the minus strand of JACDCD010000115.1, from coordinate 5,962 downwards.
TGCCCCGGAGCTTCCCTTTGCCGACGTGAAGAAGCAATCCAGAGGTGGTGATCAAGGAGGTCTCCATCGGCCGGGATTTACACCACTTGCTTCGCGCCCCTACGGTAAAGGCCGAAACGCATCTGACCAGGTCAATGGCCATGTAAGCACTACGTTGACTCTCCGTTGCTCGACAAGCAAGAAATCACTGGTTCAATCCCAGTACGCCCCACCCCCCAAAGTGCAGTCGTCGGAGGTCTAGGAGGGACGTGAGCGAGGTCGATGACTTTCTCCAGGAGACTCTCCCTCGGCAGATCGAGGCGGAACGGGCTATGCACGATGGTGATCCCGAACCTCGTATAGCCATGTGGTCCAGAAATGACCCCGTCACGTTGCTCGGTGCTCTTGGGGTATTCCGAAGTGGATGGGACGAGCTGGAGCCGTTCTTCCGATGGTTGGCATCCCGCTTCTCGTCTTGTACCGCCTACGACTTCGAGCTGATCGCTGCGGGAGCGAGCGGCGATGTCGCTTACACGGTAGGCTTGGAACGTTCTATGCGCTCCCTGGGAAGGCGGTCCTTCTGAAGCTGGAGCCGTTCGAGCGACCCATGGCTATCGCCGCGAAGATGGTGAATGGAAGATCGTTCACCGCCACGGAGATGGTCTGGCGGCCGATCGCGCCGCTCGATAGTGTTCATGGGGAGCGGGCAGAGCTTGCCCAACGAAGGCACCTCTCCGGGGATGTTCTGTCGTGACTGCAGGGATCGTCAAAATGCGGCCCTGTATTCCCGCCGGTGCTGACACACGGTTCAACCTTACGGATTTCCGCCAGCCCAGAGGTCGTTGTCACGCCCATAACCTCATTTCGTGGCTTCCGCCCCCTTACGAGGCTCGGGATATCTGAATACGGAAAGGGTTGACCTCGGGACATTCAAGGCACCTCCAACTAGACTCTTGGCAGAGTCTTCATCAGGACCAGCATCGCGGACAGGAGGCGCGACGCCATGAGCACGGGCTTTTACAAGTTCGCCTACCGAGTGGGGTTCACGCCCTGGGAGCAAGCGGCCCAGCAAGGCCCGGTCGCCCAACAGGTGTCAGCCTGGTTCGACCGCGAGGAACGCGACCGAGAGCCGCCTTACGGAAAAGCACTGGACCTAGGTTGCGGCACCGGACGAGACTCGGTGGAGCTTGCGAGCCGCGGATGGCAGGTTACCGGGATTGACATGATTCCGAAGGCTATCGATGCTGCCCGAGCACGAGCCCAAAGAGCGGGAGTGGAGGTTCAGTTCCTCCGGGGTGACGTGACCGCACTCCAAGCCACTGGCGTTGGAACCGGCTTCCGGCTGGTTCTCGATGGAGGCACTGCCCATGGGTTCAATGAGGAGCAACGGCAGGTAGTGGCCGATGAAGTAAGTGCGGTCGCCGGGCCGGACGCCACCCTCCTGATCTTTGCCTTTGCACCTGGCCGTAGAGGACCCACGCCGCGTGGAATGAATCGAGAGGACATAGAGTCCGCTTTCTCTGGATGGACGATCACCGACGAAGAAAGCGTGGACGTGTCGTTGCCTGGATTCCTGAAAGCCCCCGATCCTCGCTGGTATCGGCTCCGGCGGCGAAACTGAGCCACCAGGAGGACAGGAGGGGATTTGAACGACGTTTGAAATTGCTACTGGCGGTCGCCTTTTTCGAACTCATGCCCAGCGCACCGAGCGCGCAGTGGACGATCCGGGACCACGAATGCATGATTAAGGTCATGAGACTGGGAGGAGGATGAGATGCCACAAAAAGAGACCCATGGCGGTCTATAGGCGCGTAATCTAAGCGGTCAGCAGAGGGAACAGGACAACTTGGATAGCCTGATCAGTCGAGATCACAATCCCAGTGGGGTACCGCCGATCTATTCGGTGTCGCTCCTACAGCTCGGCGCCACCGTCACGACTACGCATCACTAGCAGTTAAGAGAACCCGCACGACCGGCTCAGCTTCGAGGTCGCGCTTTCGGTGACACTTCGGCCGAGATCCGGCGATCTAGCTTCGACCGCGGCCAGGGGTGGCTAGGTTAGCAGGCCGAAGCGGCCGATGTGGCGGCGGCCCGCATGTTACAGACGCTTCGGCTTCGAAACTTGCCCAAGAAACCCTAGGCTTTCAGGTGAAAAAACCGGACGGCAGGGTTAAGCGGCTATGGGTTCGTTGATGACCGTGTCGCCGTTGAGCGTGTTGCCGCTCTGGCTGCCTCCAGTTTTGTCTTTTGGTTGACAATCGTCCGTGCTCGGTTTGTAAGAACGGTTCAGGAAGTCTCTCCAGCGGATCGCTTCCCCGTTGCCGCCGAAGATGTTGTCGGTTACATCCACCCGAGGACTGTTGGCGATAAAGACGCCGCGGCTGCCGTTTCTCTGGATGCGATTGCCCGCGACGGTCTGATCGCAGCTGACCTCGATGAAAACGCCGAATCGGGTGTTGTCGGTCATCACGTTGGCCTCATAGTGGACATTACTCATGCCCGTATCGGAGTGAACTCCGTCGCATCCGTTGTGGTCGAGCCGGTTCCCAGTCAACGTGACGTAGTCGCCTACCACCATGTGAACGCCGCCGCTGTTGAAGCAGGGGTTGTTGTTGTGGAGGGGATCCGGGGTCAAGTCCAGGTTGTTGTCATGCACGTAGTTGTCCGTCAAGTCGACGCTGCCACCACCGACTTGGATGCCGGTCTGGCTGTGGTCGTGGACGTCGAGGTTTTCGCAAGTGGAACCCGGTTTGCAGCGGACGCCTACGCGCCCGCTGTAGACCTCGAATCCGTCCAGCACAGAACCCTGGCCTGAGGTGAGCTCACCTCTCAGGCGCGTGCCGGGGCTCGCGTACCACTCAGTGCGGGTACTCCCCGGAATGCGGCTCGGCTGCACATATTCACCCACATAGTTTCCCGGCATGAACACGACCGTGGCACCCGGGCCGGCCGCTATGGCTTGCTCGAAAGATGACACGGCGATGCCGATGTGCTCGCACGTATCCGTGCTCACTTCGGCGGAGCAGACGTCGTCGTCTCCGGTTCCGCCGTCGGCCCGGTCGATCCCGGTCTGGCCGATGAGAACGTCGTCGCCGGTGCCGCCCTCCATGATGTCGGCGCCGGTCTGGCCGAGAATGAGGTCCGTGTCTCCGCCGCCGGTGAGATGGTCGGCGCCTTTGCCCCCGCACACAGAGTCTGCGCGGTCCCGCCCGGAAGCGGTGTCCGCGGCGCCCCGAGCCTGGACGACGTTGATTCTTCCCCATCTGCCGACCAGGTCGTCGGCCAGCGGCGTTCCCGTGAGGGTAGATTGCCGGCCGGCGCAGGTGTAGGCGGCGGCCTCAGCCTCGCTTGTGCCGGCCCCCACCAAGATCGTAGAGAACGCGACCGCGACGGCAAAGCAGAAGGCCAGCCAGCCTTCACGCTTGTTAACGGAAGGCTGCAGGACCGCACAGCCGTTTTCCACACCGACTCTCATTGCAACCACCCCTCGTTTGGATAGACTTCCCAGCATTACCCAGTGTAGGGGGGATCGCGATTAAGTTGTCGTCGTGACGGAACAGTCTGTGGCTCCCGGGGCCGGGTATTGACGCCCCCTCGCCTTGCATGGGGCCACAGGCGAGGCGTAGGATCGCCACGGCGGACCTGGGCACGGGAGGCGCCTGATGCAGCGAGGTCGCAGGGCAGTGGCGGCGGCAGGGATTTTGTTGCTGAGCGCGGTGGCCGTTGGTTCGGGGTGGGCGAACCCCCGCGCCGCAAGGGCGGCATTCCCCGGCAAGAACGGAAGGATCGCCTTCTATGCCTCCGACGGCACCGACTACGAGATCTACAAGATCAACGCCAACGGGTCGGAGCAAAGGCGCGTTACGGACAACAGCGAAGGTGATTTCGATCCCACTTGGGCGCCGAGCGGAAAGAAGCTCGCTTACTACCACTTCGACGGCACCAGGTACCAGGTCTACAAGATCAGGGGCAATGGCACGCGAAGTGTCCGAGTCACGGACGGGCCCGAGGATAGCTTCGACCCGACCTGGGCGCCCAGCGGGAAGAAGATCGCCTTCGTCGGCTACGATGGCACCGACTACGAGATCTACAAGATACGGGCCGACGGCACGGGGCGTGTCCGGGTGACCGACAACATGTCCAACGAGTTCGGTCCTGCCTGGTCGGCGAACGGAAAAAAAATCGCGTACTATAGCTACGACGGCACCGACGATGAGATCTACAAAATCAACCCGAACGGCACCGGCACCGTCCGCCTCACGGACAACTCCGTGGGCGACTCCAACCCCACCTGGTCCCCAAGGGGCAAGAAGATTGCTTTTCAGTCTGACGACGGGGTGGATTGGGAAATCTACAAGATGGATCCCAACGGCGCCAACCGGAAACGCGTGACCGATAACTCCGAGGACGATAGGCAACCAACTTGGGCGCCGAACGGGAAGAAGATAGCGTTTCGTGGGTTCGACGGAGCCGATTACGAGATCTACAAGATCAACCCGAACGGCACCGACCGAGTTCGCGTCACCGATAACAGCGGGAGCGATTTCGCACCCGACTGGGGCGTCCGTCCAAGAGGTTGACAAAACCGCTCCGGCCGCCGGAATCGTGGATGTGTCGAGTGAGTCATGGCCCGACTTCCGTGGCTCCCTCAGCTTTGTAGGTCGGCTCGAGGTTGCTCGAGGTGCGGAGCTGACGTTCTAGGACGAGGGCTTACGCTTTTCGGCGATCTCGATCAACGCCCCTTTGTCGACTTTGTCCGCGGGAACGGTCGCAACCCGGCATGCCGTGACCGCACGCAGGGTTGCGGTCCTTTTTCCGTCCTCGAGCGAGGCCATCTCTCCAAGGATCGCCCCTGGCCCCACCTGAGTAACAACCTCGCCGTCGATCTCGACCTCGAGTACCCCGTCGAACAGCAGGAACAGATCGGCGCCGGGATCACCCTGCTCGACGAGAGAGTCACCCTCCTTGAGCCGGCGCCACTGCGGCTTCGAGTTGATGATCCCGAGCGACAGCTCGCGCTCGAGCGCGCTTTCGACTGCCGTTACAAGCGCAGGCGAGTCGACGTCGCCCCAAGGAGTGTGCGCGCCGAAGGCCTTCCGGTACCAGTGGTCGAAGTCGATCAGGCCGGATTTGGCAATCAGCTCTCCGGCCTCGTCGTACACCCAATGGCGCGGGAACGGGCTTGCGCCGATTAGCCCGCGTTCGGAGGAGCCGTCTGCGCGCATCGTGAGGGTGAGTGTCGACCATGCGCTCGGTGCGGCGATCTGGACGAAGGGGGGCCGGCTGACCCTGCGCGGCGCAGCCACCCCGGTACGACCCCCAGCGGTTTGGACGAAGGTCACCTCGGTTGGCGTGACCGCCGGCTCAGGCCGGAGGTCGGGGAACGCGACGGCGGGAAACGCCATCCCCAAGGAACCGAGCTTGAGTTGCGTTCGCCCGAGGCGGCCACCTCCGAGGTGGCCGCAACCGGTGATCTTCCCATCGTCTACCTCGATCCAGGCCTCCAGCCGGTTGGCGAAGCGGGCCGCGTCGGCGTCCAAGAGCGCATTGTGATCGACCAGCTTGTCCGGCGGCGGCATGTCGTAGTGAGCTACGCTCAAGTGGAATGGCAACTCCGTCAGGCCCGCAATAGCGCCCTGCGGAATCCAGGCGATCGATGTGACCGAGCTTTGTATGCGCACGTCAACGTCCCATGGCGTCTCAGATCGAGCGAGTGTTCGAGGGTCACCTTACGGGCATCCCGTCTAGCTCGCAAACGCCCCTATTGCACGGCGTATGGCGACGTCCCAGTCGGCGGCGAACCGGGCGATGCCGAAGCGCCTCTGCGCGTAGCGGCTTGCACCCTCAGATAGGCGTTGTGCCTCGCCCCTGTCGTCCAGGAGACGTCTCATGTGTCCGATGAGCTTGGTGACGTCTGTATCGATGTAGCCGGATACCCCGTTTTCAACCACCGTCGGCATCTCAGTCGTAGCCAGCCCGATGA
>JACDCD010000104.1 GCA_013694625.1 Actinomycetota bacterium | reverse complement strand
CGCTTTCCAGCCGGTCAGAGAGCGGGTTCAGAGATTCGCCAACCGTCTCGTGTACGGCAAACGCGCGTCCCCCTATGAGGTCCTGACGCGCTTCTCGGAGAAGATCGCCTCTTCCTACGGCGCGGAGGATCTGCTCCCCTACACGGCCGAGACTCTGCGGGAAGCCACCGCAGCGTCACGCTCCTGTGTGTGGCTGCGTCAGGGCGACCGCCTCCTTCCCGCGGCGACCTCGCCGCCTGGGGCAACCAGGGTTTCCGAAGCCCGGGCCCTCGAGGCCGAGACCATCCCCGAGGTTTCCGGCGAGAGCGGGGCCCCCATCTGGCATCAGGGAGAGCTGTTGGGTGCGCTCACCATCACGAAGGACGGCGATGAGCCGGCCACACCCGCCGACAAAGAACTGCTGGATCATCTGGCGTCGCAGGCCGGTCAGGTGCTGCGCAACGCCCGGCTGAACGCCGACCTCGAGGCGAGGCTCGAAGAGCTCGCACTCCAGGCAGGAGAGATTCGCCGCTCGCGTCAGAGGATCGTGGCCGCTCAGGACGACGAGCGCAGAGCTCTGGAGCGCAACATCCACGACGGCGCACAGCAGCATCTCGTCGCCCTTGCCGTCAAGCTCAAACTCGCCAAAACTCTTGCCTCTCGCTCGCCGGAAAAGGGCGAGTCCATGCTGGCTCAGCTGGGAGGCGAGGTGCAGGACACACTGTCGGCGCTCAGAGAGCTTGCTGCAGGCGTCTATCCGGCGGCCCTCGAGGAGGGTGGACTGCACGTCGCACTCGAAGAACAGGCGAAGATCTCACCGATTCCAACCCTGATCCATGCCGAGGGTTTGACACGCTATCCACTCGACAGCGAAGCCACCGTGTACTTCTGCTGCCTGGAGGCCCTGCAGAACGTGGTGAAGTACGCAGACGCCACCCAAGCTCGGGTGATACTGCGCGACGCTCACGGGCAACTCTCTTTCAAGGTCGAAGACGACGGGCGCGGCTTCGACGCCCAGAGCACGGCCCATGGGTCCGGGATGGGCAACATGGCGGATCGCGTTGCCGCGTCGGGTGGCGAGATCGATGTCACATCCGCCCCGGGAATGGGCACGACCGTCACCGGACGCATCCCCGTAAGGCCGTTAGAGCCGGCGCAGTGACAGACAAGGCGATGTCCCGCCTTGCCTGGGTGACGTTCGGATTCATCGCCCTTGGCTTTGTATCCGGCCTCGGTTACGGCGCGCTGAGCGGGCGTGGGGTGGACCTGTTCGTAACCTCGATGTTCTCTTTTCCGGTCGTCGGTGTCTTGATCACGTCACGGCAGCCGCGCAACACGATCGGATGGATCCTGCTTGCGATCGGATTGGTCTGGATGCTGGGGATCGCCTTCGCGGTGGCTCAGGTCTTGTGGCCGAGTGAAGTGGGGCTTCTCCTGGCGTTGTCGACGTGGCTATGGGTCCCCGGCATCGGGCTGATAGGAACCTTCTTGATCCTGTTGTTCCCGGATGGGCGGCTGCCGTCATCTCGGTGGAGGCCGTGGGCGTGGTTGTGCGCGATCGCTTTGATCGCCTCGTCGTTGCTTATCATGCTGGCACCGGGGAATTACGCCGACGAAGGCTACCCCAATGTCACCAACCCCCTCGGGATCGAGGTGCTCAAGCCGTTCTTTGGAGTGGTCTGGGTGTTCATCGCATTGATCCCTATCGGCATCGTCGGCTGCGCGGTGAGCCTCATTCGGCGGTTCCGGCGCTCTGAAGGGCAGGAGCGCCTCCAGTTGAAATGGCTCGCCGCCGGGGCGGGGGGCGCGGCTGCAGCGTACCTATTCGTGATGGTCTCCGGCCTCCCCTACGGGATAGCGGACCGCCCCGTCCCTGAATGGGTCAATGTGGTCGGCGACGTAGGTATCTTCTCCTTCCTGCTCATTCCCGTTGCGGCGGGCGTCGCGATTCTGAAGTACCGCCTCTACGACATCGACGTCATCATCACCAAGACGGTCGTGTTCGGAGCTCTGGCGGCGTTCATCACGGTCGTCTACGTAGCCGTTGTTGCCGGCGTGGCGGCCGCTCTGGGCGCGGGGCGCGGAGCGAACCTGCCTCTTTCCATACTTGCCACTGTCATCGTTGCGGTGGCCTTCCAGCCCGTCCGGGAACGGCTACGGCGCTTCGCCAACCGGCTCGTCTACGGCGAGCGGGCCACTCCCTACGAGGTCCTCACGCTCTTTTCCCGATCTCTGGCTGCGTTGGTGTCGGTGGAAGACGTCCTTCCTGAGATCGCACGTCACACCGCCCAGGGACTGGGCGCACAGACCGTGAGGGTAAGCATGGACCTGCCACAGGGCAAGGAGGAAGCGCGTTATCCGGAGGATGGGTCACCGGGAGGGGAGTCTCTCGAAGAGACGGTCCCGGTAACGTATCAAGGCGCCACCCTCGGAGCCATAGCGGTCCTGAAGCCCGCCTCCGAACCGTTCAGGGCGCCTGAGCGCAGGCTCCTCGGGCAGTTGGCAGCGCATGCAGGGGTGGTGCTCCACAACTACCAGCTCACGTTGGAGCTGCGCGCCCGGTTGTTGGAGCTTTCCGAGCAAGCAGACAATCTCAGGAGATCGCGCGAGCGTCTCGTAACCGCCGCCGACACCTCGAGACGGGCCATCGAGCGGGCCATCCGCGAGCGCGTGGAACGACGACTGGTTCTCATCGCCGACGACTTGAGAATCGCCGAAGCCGCAATGAGGACCGATGCCGATAAGGCAACCGCGATACTCGAAGAGCTCGCCCTGCGCACGAACGAGACACTGGAGGTCCTGCGGGATCTGGCGCGCGGCATCTATCCCCCGCTCCTCGCCGACAAAGGCCTTGTGATGGCGCTGGAAGCCCACATCAGAAAGACGGGGCTGGACGCGTCCCTGCGCGCCGATTCGGCTATCGAAGGGGTGCGCTTCGAACG
>JACDCD010000083.1 GCA_013694625.1 Actinomycetota bacterium | reverse complement strand
ACCAGAGTCCGGCGCAGGGGAGGATCGCGTTCGACAGCCACGTCGAGGCCGTCGCCCGGTGCATCGAAGCGGGGGCCTTCCGCCCCGACGACCCGCTCGCCGCCGCCATCGATCTGTGGGCCGGCGTCCACGGACTGTCCTCGCTCCTCATCACCCTGCCGGGCTTTCCCTGGCCGGACGTGGATGCGACGATCGACCACCTGATGGAGTCGCAGGTCAAGGGCTTTCTTGCCTAGCGGGAGCGCCCTCGTATTCGGCGAGGCCCTGATCGACGTGTACCCGGACAATCGGGTGGTGGCGGGCGCGGCGCTTCACGTCGCCGCTCACCTCGCGGCGCGTGGATGGCGCACCAGTTTCGTGACCAGGCTCGGCGCCGACCCCGAGGGCGACCGGATCCGGACGACCCTTGAACGCCAGGGCGTCGACCTCTCGTTGGTCGAAACCGACACCGGGCTTCCCACCGGCGAGGTCACGGTTACATTCGACGGGCCCGAGCATTCCTTTGTGATCCATCGCCCGGCGGCATGGGACGCGATCGAAGGCCCGGAGGAGCTCCCCGCCCACGATGTCTTCTGTTTCGGGAGCCTCGCCGGCCGCGATGTGCGCTCGAGGGCGGCGCTGAGGCGCCTGCTGGACCTCTCGGACGCCCCCCTGAAGGCCTTCGATGTGAACCTGCGTCCGCCCGATGTGCTGCCCGAGGTGCTGGGGATGGGCCTTCGCCGAGCCACACTGCTCAAGCTCAGCGGCGAGGAGTTCGGCGAGGTCGCACGGGTGCTGGGCATGGCTGCCGAGCCCGCCGCCTACTTCGACGCGAGCCCCGCGCTCAGGTGGCTGTGCATCACGCTGGGGGCCGACGGCGCTCGTCTCGTCCGGCGCTCAGGAGAGGAACTGTCGATCGAGGGCCCCGAGGTGGAGGTCGTGGACTCGGTGGGGGCCGGGGACGTGTTCACCGCGGGGCTCGTCGGGGCCCTCGCCGGCGGCGTCACAGACCAGGAGGCGCTCAAATCGGCGCGCGACGCGGCGGGGGCGGTCCTGGTCCAGCAGGGTGGGCTCCCCCCGCCCCCCTGAAGCCACGCTGAACCACGATGCTCGCCGGGCCGCCACCGGAGGTGTGGTTCGGGGCGCCGGACCGCCCGCCCGGGATGTGGTTGGCGCGCCGAGAAATTGAATTCGGGCCGTGGGCCACACCATGATGTGGCTGGACGCCCGAGAAGGCCTTTGGGGCGCGCTCAACCACAGGGGTCCGGCGAAGAGCCGCTGCATGTGGCCCACCGCGCCGAGAACATGGATTCGGGCCGTGGGCCACACCATGATGTGGTGGGACGCCCGAGAGGGCCTTCGTGTGCCTCCAGCCACAGGTCCGGCCGAAGAGGCAAAGGGTGTGGTTCGGCCCGCCGACCCAGCCCGGCCCCGTAAACCTCCGCAAACCACGTTTAACACTTAGTATGGGTCGAGTTCACATTAGGAGATGGGATGACTCGACGACGTCAGCGCCCGTTGGGCCGGGTGCTCGGTCCCCTCGAAGAAGAGGTCATGGAGGCCGTGTGGAAGCTCGGCGTGGTCACCGTGCGCGATGTTCTCGCCGTCCTCGAGCGCTCCCGGCCGGTGGCCTACACCACGGTGATGACCACGATGGGCCGCCTGGCGGACAAGGGCTTGCTGCGCCGCACCGAGATCCTCCCGGCGCACCGATACGTAGCGCTGGTGTCGAGGCAGCAGTACGCCGACTCGACCTGTGAGTCGGTGCTCGACTGGCTCCTCGGTCAGTTCGGAGAGCCGGCCGTCGCCTACTTCCTCGACCGAGTGGAGCGAGAAGACGGTCGGCTGATCGAGAACCTGTCCGGAGCGGTGGCCGAAGCCGAGGCGAGGGCGCGCGAGGGTGAGTAACTCTCCTCCTGTCATCTTCGCCCTCCAGCCCGAGGCTGCCTCGGTGGTCGTGGTGGTGGTCTCCGCCGTGACGCTCGCCCTGGTCCTGGTGCTTCGCCGCCTGATTCAGCGTCCCGGGGGGCTTGCTTCCGGGCTCCTTCTGGCTCTTCCCCTCGCGCTGCCGATAATGGCGGCGCTTTTGTTTTCCCGCTTCATGCTTCCCGAGGTCACGGTGCTGCGACCTGTCATGCCGAGCTTCGCCAGGGTCGGGGACGGTCTGGGGCAGCTCGTGCTGGTGCGGGGTGGCCGCGGCAACATCCTGATCCCCTACGCCCTCGCCGGGTCCACACCGTGGTTGCTGCTGATCGGCGGGGCCATCGCCTCCCTAACGGTTCTCCGGCGCGCCGCCGGCGTCTACGTGATGAAGCGGCTGCTGCGGCGGTGCATCCCCCTCGGGGACTTCGGCCGGCCGGACGTCGTCGCCATGGTGGCTCGACTGGCGGGCGCCTTCGAGCTCAAGTCCCCGCCCGAGGTGCTCGTCTTCAGGGGTGGTGGGCACGGCGCCTATGCGATGGCCGGCCACGGAGGGCGCATTCTGCTGTCCGACTGTGTTCTCAGGATTCTCGAGGGTCCAGAGCTCGAGGCCACCATCGCCCATGAGATGGCGCATCTCAAGGCTCGTGACGTCCGATTGGTGGCCGTGGCGGGCTTCTTTCGGGACCTCGTGGCGTGGAATCCAATCGCGCACGTCGCCCTCCGCCGCCTCGAGCTCGATCGCGAGCTCGAGGCCGATCGGCGCGCCGCAGATGTTACCGGGAGGCCCCTTGCCGTCGCGTCGAGCTTGCTGAAGATGTGCTCGTTCTCCCGTTCGGAGGGCCTGCGGATGTCGACCGCGCTTGGCTTCTGGACGGGCAGGGGCCGGGTCAAGCGCAGGGTGACCAACATGCTGGCGGTCGCCGACGGCCGCGCGGTCACCGGATCGTCGACCACCCTCCCGTTCGTTGCCGCCGCAGCGCTTGCGGCGGCCCTCGCTCTTCAGGTGGGCGGAGCCATCACGGAGGGCGACGGCGCCGCATTTGCGGTGGCATGGGGCGGCTCGAGCTCCGAGGAAGTGAAGGTGTGGACGCCTGCAGCCGATCCACGCAACTCCAAGCGGATCACGGACCCGGATGCCGCTCACGGCGGCGGTAGGAGTGCGGCCGCGAGGCGGCGACTGCGCACGCAGAGCGATCTCGAGCTCCTGAGGTCCGCTCCTGCGGTGGCCGCCAAGAATCTGCCCAAGTGGATGGAGGCGATGACCAGGGTGGCCCGCAACCGCGGCATCACCTCGACCGCTCCGGGGCTGAGCACCGCCACCGGGTGGCAGGTCCAGCCACTCATCTCCGACCAGCCCATCGGCCTCGGGGTCTACCGGATCGAACGCCTGTCCCTGCCGCCGAAGGTGTTACAACCTTAGAACCGCAGTGCTCCAGGTCGGCCCAGGTGGCCGACTGGTTGATGAATGTGATCAATTCCCATCCCTCACGCCGTGATCGGGGTTGGTGGCGCCAGGTACGATACCTGTAGTAAAGTGAGCCATTGGCCGACGGTCGCAGCGATGTCGTCCTCCTATCGGGGTGAGAGGAGCAGCGTGACACAGAGCGCCACCGATCTCTCTACGAGCTTCCAGGTCGCGCCCGCCGGGGGAGAGCCGGAAGGCATACAGGCGCGCAGCCCGCGCCAGCTGTTCTGGTCCCGTTTCAGGGAGGACAAACTCGCAATTGCGGGCGGCGTCGCCATAATCGTCATGCTCCTGCTGGCCCTAAGCGCCCCCATCTGGGAGAGCATCACCGGTCACCCCTACGACAAGCTGTTCACCGACAGGACCGATGCCTTCGGCATCCCGCTCGGCCCGACCAACTCCTTCTGGTTTGGGTCGGACGACCTCGGCCGCGACCTCTTCGTACGCATGCTCTACGGAGCGCGGGTGTCGTTGCGCATTGCCTTTCTCGCCACCGGGGTCGAGGTCGGCATCGGCGTCCTCGTCGGCCTGATGAGCGGCTTCAGGGGCGGGGCCATCGACGTCGGGTTGTCACGGCTCATGGACCTGGTGCTCTCGATCCCGTTTCTGCTGCTTGGCATCTCGTTGGCGGTCGCAGTCGGGGCAAGCGAAACCCTCGTGATCTTCATCATTGCCTTCTTCGGCTGGCCCTATATTGCCCGGATAGTGAGGGGTCAGGTCTTGTCCCTCAGGGAGTCACAGTTCGTCGAGGC
>JACDCD010000080.1 GCA_013694625.1 Actinomycetota bacterium | reverse complement strand
GCGGTCTTCAGCAAAATGGCCGCCGGCTTTTCCTCCGAGATCACCGTCTCAAAGGATGATCGGTCGGCCAACGCGAAGTCGATCATGTCGGTGCTCAAGCTCGACGTAAGGAAGGGCGACAGCATCTCGATAGCCACCGATGGAGAAGACGCCGACGAGGCCCTGGCCAAATTAGTGAAGTTCATAGAGTCCCAGTGAGAACTCTCACCGGCGTTGCGGCTTCTTCGGGAGCGTCGGTCGCTCCGGCGTGGCTTTACGCTGCAGCCGATTTCGAGATGCCCCAGGGCGAGGTCGATGATCGCGGCGCAGAGGTCGAGAAGCTGCGGGAGGCCGTCGAAGCAGTGGGCCGGGCGCTGGAGGAGAAGGCCGCACTGGCGTCGGGAGAGCTGGCGGAAGTTCTCGACGCGCAGGCGATGATGGCGCGCGATCCCGAACTTGCAGACTCCGCAGAGCGTGCCATCCAGGATCAAGGGACACCCGCTGCCAAGGCGATTTCCGACGCAGGGGAGAGCTACGCAGAGATCCTCGCTGCAAGTGAGAGTCAGTACATGGCGGCGCGCGCCGAAGACATCCGCGACGTTTGTAAGCGGATCGCCCGGCGTGCCGTCGGCGCGCCGGAGACAAGCGTTGCCGATTTGTCGAAGCCGTCGATCATCGTTGCGACCGAGCTCCCCCCTGCAGACGTCGCTTCACTCGACCCAGAACTGGTGCAGGGAATAGCGACGCAAGAAGGCAGCCGAACGAGTCATACGGCGATAGTCGCCCGGGCGTTGCGCATCCCGGCAGTGGTCGCGGTCAAAGGGCTTAAAGCGGCCGCGTCGAAGAACGTTCCCATCGCCGTCGATGGCGATGAGGGCCAGATTCACATCGAGCCGGACGACGATACGAAGAAGCGCCTCGAAGGGAAGGCCGCAGCCAAGGCGGCGCGCCGAGAGGAGCTCAAGGCGAGAGTTCCCGAGGGCCTTGCCGCCACCAAGGACGGTCACCGTGTGGAGGTGGGTGCGAATATCGGCGCCGTTGCCGAGCTCGAAGCCGCTCTCGAGGAAGGGGCCGAAGGAGTCGGTTTGCTGCGCACCGAGCTTCTCTATATCGGCCATGCAAAGGCGCCGGACGAGGACGAGCAGAGGGACGTCTACGGGACGATGACCGAGCTTCTCGGGGACCGGCGGTTGGTGGTGCGGACCTTCGACTTCGGGGCGGATAAGCCCGTTCCGTTCCTCGATATCGACGCCGAGGAGAACCCCGCACTGGGCGTTAGAGGCATCCGGCTGGCGCGGCTGCACCCCGACCTCATTACCACCCAGCTGCGGGCGATTGTGCGAACCGCCGTCGGCGGGCGGCGCGTAGGCGTTATGGCGCCAATGGTGGCCACCGCAGAAGAGGCGGACTGGTTCGTGGAGCAGGTGGAGGCCGCCGGGGGGCGGGAGGCCGGTGTGGAGGTGGGTGCGATGGTGGAGGTCCCGGCCGCAGTGCTGGTGGCGGGCGACCTCGCCGAGCGGCTCGACTTCCTCTCGATCGGCACCAATGACCTCACCCAGTACCTCCATGCGGCGGACCGCCAGCAAGGCGCCCTTTCCTATCTCCAGGATCCCTTCTCGCCCGCTCTGCTCCGGGCCGTTCAACGGATCTGCTTCGAGGCGCATGACCAGGCCTGGGTCGGGGTCTGCGGCGAGGCCGCCGGGGACCCGGCGTGGGCGCTGATAGCGGTTGGTCTGGGCGTGACGGAGCTCTCGGTGGGCTCCGACTCCCTTCTCGAGGTGCGCGTAGCCCTTGCCGAGGCGACGCTCGACGACTGCAGAACTGCGGCAGAGGAGGCAGTCGGCGCGCCGGACCCCGCGGCGGCGCGCCGAGTTGCCGCCGGGTTGCTGGCGTGACCAGGCTCCTGGACCGCTCCGGACCGGTGTTGTCGTCGCTGCGGGGTCCGGAGCTTGATGAAGCCATCAGAGCTTCGGAGGGCCGGACCGTCCTGGCCGAGGTTGTGGCGGGGGCGTCTCCACTGTTGAACGGAACCTCCAACGCCGAGCTCGTCGCCGCCTTCGGAGCCGATCTCATCTGCCTGAACCTTGCCGAATCGAGGACCGACCGGGCACTTGTCGATGGCCTGGAGAAAGTTGACCCGACCCCCAAAGGCTTCTCGGGGCTGGCCGGGTTTCTGGGACGTCCTGTGGGCCTCAATCTCGAGCCCGACATCGACTCGGTTCCCATGGCTTACCGGGCGAGTGCGGACAACGTCCGTTCTGCGGAATCCGCCGGCGCCGCCTTCGTCATGATCACCGCCAACCCCGGACGCGGTGTGACCATCGAGGACCTCGAATCTGCGGTTCGCACGGCGAGAGGGGCGGTGGAGGGCATGTTGTGCTGGGCCGGAAAGATGCACCACTCCGGGGCCGAGGAGCCGCTGGGGCCAGAGAGCGTGGCCAGGCTGGTGGCCGCCGGGGCTCAGGGCGCTCTCGTTCCGTTGCCGGGGACAGTTCCGGGTATCTCCGAGGGGCTGGCCGCCGGCATGGTCCAGGAGGCTCGCTCCGCCGGGGGACTCGCAATCGGCACCATTGCAACCTCGCAGGAGGGGGCCGATAGGCACACTCTCAGACAGCTTGCTCTCTGCGCGAAGCGAATCGGAGTCGACGTGCACCACATCGGCGACGCCGGCTTTTCGGGGTTAGCCTCGCCCGAGAGCCTGTACGCCTATTCAGTTGCAGCAAGGGGAATTCGGCACACATGGAATCGCATGGCTCGAGGCCCTCGCGCCTCGTGGAGCGGAAAGGAGTAGGACATGGGTTTTGAAGAGGTCGCCGGACAGGTCATCGCAGGACTCGGAGGCAAAGAGAACATCAAGAGCATGGAGCCTTGCATCACGCGTATTCGGGTCCAGGTTGCCGACATGGCCAAGATAGATGAGCCGGCGCTGAAGGCGGCCGGGGCACATGGAGTGATGAAGATGGGCTCTGCCATTCAGGTGGTCATGGGTACCCAGAGCGACAACATCGAGGCGGAGATGCGACAAATCATGGAGGGTGGATGACCGCGCTGGCCAGTCCCTTCACCGGGAAAGTCGTGTCCCTTGAAGAGGTGGACGACGACGTCTTTTCGCAGCGCGTCATGGGCGACGGCGTTGCGGTCCTCCCACGAGAGGGACGTGTCGTGGCGCCGATCGCGGGGACTGTGGGAAAGCTCTTCGAGGGCGGGCACGGGTTTGCAATCGAGACGCCGGACGGGCTGCAGGTTCTCGTTCACGTCGGGTTGGAAACTGTGCACCTCAAGGGCGACGGTTTCACCGTGAAGGTGAGTGAAGGTGTCGAGGTGGACGTTGGCGACGAGATGGTGACCGTCGACCTCGACCGAATGCAGGAGCTCGGGATCGACATGGTGTCGCCGGTGGTGGTGATCTCGGGCCAGGAGGTGACGGTCAGCGCGTCGGATGAAGTCAGCGCCGGCGACCCCCTGCTCGAGACGCACTAGGCCCCGGAGCACTCCATATGAGCGCTACGGAGCACCCCTCCTTCCAGGCCACGTGCGGCTCCCGGAGCACCCCCTCCTTCCAGGCACGTGAGGCTCCGGAGCACCCCCTCCTTCCAGGCACGTGAGGGCTCCGGAGCACCCCCTCCTTCCAGGCACGCAGGCTTTAAGTGCCGTTCCAGGAGGGGGTGCTCCTCCGCGCCTGGGAGGGGTGCTCCTGGCTATTGCGGTCGGAGTAGCAGCAGGGCGTCGCCTATTGGCCGTTCGCCCTCCTCGTCCGAAGGGCGGTTCACAAGGTCGTCTCCGATCGTCACCGTGGTCGACCCGCCCCCGTCGAGGTTGACGGCGCTCACCGCTCCGAGCGACCGCATCACCCGGGCCTCTTCGACGAAGCTTGCTCCGACACTCCAGTCGGGCTGGCGGCCGTCGATTGCGACCAGCAGGAGATGGTGGTCGGCGGTGATGCCGGCGATCGTCCGGGGATTGCGGCGGAGACCGAATGCAACGTAGAAGAATGGGTCGTCGAGGTGCACGAACCCTTCCCTGAAGGCAGTTATGCGGTTCCGGCGATGGCGTAGCAGACGGGGCCCGCCGTTGATGATGCCGAGCCCTGCCCGGAGGGGAACCCTGCCTGACGACCCTGAGAGCACGCGCTCGACGATCCGCATCCTCTGGCCGGCCTCGGCATGGAGGCGAAGCCAGCGGGCGTGGGCGCCCGTTCCGGCAAGCACGCTCCCGTCCTCCGGGATGACTCCGCCACGCTCATAGCGAACTGTTGTGACCCGCCCGGTCGCGTCCAGCACAGCCTCGACCCCGGGCCCGGATTCGGTGCTCGCGCCAAAGTCCGGCGTGAAGAGAATGAGCTCCGAGCCATCTGTACAGGTGAAGTCGTGCTTGGGACGCTGTGTCGGGATGTCTCCGCCCACTCCGCCACAGGACCGAATGAGACCCGGGATGCGGTTGAGGCCGTCCACCAGCCGTCCACCACCTCCGGCCGGGATCGCCCGCAGCCTGGTGCGCAGGGCTTTGATGGCGGCGACGTCGCCGGGATCTTCGGACAGCAGCAGGCTGGTCCGACCATCGAGCGCCTCGCTGATCAGCCGCCCATCCTCTACCCCTATGCCGGCCAGGTCCCCCGGAGTCCCATCGACGGGCTCGATGACGAAGTAGCCCCCGTTGATAGCGGCCAACGGGTCGAACCGCCCGG
>JACDCD010000120.1 GCA_013694625.1 Actinomycetota bacterium | reverse complement strand
CTGCGGCATGACGGAACTGAGTTTGTGCACCCTTCAGGTCGATTGTCTTCCGACGAAAGCGAATTACCGCCGGCGCGGAGCAGTGCGGAACGCCAGAAAGACGTTCTCGCCAAGCTGGAGTGGGATGTCGACATCTGGGTTGCCTCGGCTAGCGCCAGCGGGGAGGCTCACCTGATCCCCTTGTCCTTTTCTTGGGACGGCGAGCGCCTGACCGTCGCGGCGCCCGCCAGGAGCGCAACCGGCGCCAATCTCACTCGGGCCCGGTGGGCCCGCATGGCGCTCGGCCCCACCCGAGACGTTGTCATCTTGGAAGGGCCGGTCGAGGTGATTCCGATCAGGAGACCGACGAACTCGCCTCTGCCCATGCCGCCAGAGCCGGCTTCGACGCACGCGAGGAGGACGGGGAGTGGATCTTCGTGCGCATGACGCCTCAGCGCATCCAAGCCTGGCGCGAGGTCAACGAGCTCGAGGGTCGCAATGTGAAGGGGATGGGGTTACCTGCAGCGATCCCGTGCGTGCTGTTGCCCCCCATGAGCACGACGCCAGCGTCCCAGGCGTGCTTCGGAACGATCTGCCCTTTACCTTCGGCGATTTTGTCGGTCCAGAGGCGAACACGGATTTCGATCATCCGCTTGCCCCACTCTGCCTGCTTGGCCTCGAGATTCTCCGCCACGCCTGTCCCCCTTCGTAGTCTTGTTCTGATAACGGGAAGTATCTCCCGACCGGGCTGGGCCAGCCAATGGCCGAGGAGCATGTACAGGTCTCAGGTGCGATCCGGTTGGACGAGAACAACCTGGTCCGGGTCGACCGCGGCGCGCACGAACAGTTCCGGCATGTCTTCCTCAGGGATGCCTTTCAGGAGTAGCTGGGCCTTTGCTTGATCGAACGCTCGCTCCACGGACTTACCGAAGCTGATGGCGGAGTAGAATTGCGCCGCGAAAACCTGAAGGCGTGGATGACATCTCTGACCCAGTCCTCGTCTGCGCCGAGCGCTCCGGCGATCTCGGCGGCGCTCTTGCCCTGGCTGCTCATCAACACCACCAAGCTCCGTCGCCATGTGACGGGGGAAACGCCCCCTCCCCTTTCAACCGTCTTCTTGATCTTCCGCTTCTGGGCTTTGGTGAGTCTACGGACGAACACCACGGGAGATCGGCCGCGACGCGCCAACAGAAGCACCTCCTGTTGATAGAGCCTATTGGTCTCCGAGAGAACTGCTGGAGACAGTTTGCGCGTTATGACGCGCGACTACGCGTATTTCCGGTCAACATTCTTGGGCGCCGCACTAGTTGATAAGGGCGTTAACGAGCAATGCGAGGATGATGATGCCGAATAGAGCGCCGATCCCGATGGCATAGGCGCGAGCGAAGCCGGGTGGATCCTGGCAGCAATCGTCCGTGCATGCTTCTTGGTTCTTCACCTGCTCTAGCTCGGTCTGCATCGTGGCCTCCCCCTCATCGACAACAGAGATCCTTGGTAGTCCATAACTCTCGTCCTTCCTTGGCGGCAAACGCGGCGATGCCGAGACCGGCGACGGGGTCGGCCCACCACCAACCGAAGAGTGCATTCGTTACGAGTCCGAAGAGAAGAATGGCCGACAAGTAGGTGCACAAGGTCGTTTGGGTTGAATCAGCCTGGAGCGCGCGACTATCGAGTTCTCGCGCGACCACTCTTTTTCGCCAGGCGAGCACGGGCATCACCATCAGCGAGACAATGGCGAGCACGATCCCGACCGTGCTTTCCTCTGGGCGAGCCCCGGAAAAAAGGTCGAAGACGGCTCGGGAACCTACATACGCTGCGAGAGCCAGAAAGGCTATGGCGACGAGCCGAATGGCCCGCCTTTCTAGCTCCTCTGCCGGCCGCCCCCCGTGCGCTTCGCCGTGCAACCTCCACAGGAGGATCCCACCGCTTGATGCCTCCACGATCGAGTCCAGGGCGAAGCCGACGAGAGCGACTGAACCGGCAGCGATCCCGGCAGTGAGTCCCACGACAGCTTCAAGCGTGTTCCACGTCAGTGTGAAGTACTCGAGACGTAGCCCCTTGTGAAGAGAAGCGTCGCGCTGCGAGACGGTTGCGATCTGCACCGCTAGCTCCCGACCGCCACGGCGTCGTCGACTGCAAGGACACTCTTAACAAGCATGCGGCCGGACTTGGTAAGCGAGTTGACGACCATCTTTCCTCGCCTCTCCGCGGTCACCAGACCTGCGACCCGCAGCGTGCGCAGATGGTGAGAGACAAGGTTCTGAGCCCGTCCAGAGATCCACGCTAGGTCGCAGACGCAAGCTTCATTTGCCAGGGAGAGCGCAACGGCAAGTCGCATCCGAGTGGGGTCGGAGAGAGCCTGCGCCGCAGCGGAGGCATGTTCAAGCGAGCCTGTCGCCGGGAGAGCGTTCTTTATCTTCTCGGCTTGTGGAAGATCGAGGCACAATAGGTCGCACTGGTCCGGTTTCATCGCTACATCCTAACGCACGTTGATATGTCTCGAGTGGTATGACTGGCTTCGTGAGTCGGTTGCACGGCCCTGGCTCTAGATCTATGGGTACCTGCGGCGCGCCGACAACCAGCCGACAACTACGCAGTATCCAGATTGATACGCGGTTGCGCCTTCAGGCAACGGGCCCTGGTCACAGGGGGGTTTCACGTATGGCGCTGGTGGTCAGATACACCGTTCGGGCCATATTCGGGCCATTCAGCTTCATCTTAGGGACCCCCGGCAGCCAGAATCGCATGGCGGCGAATTGTTATGAAACATGGATGTAATTCGCGGAGGGCGGTGGTGGCAGGTGAGAGACAACAAACTGTTCAACGTCCATCGGTTGTAGAACCAGATCGATTCGAGCTAGCCTCTACCGGCAGACCCGCTGCCTCCCAGTCGGGCAGGCCCGCATCCAACACGCTGGCCCGAAATCCTTTTTTGTCCAGGTAGCGCGCGGCCTCCGGCGCGAAGGCGCAGAAGGCGCCCCGGCAGTAAGCCACGATCTCCTTGCTCTTGGGGAGCTCCTTGAGCCGTCTCTTCAATTCGGCGACCGGGATCGAAACCGCGCCCGGAACGTGGCCCGCCGCGTACTCCTCTGCCGGCCGCACGTCCAAGACCAGCAGGTCGTCCTTGCGACGTAGTCGCTTGGAGAGCTCTTCCTTGGTCAATAGCTCTATCCCGTTCAGCTCGCCCGTGTATGCGCGCGCGAGTCGATCGACCTCAGCAACGCGCTCGCTCGCAACACTCTGCAATGAGCGCCACAGCGCGACGACGTCAGGGGAAGCGAGGCGATATAAGATCGAGGTTCCCTGCCGGCGGGACGATACGAGGCCGGCTCGGCGCAGGATCTGGAGATGCTGGCTCGCGTTCGCGACCGACATCTCGATCTCGGTGGCGATGCTCTCGACGCTGCGCTCGCCGTTGGCCAGGAGATCGATGACTTCGGCTCGTCTCCCGCTGGCCAGGGCTTTGGCTACGCGGGCGAACTCGTCGAACAACGCTTCCTTGGAGGCTCTGTCTGCCATGACCCTCATCCTAGAGTATTCAAGTCATCACTTGAAGAACCGAGATTGGTCCATGCGTCCAGACCCGACAGCGCGGTTAGACCCGCCACGATCACCAGAGCCGTTCCCGGACTGAAGAGGTCGGCAAGGACTCCGGCTGTGATCGCGCCGACGACGTAGCCACCGTCTCGCCAGGTGCGGTAGACCCCGACCGCGGCCGCGCGCCACGACGGTGCCGCCAGATCGCCGACGGCCGCTAGGAGCGCGGGGTAGGTGAGAGCAGTGCCTAGTCCGAGCAGGACCGCAGCGCCCACCATCTGCGAGAACCCATCGGCCAACCAGAACCACAGCAACGCCGTGGCCTGGGTCCACATCCCGATCGCGACCGGCAGCCGTCTTCCGACCCTGTCACTCCATGCGCCGGTAGCGAGCTGCGCGACGCCCCACACAGCCGGATAGACGGCTGCGATCGTGCCAATCTGCAACGTGCTCAGGCCTTGAGCAAGCATCAGGACGGGAAGCAGCCCCCACGCGAGGGCGTCGTTGGCGTTGTTTACGAGACCCGTGCGAGACACCGCGGCGAGGCCCCTATGTCTGTAGCTGCCGAGTGCTGCAACCTCGGCGAATCTCTTTCCGGCCGCAGATCCGTTCTCGAGTTCCATGTGCGACGAGGTGTCCTTCACGAAGAACGCTGAGAGACCCAGACCGAGGCCCGCGATCGCAAGTCCGAGAAACAACGGCTCCGGTCGCAGCCCGTAGCGCGACGCGAGCCACCCCGACGCCGCTGCGGAGATGGCCACGGCGAGGTAGCCGGCGAACTCGTTGAGGCCCATGGCCAGGCCTCGCTGGCGTGGTCCCGCGAGGTCGATCTTCATCACGACCGTTGACGACCATGCGAAGCCCTGATTGATACCGAGGAGCACATTGGCCGCGATGACCCAGCTCCACCCGGGTGCGAGCATGAGGGCGATCGGCACGGGAACCCCCAAAGCCCATCCCAACAGCAGCACCTTCTTGCGCCCGATGCGATCCGCCAGGTAGCCGGCGGCGAGGTTGGCAGCCGCCTTGGCGAGCCCGAAGCTCACGATGAACAACATCAGCGCGGTACTCGAGCCGACCGCGAAGACGCGTTCTCCCAACAGCGGCACGAGGGATCGTTCCTGGCCTACGAGCGCTCCAACCAGCCCGTTAACCCCCACCAGGAGGGCGAACTGAGCGAGGTTGGCTCGGATCCCGAGTGAGATTTGGGAGGCACGAGCAGGGGCCTCGGCGATGTCCATGGCTCCTATAGTATTCAAGAAAGTACTTGACAAGCAAATGCGAACCTGAAGAGAATGGCGATAGGCCAACAGGGAGGGTGGGATGGACACGCAAGTCGCTACTCAGGTCGACGCTCGAGGTCTCGTCTGCCCGATGCCGACGATCCGTCTCGGCCAGGCGATCCGCAAGGTCGAGATCGGTGAGTTGGTCGAGGTGTGGACCGACGATCCCGGCTCCAAGGAGAACATGGCGGCGTGGTGCAAGAACACCGGCCACGAGCTCGTTGCCAACTCGGCCGACGAGACCACCTTCAGGTACACGGTCAGGCGCAAGCGATGAAGGCAGACATCGCCGTGGTCCCCGATGTTCAAGGGATCCCCGAAGAGCTTCCCCAGCCCAAGCGTCTCGCCCTGATCGTCTCTAAGGGAACGCTCGACCAGGCCTATCCGCCGCTCGTGATGGCGACCACGGCAGCGAGCATGGGTTGGGAAGTAGCGATCTTCTTCACGTTCTACGGCCTCGACATCGTGCACAAGGACCGGATGCCGAAGCTCTCGGTGAGCCCGGTCGGCAACCCTGCGATGCCTCCTCCGGTGAAGAAGGTGCCGGTCCATATCCCGACGCTCGTGGGCGCGCTGCCTGGGATGAAGGCGGCCGCCACGAAGATGATGAAGAACTGGATGGAAAGGGCCAACCTCGCATCGATCCCTGAGTTACTCGACATCGCGAACGAGTTGGGCATCCGGATGTATGCATGCAACACGACGCTCAACGTTATGGGGGTTTCGAAGGAAGATCTGATCGACGGGGTCGAGTTCGCCGGAGCGCCTGCCTTTCTCGACTTCGCCGGCGAATCCGACGTGCAACTGTTCATCTAGGAGAGAGCCATGTACTTCCGCCAGGTGTTACACGACGAGCGCTCCTGTGCCTCCTACATCGTGGGGTGCCCGAGCCTCGGTCTGTGCGCGGTCATAGACCCTCAGGGCGATCCCCAGCGCTACATCGATGAGGTCGAGGAAAACGCGATGGTTATCAGCCACGTCATCGACACCCACGTCCACGCCGATCACGAGTCGGGTGCTCGCAAACTCGCGGTCGCTGCGAACGCTCCTTTGTATCTCGGCGCCGGCGCCGAGGTCGACTTCGACTTCACCCCACTGAACGACGGCGATGTCCTGGAAGTGGGGAACCGCAGCGCGCGTGTGATCCACACACCGGGCCACACCCCAGAGCACGTCAGCTTGTTCTTCGACGACTGGTACGTACTCACGGGTGACACCCTCTTCGTCGGCGATGTCGGGAGGGTCGACCTGTCGCTGATTGAAATCGAGGATGCGGAGCTTCGCTCGCGCGCCAAGGAGTTATACGAATCCCTCCACAACCTTCTCTGCCTGAGGGACGACGTCGAGGTCTATCCAGGTCACTACGCGGGTTCCACTTGCGGGCGTGGCATGGACGGCAAGACGATCTCTACGATCGGCCGGGAGCGCCGCACCAACCCCGCGCTTCAGCTGGACCAAGAACGATTCATCGATTACCAGCTCTCCAACACGCCACCGCTCCCTGACGACTTCGATGAGATAAAGAGAGCCAACGTCGGCCCGACGCACTACGTCGAGCCGTTCCAACCACCGTCGAGATAAGCACCCAGCAGAGTTGTTGCAGTTGGCAATCGAGCAAGGAGGAACAATGACAGGGATCGAGAACAAGAGTTTCGATTCTCCGGATGAGACCCGGACACCGGACAAGACGACTATCGCCGTCGTTAACCTCGGGGGCGTCTCTGCAGCCCGGATGCAGTTTGAATCGGGATGGAAATGGTCCGAGTGCATCAAGCCCGTCGTGGCCACCGACTCCTGCCAGGTACGCCATGTCGGCACGGTCCAGTCCGGCACGCTCCATGTTGTTCACAACGACGGCAGCGAGGCGGATCTCGGACCCGGCGACGTCTATGTCATCGAGCCGGGCCATGACGC
>JACDCD010000031.1 GCA_013694625.1 Actinomycetota bacterium | reverse complement strand
GCCTTCGCGGTGCTGTTGTTCGTGCGTGTCGACGTGTTGGGAGTTGCATGGCTCCGGATCGCATCTGCGGCCGTCGTATTCGCCGCGTGGCGCAAACCGTGGCGAGCGTGGGGTCGTTTCCCCCAAGACACGCGCAGAACCGTCGTCGCGTGGGGGTGCGTGCTCGGGATCATGAACTCGTGCTTCTACGTCGCAACCGATCGGTTACCGCTCAGCACGGTGGCCGCGATCGAATTCATCGGACCCATCGGTCTCGCCGCAGTGGGTGTACGCAGTCGTCGCAACGGACTCGCACTTCTGCTCGCCGGAGCCGGCGTTTACAGCCTGACAGACATACGGCTCGTCGGGGAACCGATCGGATTCGCGTTCTCCTTCGCAAATGCCGCGTTGTTCACGCTTTACATCGTGCTCGGCCATCGAGCCGCGCAGCGCGGGGCCGCCTCGGGAATCGACACGTTGGGACTGTCGATGCTAGTGGCGGCCATCGTCGCGACTCCACTCGGCATTTGGGACGCAGGTGGTGCCCTTCTCGATCCCGTTGCCTTGGCCGCCGGCGTCGGAGTCGGCATCAGCTCCTCGGTCATTCCTTACATCTCGGATCAGCTCGCGCTAGGGCTGCTGCCGCGCGCCACCTACGCGCTCTTCGTGTCCCTGCTGCCGGCCACGGCGACCGTGATTGGCATAGTGGTGCTGAAGCAGATACCGAGCCCGCAGGAGCTGATCGGAATAGGACTAGTGATAGCAGGTGTGGCGATCCACCAAGAGCGCGGTGGCTCCTAGGGTCGAATCCCAGGGCTAGACGTGCGCCACTACGGTTGTAGAGAGCGGTCGATGAGCAGATCCTCGAACGTGCTCGGGAACGAGGACGCGTCCTGATCTCGGCCGATACCGACTTCGGGCGCATCCTCGCTCGCGAGCGGCAGGCACCCCCGTGCTGCTTCTGCTCGGGCAATGGAGGCGACCGAGCACAAGCTCAAGCCTCCCTCGGGTAGGCGCGGCTGCGGGGTGTGTTGCGCCAGGGCGTTCCACAAGTGGATCGCCCTACGAACAGGGCGGCCTGCCGGCGCTGGCGGACCGCTCCACCGCCCACGCTGGTGTGCACACCAAGATCTCGGCAGAGCTCGAGGCTTTGATCTGCGATCCCCACGGAACCCGCTTGACATGGGAAGATAATTCAACCATATTTGAGTCAATGTACACTGAACAACTAACGCGTCGGGCGAAGCAGCATGCTTGCCTGTCGGACCCTCACCGGCTCGCTATCGTGGACGAGCTCGCCATTTCGGATCGTTCCCCCTCTGAAGTGGCGGAGATGCTGGGGCTTCCCTCCAATCTCGTCGCCCATCATCTCAAGGTGCTCGAGGACGTCGGCCTCGTGATCCGCATTTCCTCTCACGGTGATCACAGGCGACGCTACATCCGTCTCCGGCGCGCGGCGCTCGGTGGGATGCCCATGCCTTTAGTCCTGCGGGCTCAAAGCGTCCTCTTCGTCTGCACGGCGAATTCGGCTCGGTCACAGCTAGCAGCCGGAGCATGGAACCAACGCCATAGAGTCCGGGCAGAATCTGCAGGCACACACCCTGCCGACCGCATTCACTCCAAGGCAATCGCCGCCGCCAAGCGAGTCGGCATCGACCTGAAGGGTGCTAGGCCACACCCGCTCGCTCCGAATGACCTGGAAGCGCCCGCGCTGGTTGTCACGGTTTGCGATCGGGCCCACGAGGAACTTGCGAAGGCGGGCGAGCTAGGGCTTCTTCATTGGTCCATCCCGGACCCCGCTGTGGTCGGGACGAACAAGGCATTCGATAAAGCCGCCACCGAGATTCTCGATCGAGTTGATGAGCTGGTTCCGCTTGTGTCTTCAAACCTTGATTAAAGGGGGCTGCCGTGTACCCGACAAAGAGCTACCTCGATGATGTGCCGCTTGAGGTACGTCATCTCATAGACCGGGCCGCAGAGCGACTTCATCGCGAATTCACAGGCATCTTTGCGGCCGAGACGATCGAGCGGTTCATTGCCGACTCCTGGGAGCGCGTGGGCCACGGGAAGGTGCAGACCTTCGCGCCCTTGTTGGTGGAGCGCTTTGCCCGTGAGCGCCTGCGGGCTCTGGGCAAGGTCGAAGGTAAGGTGACTTCAGAAGTCCCGAGCGTTGTCTTTCTTTGCACACACAACGCCGGGCGGTCCCAGATGGCAGCGGGCTGGCTACAGTGGCTCGCAGGCGACCGTATCGAAGTGTTCTCTGGAGGATCAGATCCTGTCGGCGAGGTTAATCCGGCCGCCATCCAAGCGATGGCCGAGGTCGGGATCGATATCGCCAACGGATACCCCAAGCCGTGGACCGATGAAGTCATGCGCGCAGCGGACGTGATCGTAACGATGGGATGCGGGGATGCCTGTCCCATCTTTCCCGGCAAGCGCTACGAAGACTGGGATCTCACAGACCCAGAAGGCAAGCCCGTCGACCAAGTTCGCCTTATTCGAGACGAGATCAAGCGGCGGGTGGAGGTCCTACTTCCCGAATTGCTTAGTCAGCCGCTTTAGGAGCACCAAATCTTGGCCAGACCAGATGAGCGTCATCACCGGCTCCTAAACAGCTCCGAACTCTCGGTCCGAGATCGGTTCAGGGGCGGATGGACCATGACGCCTCCGGAGTAGCAGCCGCGCCTCTTGCATATTTTCGATACGGGCCTGTTGCGTATCTCCCTGCTGTAGTGGTATAAATACGCAACGAACTCGTATCGAAAGGAGTCAACTATGAGTCAACAGCCATATTCAAGGCGGTGGATGGCGCTAGCCGTTCTGGCTCTCAGCCTCGTCGTGATCGGGATGGACAACACGATCCTGAATGTTGCCCTCCCCACCCTGGTTAGAGACCTCAGATCCACCTCGAGCGAGCTTCAATGGATTGTCGACTCCTACGTTCTGGTGTTTGCGGGTCTTCTGCTCACCATGGGGGCCTTGGGCGATCGCTTCGGCCGCAAGCTCGCATTAGTGGCCGGGATGATTATCTTCGCACTTGCCTCGGCGGGTTCTGCGTGGGCTGGCTCCGCCGAACTTCTGATCGCAACGCGCGCCGCCATGGGAATCGGAGCGGCGTTGATCATGCCCTCCACTCTGTCGATCATCACCGACATCTTTCCGCCGAACGAGCGCGGCCGGGCGATAGCGGCATGGGCGGCCATCGCGGGCCTTGGAATCGTCGCAGGTCCGGTCATCGGTGGATGGTTGCTCGAGCACTTCTGGTGGGGGTCGGTTTTCCTTGTCAACCTGCCGATTATTTCCGTTGCGCTGGCCGGCGGTTTCGCGCTCGTCCCTGAGTCCCGAGATCCCCAGGCAACGCCCTTGGATCCGATCGGGGCGGCTTTGTCAATCGCCGGACTGAGCGCCCTCGTTTTCGGAATCATCGAGGCGCCGGAGAATGGATGGACCGACGGTGTCACGTTGCTGGCCTTCGGTTTAGCAGCCGTGTTGCTTGCGACGTTTGTCGTCTGGGAGCTTCGCTCAAAGCACCCGATGTTGCGGATCAGCTTCTTCAGGGAACCCCGTTTCACAGCTGCGAGCATTGCAATCACGCTCGTCTTCTTCGCTCTGTTCGGAACGATTTTCGTCCTCACCCAGCATCTGCAGTTCGTACTCGGTTATTCTGCCCTTGAAGCGGGCTTTCGAGTCACCCCCATGGCAACACTGGTCATGGGGGCACCTCTAGCGGCCCGCATGGTCGAACGCATTGGGACAAAGGTCGTCGTCACCGCCGGATTGACGGTTGTAGCAATCGCCCTGTGGCTGATCTCCGGAGTAGATGTCAACAGCGGGTATGCGCCATTGGCGTGGGCCTTGGCGCTCATGGGGCTTGGAATGGGTGGAACGATGGCGCCGGCGACCGATTCGATAATGGGTTCATTGCCGCTCGCCAAGGCCGGGGTCGGGTCGGCCATGAACGACACCACCAGAATGGTTGGAGGTGCTCTTGGCGTCGCAGTGATCGGGAGTGTTCTATCTTCCTCGTATGGACATGCTATCGCTCCCGCAGTTTCCAATTTGCCGGCGCGCGCAGCCTCGGCGGCAAGCGATTCTGTAGGTGCTGCGCTGAACATCGCTGGACATATCGGTCCCAGAGGAAGCGAGCTTGCCCAAGCCGCACGCATCTCGTTCGTAGAATCGATGGGGGATGCGGTCCTCGTAGCGGCTGGAATAGCTTTGCTTGGTGCAGTGATCGCGCTTCTCTTTTTGCCTGCACGACCGCGCGGCAGTGCAACCCAACTTGAGCCAGCGCACAATCTCGAGACGATACCGACACATTGAACACGGCGCAGCCCGCAAGTGGCCAAATAAGGGCACCCGGGCGTCCCCGCGATGCCCGGGTGAACCGGTCGATCCTCGATGCTTCCTTGGACCTCTTCCTCGAAGATGGCTTCGACGCCATGAGCATCGAATCCGTCGCCGAGCGAGCGGGGGTCGGCAAGACGACCATTTACCGGCGCTGGCAGTCAAAGGAGGAACTCGTCGTAGCAACCATAGACTCGCTCTACGAAGGAATGGATGTCCCGGACACCGGCGATGTGCGAGCCGATCTGACAAGCGTTGTCAAGCACATGCACGGACTCATCCAAAACACGAAGGCCGGCCAGGCCCTTCCCCGAATGGCCGGCGAAGTGGCACGGGGTACGCCTTTGGGGCACGCGTACATGAAAAATGTTATGGCTCCTAGGTTGGGGGCCGCCGGCGACGCACTTCAGCGGGCCAAGGACCGAGGAGATCTGCAGGAGGATCTGGACGTTCAGATTGCGGTTGCCTCGATCATCGGTCCGATGATGTTTCTCGTGTTGACCGGCAGAATCGTGAACTTTGGTGACAATCTGGCAGAACGGTTGGTCGACCAGGCGATCGACGGAATGAAACGAGCCGACTAGCATGCGGTTGTGACAATGGCAACCGGGCGAGGCTCGAGGCCCTCGAGGCCCTCGTGTGTGACACGACCGGCCGGTCAGCCCTGTCGCCCGGTTCCTTGAGGTCGGCCGCGTGCGCCTCCAGAGGATCGGCAAGCTTTGTGGGCGGCCTTAGGGCGATCACGTGACCGGCCCCCGAACCGTCGGGGAGATCAGTCCTCGACTCCTTCACGGCAAACGCAGGAGGTTGCGACCGATTCACTCTTCGTGATGCAGCCGCACATTGATTGGTTGGAGTCGTCCGTCGCACGGGAGGACCGCGAGTTCGTGCTCAGGGTCGCCGACCTCTGGGTCGACGAGAGTTCGGGAGAACGGTGGCCGCTCACCCGGGCCAGGCTCATGCTCGAAACCAGCAAGCGAGGCGTGTTCGCTGCCGGCGACGTGCGCCATGGCTCGATCAAGCGTGTCGCCGGAGCGGTCGGAGAAGGAGCGAGGTCGATCTTGTTGATCAGCCAGTACTTGCGCGGGTCCGAGCCCCGTGACCCGTGACCCGTGACCCCGCGAATTATGGGTATTCCAGCCGCACATACGTTCGTATCCGGGGTATGTCCACGAGCACTAACGCGGCGAAAGTTGCCGTTGTCCTAGCGGGGGGCGCAAGCATTTAAGGTGCTGTTGGTCTGAAGCTTTGATTGGGCGACGCCCGAGCCAGCCTGCGTCCATGCAAATCGCCGCACTGTCTCCGGCCATTCCTCGGACCAGAATCATCGGGCAGACTCAAGGATGCCGATGGACGACGTGACTGAGGTTCTGGTAGCAGCCCGACGGGCGTGCGACCGGCGCGACTGGGCCGCCGCTCGGGAGGGCTTCAGATCCATAAATGACGAGCACGAACTCTGCGCAGACGACCTCAATGCCCTCGGTGACTCGGCGTGGTGGCTCGGCCGCGTTGACGAGGCGCTTGCCGCCTACGAGAGTGCCTATCGACTATACCTCCAGGGTGAACGACCGCGCCAGGCTGCCGTCTCGGCTCTGGGTCTCGCTGTGTCCATGTTTCTCAGGGGCAACGTCGAGATCGGATCGGGGTGGTTGAACCGGGCCCAACGGTTGCTCCGCGACGAGCCGGAGAGCGCCGAACACGGTTACCTGCTGGCGATACATGGACGCGAACCTCGCCGGTGTGGGTGTTCTCTTCGAAGGACGCGCGCTGGTCAGGCAAGGGCGAATGAACGAGGGTATGGCTCTGCTCGACGAAGCGATGGTGACTGTTCTGTCCGACGATCTGTCTCCCGAATGGGCCGGGAATATCTACTGCCATCTGATGGCCGCGTTCCATGAGCTCGCAGACGTCCGCCGAGCACGTGAGTGGGTAGAGGCAACTGCGCGCTGGCTCGAGGGTCTGCCGGTGACGGTTCTGTTCACGGGCATCTGCCGGATTTATCGGTCTCAGGTATTGCAGATCACCGGTGCGTGGGAGCAGGCCGAGCTCGAGGCCATGCGCGTCTGCCAGGACCTCGCCGAAATACACGTCGCCGGGGCAGCCGAGGGCCACTATCAAGTCGGCGAGATTCGGCGGCTGGCTAGTAGGGTCCCTATCTTGTAGTCAGAATAGCCTAGAGGAAGCTCTGGATCCACGCCAGCACTTCATGGATGTCGATCCTTTGAGAGTAGCTCACGCCAGTACAGTTGTTATTTGTCACATACGAGTTGACCGCCAGCACGGTATCGGTGCCGCCAAGAAGATTGGGTCCTCCCGAATCACCGAAGCACGTTCCTCCCTTGCCGGCCCCTGGGTTCGCTGTGAGGCGGATGAACTCATCGCTGTGCACGAAGCTTCCTGGAGCAACCAGTTGGGTTCTTGCAAAGAGCCGCACCTTCGGGCCGCCAATCACCGGTGGTCCTCCCCCGGTGGATCGAGCTGACACACCGTAGCCGACGACGTCGACGATAGTCTTCTGTTCCAGGCTATCGACCAGCCCCACCGTCGGCAATTCCGCATATTCGCCGACAACGTCGGTAGGAACCGGCTCGGTCAGTACGATCACCCCAACGTCCCGCTGGGCGAATCGGGGCAGCCCTTGCCCGCACTCAATGCAGAAGTCGGGATTTGTATGGGGGATGCCGTCGTAAGACGTCGTGCCCGGATTCGGGTACTCGGGATTGTCCTCCACCACGTCGTCGAACCACACGGCTGCGGCGTCGGCCCCGTCCGTGCAATGTCCTGCGGTGAGCACCACGGTCGGGGACAGGAGCGAAGCGCTACACCGATGCGTCGGCTCTAGCACGCCTTCCTTGTTGAAGCTGTAGAACACTGCCAATCCAACATAGGGATGCCTGCCGGCGTCCGGTTCGCCATTGGTGATGGCCACCGCCGGGAGGCCGCCGAAAAGGAGTATCGCAATGGCCATGGTTACGGCTGTGGCGATGTTGACGAACTTGGCTTTTGCCTCCATGGACTGTTTGTCGGCAGCAATCGAATTTTCCTTGAAGAAGACAATTAGATTCTTGCATATAGGTGTCCTCTCGCCCGAGTCGGTCGGTCCTATGCTCCGGCTAAAGTGGCGGCCCCTCCATTGCTCCAGCCGGGTGGTAGGTAAGGATCAAGTCGCCGGTGCCAGTCCTCTTTGCCATGCCAGAATGAGATCAGACAAAGGGCACCAAGATCCTTTGGGGCTGCAAGTCGGCGGAGAGGAGCCATTAGTCTCTGTAAGTCAGCTGTTGCCTGTCTCGGAATGAGGCGCCGCCACCGATTTTGATTCCGGTGACCCGCGTTGTCGCAGGAAGATGCCGAGCACAGTCAGAGCGCCCACGGCGAGAAACTCACTCTGCCGGTTTTGGAAGGATTGAAACCAGAACTGTGAGCTCGTCATGAAGGCGAGCAGGGAGATCGGTGACCCGGCCATGTTCTAGCTGCTGTTGGTTTAACTCCGCATGCCCGCCAAGGGCATGGAAGGTAAACGACAAGGCGAACAGCGCGAAGAGTGCAACCGATAGTGAGTACTCGTACAAGTTGTGGATGAGGCCTCCGCGAGCTACCGGCCATGGGACGTCGGGATGGGTCACCATCTCTCGGGGATCGGCGTCGTCCTCATCACCATCAGGGTTCTTGGACTCCGGCGAGCCCTCTTGTATCAGATACGCCGTCAACAGCACGTAAGCACCCATCTGGAGAAACTCGCTCTCCCAATTCTCGAATGTGGCTTCGACGAACGACCCACTAGTCAAGTAGCTAATGTAAGTCAGGGTGGGCTGGTTGTGCTCTTGGTTTTCGCTATTGGTAACAGACCAACCAGTGAGGCTCTGTACGAGCAAGAAGACGACGAACAATCCGAACATGGTGACCGAAAGACCATTGTCTCTGAGCAGGCGGCGCAGCAATTGCCCTCCAATGTATAGACAAGCAGGACCGTAAGGGTGGCTTCAAGTGCTGTGGAGGGACTAGCTGGCGGGTAGCACCCCTTGAGCGACTGCGGTGACTAATGCCTGGTGATCACGTTCGGTTTGGTCGGCGTAGGCGAACGCAAATCGGCACATGGCCTGTTCTACTTTGTCGCTGCCGCCG
The DNA here is from genome assembly GCA_013694625.1 of Actinomycetota bacterium. Lineage (GTDB taxonomy): Bacteria > Actinomycetota > CADDZG01 > CADDZG01 > WHSQ01 > JACDDL01. The sequence continues at coordinate 2,426 of JACDCD010000031.1, read as the reverse complement.
AGGTAGCCGGCGATCATGGATGCGCCACTCGTCCGGGCGTGACCTTTGGCCAGGAGAAATCCACAGATTCCTGCATAGTCCGCCAGGGCCGGTGCATCGATCCCCTCGATAGTGATGGCGCCCTTCATGTCGCGAAACTGACGGACGTAGAACTGGTGATCTCCGACCGACGTCCACCCGAGTAGCGCGTCGCTGACCGTCTGAAGCGCCTGTTGGTATTCCACCACCCTCTGCCCCTGGTGTTCGTGCCGGGCCGAATCGCCGTGTACGTAACGGGCGACTACGGACCGCCGGGCCTGCTTGAGTTGAAGGAACACGACATCATCAGGGCTGCTGCCCTCGCAGAGCGCCACATAGGCGCGTAGGCCGACGGATCCCACCCCGACGACCTTGTGAGCGATGTCGATGAGGCTGTAGCCGGCGAGAACACGTGCCGAGTTAGATGGCAGTGTCCGCAGGTAAGCGTCGAGGGCGACCGCAATCTGATCGGCTTCGGCAGGATCAAGCCGGGTGATGAGCGGGGGCTGCTCTACGATCCGGCGGGTCCCATCGCGCCGTTCGGTGAAACGCGGCAGCGCCCTGTCGCTGGTGCGTCGTTTGGCCCTTTCCGCTGCACGCTCAATTTCCTGCAGCAGCGAGTCCTGAGTCGCAGTCATCCGCAGCCGGTCGAGGTCGAGCCTCTCGTATGAGCGCGCCAGCAGTGGCTGCTCGGCAAGGTAGGCGACTTGGTGGCGATAGGCGGCGACACAGTGGGTGACGGCTTCCCGGCACGCCCTTTCGGACGATCCGTTCTGCCGTCCCGCAACCCAGACGCTCGTCACCAACCGGCGCAGATCCCATTCCCACGCACCCGGGTGCGCCTCGTCGAAGTCGTTCAGGTCAAAAACCAGATCCCGCTCCGGAGAGGCATAGAAGCCGAAGTTGCCCAGATGTGCGTCACCGCAGATCACCGGATTTATCCCGGTAGACGGCAGGCCGGCGAAGTCCTCCGCCATGATGCCTGCACTGCCGCGTAGAAATGCATACGGAGAGGCGACCATGCGGCCAATGCGAACCGGGATCAGCCACTCCAGACGTCCTCTGTGGGCTTCGGCGATCTGCTGTATCGGGTCCCGGCGGCGTCCGGTCACCCTCCACTCGCCCAGCGCCGGTCGGGGAACCCGTTGGCGAAGCTCCCGGCCGAGAGCGTAACGCTCGCGTCGCGGGGTGGCCGTCCTGCGCAGGGAGGCGAACCCCTCGCCGTCGGCCGACGCGAGGACCACATGCTGGCCGTGTCCTGGGGTGGTGCCGCGACGCTGCGGGCCCGACGCAATCATTGGAGACCGAGCCTACAGGCCGGCCCACTGCTCCTCGGTCCACCGATACCTTGGTGAAGGTCCCACCCAGAGGTCGTCCAGCTGCCACGGCTCCAGAGATCATCACCTGCCAGAGCTCGCTCCTGGCAGCGGAGGGTGAGCGAATAGCGGAGGGTGAGGCGAGACCCACCCCTCAAACAGCGGAGTGCACACGAACACCACTCTTTGTCATCAATAACTGGAAGAAACAGGTAGACTGCTCACACAGCGGTCGATCGGCGGTCGCATCTGAAGGGGGCCAACAAATGAGGAAACGGATTTTGAGTGTCTTGGCGCTCAGCTTGGCTCTCGCTTCGCTAACGGCAGTAATGAGCCCGGCGATGGCGTGGGACAGAGGCACCGAGGGCTGCACTCCAGGCTATTGGAAGAACCACCCCGAGGCCTGGGTCGGCTACTCCCCCAACCAGACGGTCGCCAGCGTGTTCGACGGCGAGGACGCCTCGCTGAGCGATGCGACCCTGATCGAGGCACTCGGGTTCAACGGTGGAAATGGAGTAGTCGGCGCCGAGAGGATTCTGCTCCGCGCCTCCGTGGCTTCGCTCCTCAGCGCAACTTCGGACATCGATTACGGCTACGGAGCCACCCGGGTCGTCAATACGACGAATCGGTCACTGCTCAGCGACAGCCGCCCGCGAATCCTCAGAATGGCGGCGGAGTTCGATCGTCTCAACAACCGTGGATGCCCGCTCTAAACCCGGAAGGTAACAAGTAAAGCTCAAGAGGGGCCAGGCCTAACGGTCTGGCCCTTCTTACGTGGCTCATGTCGAGAATTGTCTGGCTCGACAAACTTGTCCCGCAGTCTTCTGGGCGGAGACGGCTTCTGGCAACCGGCAGCGACCTCTCGAGGTTCACTGGCCTCCGCGTCGAACGGCCAGCCCGTCAGTCCCCGGGCGGGTCGCGTGTTTCTTATCATCGGGGCGGTGGCTCTTTCGGTCGTGCCCGTCTTTGCCGTGGTCGGCCTTCTTGCCGGGGTCGGCCTTCTTGCCGGGGTCGGCCTTCTTGCCGGGGTCGGCCTTCTTGCCGGGGTCGGCCTTCTTGCCGGGGTCGGCCTTCTTGCCGGGGTCGGCCTTC
>JACDCD010000220.1 GCA_013694625.1 Actinomycetota bacterium | reverse complement strand
GGGCGACCACCTGCGCGGCGCCATCAGCTTCTCGCCGAGCGTCGACTACATGGAACAGGCTTACGACGACGCCAAGTACGGACGCTTCAGCCGGCGGCCGTACGTCGACACCATCATCCCGACGTTGGTGGACCCGTCGATGGCGCCGCCGGACAAGCACATCATGAGCTGCTTCGTGCAGTACGCGCCCTACAACCTCGCCGACGGCGATTGGGATTCGCAAAGGGAAGCGTTCGGCGACGCCGTCATCGACACCATCGCCGAGGGGGCGCCCAACATCAAAGACATCATCCTCCACCGCCAGGTGCTCACACCCCTCGACATCGAGCGCGACTTCGGTTTGACCGAGGGCAACATCTTTCAGGGCGAGCTGAGCCTCGAACAGCTTTTCTTCAACCGGCCCGCGCCGGGCTGGGCTCGCTACCGCACCCCCCTGAAGGACTTATGGATGTGCGGCTCGGCCACCCACCCAGGCGGCGGAATCATGGGCGCACCAGGGCGCATAGCCGCCCTGGAAGTGCTGCGCGCTCACAGGAAACCGGTGTGAGCCCCCGCTACGACACCGTGGTGATCGGCGCGGGCCACAACGGACTTGTGACCGCGGGCCTCTTGGCGAAGGCCGGCCTCAGCACACTCGTGGTCGAGCGCTCCGAGCGTGTTGGTGGAGCCCTTGGGACCACGGACGAACTTGTCCCGGGCGTACGCGTCCCGACGCTTGCGCACTCGGCCGGCCGGCTGGCGCCTTCAGTTGCGTCGAGCTTGAAGCTCTACGATCACGGTCTCCGCCTGATCCAGCCAGAGGTGCGGGTGTGGGCGCCTCAACCAGACGGACGTGCGGTGACCCTCTGGGGGGACGCGGGGCGCACCGCAGAAGAGTTGCATCTCTGGTCGGCTCACGACGCAGATGCCTATCCTGCCTTTGACGCCCGGGTGCGCGCCCTTGCCTCTGTGCTCGGGCGGCTCTTCGAGTTGACTCCACCGAGTGCGGGGACCCTGTCGGCCGAGGGCGCCCGCGGCGCCATCCGCCTGGTCCAGGCGGTCCGGGGTCTGAACAAGAAGGACACCCAGACCCTTCTGCGCGTGCTGCCGATGGCTGCTGCAGATTTCGTCGGCGAGTACTTCGACACCGAGCCTCTGCGCGCCCTCCTGGCGTTCAGGGGTGTGCTTTACGCGTCGATGGGGCCGTGGTCGGCAGGAACCACGGCCGTGCTTCTGGGCGATTCCGCCGGTAACGAGGGCGGCGCCCCGGGACCGGCCGTCTTCGTCGAAGGGGGCCCGGCCGCCCTCGCCACAGCCCTAGCGTCGGCGGCGCGTTCATTCGGGGCTCAGATCAGAACGGGGGCCGAGGTGGCCGCCATCACGGCCGATTCCGAGGGCAGGGCCTCCGGGGTGGCGCTGACCTCCGGAGAGGAGATAGAGGCTAGGGTCGTAGTCTCCGGCGCCGACCCCAAGCGCACTCTGAGGCTCGTCGACCCGGTCGAGCTTGGGCCGACCCTGCGTTGGAGGGGCGAGAACATCCGCACCCCCGGGGCGACCGCCAAGGTCAATCTCGTCCTGAGAGATGTGCCGCGCTTCCCGGCCCTGAGGCCGGACGGCGACCGGCGGCGGCTGCAGGGCCGCATCGTCCTGGCCCCCTCGATTGATTGGATCGAAGGCGCCTTCGATGCGACGAAGTACGGCCGGCTCGCCGAATCACCGCCGATGGAGGCGACCTTCCCGACGCTCGTGGACCCGCAGTTGGCCTCCGGGGGACGCCACGTCATGAGCATCATCGTGCAGTACGCCCCGTTCGGCCTCGAGGGCGGCTGGGAGTCCGGACGGGACGACCTGGGCGACCGGGTGCTCAAGACGCTCGACGGGTTCGCCCCGGGGATAGCCGATCTCGTCCTCGAACGGCAGGTGATCACCCCCCTTGACCTCGAACGCGACTACGGCCTGACGGGGGGCCACGCGCTGCACGCGGAGCCTTCGCTTGACATGTTCTTCGCCTGGAGGCCGCTCTGGGGCCATGCAGACTACCGGATGGGCATTCCCGGCCTCTACCTGTGTGGAG
>JACDCD010000214.1 GCA_013694625.1 Actinomycetota bacterium | reverse complement strand
ACCAGATCTCCCAGGTGGCGTCGATCTCGGCGAACAACGACCCCGAGATCGGTGAAGCGATCGCCGAGGCGATGGACAAGGTCGGCAAGGACGGAGTCATCACGGTCGAGGAGTCCAACACCTTCGGACTCGAGCTCGAGCTGGTCGAGGGAATGCGCTTCGACAAAGGCTACGTCTCCCCCTACTTCGTGACCGACCCCGAGCGCATGGAGTCCGTCCTGGACGAGCCCTACGTGCTCATTGCGAATCAGAAGATCTCGGCGGTCAGGGACCTGCTCCCGATCCTCGAGAAGGTCATGCAGTCGGGCAAGCCGCTTCTGATCGTGGCCGAGGACCTCGAGGGTGAGGCTCTCGCAACGATCGTCGTGAACAAGATCCGCGGCACCTTCAAGGCCGCGGCCGTGAAGGCCCCCGGGTTCGGCGACCGGCGCAAGGCCATGCTGCAGGACATAGCGATCCTGACCGGCGGCCAGGTAATCTCCGAGGAGATCGGCCTGAAGCTCGAGTCGGTCACTCTCGACATGCTGGGAAGCGCTCGTAAGATCGTGGTCACCAAGGACGACACGACAGTCGTCGAGGGTGGCGGGTCCGCGGACGACATCTCGGGCCGGGTCGGCCAGATCAGGGCCGAGATCGAGCGCAGCGACTCGGATTACGACCGGGAGAAGCTCCAGGAGCGCCTCGCCAAGCTGGCGGGCGGCGTCGGAGTGATCAAAGTCGGTGCTGCGACCGAGGTCGAGCTCAAGGAGAAGAAGCACCGCATCGAGGACGCGGTCCAGACCACCAAGGCTGCGGTCGAGGAGGGTCTGGTGACCGGCGGAGGCGTCACGCTCCTGCACGGTCAGGAGACGCTCCAGAAGCTCGAGCTGGAAGGCGACGAGGCGACCGGTGCCCGCATCGTGAGCCGTGCCCTCGAGGAGCCTCTCAAGGTGATCGCCCACAACGCCGGCCTCGAAGGCGGCGTCGTAATTGAGAAGGTCCGCATGCTCGGACCGGGCGAGGGCCTCAACGCCGCTACCGGTGAGTACCTGGACCTGTTCAAGGCCGGGGTCGTGGATGCTGCCAAGGTGACCCGCTCGGCGCTGCAGAACGCCGCTTCGATTGCGGGGCTGTTCCTGACAACCGAGGCGATCATCGCCGACAAACCCGAGAAGGAGTCCGCACCGGCCATGCCGGGCGGCGGGGACATGGACTTCTAGAAGAAGGCCACCCCGGCTCGTTCGTACTAAGAGAAGCCCCCGGAACTCCCGGGGGCTTCTCGCGCGTCAGGCTTTGACCGCGGCGCCGAAGAAGCCCTTTTTCATAGCATCCTGGCGCGCCACCAGCACCGAGGTCGAGGGCAGGGCACTGGTGAACATGGCGAACGCGGGATTGGACTCGATGTCGTCGGCGAACATGACGCCGCCGCGTCGAACGTGCGGCCATGCGGTCGACATCTCGAAACGCATGTTCGCCGCCGAATGAAGGCTGTCGTGGATGAAGATGTCGACCGACCCGAGATCGGCCAACAGCGGTCTCAGGTGCCGTCTGCTCGACCCCTCGAGAAAGGTCCAACGCCCGCGGAGCCCCTGCGTGACGGCGGCCCCGGATTGCGTGCGCCAGCCCTCAAGCACCGGAGGCAGGTCGATGCTCCACAGATGTCCGGTCCCGTTGCGCTCGAGGCCCTCCAGGATGATGCGGCTGTTCACCCCTCTCGCAACGCCTGTCTCGACCACGCGCTCGGGACACAGGTGGCGCACGCAGCACCAAGTGGCGCGTGCCAGGGCCTCATCGGAGTCATAGCGCTCGCCGAACCCGGACCCTTGGGCCTCCAGGGAGGTAACCACCGGGGGCCAGAGGGCATCGAACTCGTCCTTGTACTCGCATGGCCACGAAGCGCCCACTAGCTCGTGCAGTCGCCCCTGCGGCGCTTCGCTCGGACGGTATAGATTCTCGCCCCGCCCACCCGGGAGCCCCCGGACGATCTCGAGCCCGTTGCGGAACCAGTCGAGACCCTGAGCGGGATCCTCGAGCAGTGTCCCCACCGCATGGGCGGCCTTACGCACCCCTGCTCCGACACTGTGCATCCTCTTGTACCCCTCACATGGGACGGCGGCGCGCCGGGCCGTCGGGACGACCGTTTAGCGCGTCTCCTTGTGGGCGGTATGCCCCCGGCACCAGCGGCAGTACTTCTTGAGCTCGATGCGGTCGCGGTTGTTCTGGCGGTTCTTCTCGGTGATGTAGTTGCGCCTCTTGCAGCCGCTGCACTCGAGCGTCACGTGGACGCGCCGGTCACTCGCCAAGCTCTTCTCCTAGATTCAGTCCGTGGTGGGAGGTCAGTATAGCGAGGGGCGGCTCGGGCCCCGCTCAGTCGCGGCGGCGCCGAGACAGCGATCGCCGCCACGGCCACCGGGGCCCCCAGTCCATGCGCGGGTAGGGGGCGAACAGAGCGATGGGGTCCGCGCCGGGGGGTTCTCTATCCCCCGTTTCCCACAGGGCGCCGAATCGTCCGAGAGGAGCGACGCCGAGTCGACCGGGGGGCGGGGGCGGCGGGCCGGCGCCCGCTACCTCAGTGGCCTCGTCGATATGTCCCAACTCGTCCCGGAAGGTGCCCGTCGATGCGACCGGGGCAAGGAGCTTGACCGAATGGCCGAGCCGGCAGAACCCGTCCGTGGTGGCGACCTCGGCCGAGCAACGGGGGCAATAGCGAAGGGACATGCACTTCTCTTCGGTCCGCGGACGCCCCCGGTTGAGTCTGCGTCCGCAGAGATGGCGACCCGAGGACGAAACGGGTCGCCGGCGGTAGCGGCGGGTGGACTCGAACCACCGACTCGGCGATTATGAGCCGCCTGCTCTGCCCCTGAGCTACGCCGCCTCGGGCAATCGAGGGATCTTCCCACAGGGCGCCCACGGACTTCCAGGGCGCCTCGCCGCCCATGATATCGAGGATCCTCGCCCCGGCCTGCAGAGGTGGGATGGGCCGAGGGCTCCCAAATTCGGGCGGCCGCACAGCGTAGCCTCTAGATTACCCAGTGTAGTGAGCTGAAGACGCCGCGCGTGAGGGAGGGCGAGCTTGTTGCGGGGACTGGAGGCGCCCGTGAGGGTGGTGATCCTGCTGGCGGTGGCGGCAGGTGGGCTGTTGCTGGCGCAGAGGGCGCCGGCCGGGATGGGCTCCGATGCGCCGAAGGCCAATCGTGACCGTGTGGGTGGCCGGCCCACCTTCAGCGGCCCGGCCGAATACCTTCCCCCTGCGCCCGAGCGACGCGGGTCACCACGGGAAGGCACGGTTCAGACGTTCACACCGCGCGCGCCCTATATGAAAGCGGCGTGTGAGCTGCCGTGGCAGTGGGCCCAGGAGACCTACCGAGGGTGGCGTCCGGGGTTGTCGAGATCGACCGACCTGATCACCATCCCGACTCCGCGCAACTACATGGGTACCTGGTACACGACCAGTCACGCCGGCCCTTACGGCTATCTCCAAAAGGTCCCACTCGCCTTCTACGGGCCGGGCTTCATCAAGAGCGTGGGCGATCTCGAACAGCCGGGCAGGGTCTCGTTGGTCGACGTTGCACCAACGATCGCCGGGTTGCTCGGGCTGGAGATGCCCCAGGCCACGGGCTCTCCCATCTCCGGGATCCTGGAGACGAAGTCCACGACGACACCCAAGCTGATTGTCACGGTAACGATCGATGGCGGGGGTTGGAACGTCTTGAACCGGTGGCCGGACGCCTGGCCCCACCTCAAGAGCCTCATGTCCAAAGGAGCAAGCCTCCAGGGAGTCAGGGTGGGCTCATCACCTTCGGTCACCCCTCCGATTCACGCCAACATCTCCACCGGGACCTGGCCGCGCCGCCACGGAGTCCCTGCGATCGTTCTGCGTTCGGACGGTGGTGAGGTCACGGGGGCATTCCGGGACTTCGACAACGACAAGGTCATCCCGCTCGACCCCAACAGAAACCTGCGCGCTCCGACGGTGGGGGACCTCTGGGACAAGGCAATGGGCAACCGTCCGAAGGTCGGCCTGATCGCTGCGGGCAACTACCCTCTGGGGATGTTGGGCCACGGGGCCGCCTTCCCCGGCGGTGACAGAGATCTCGCCGCGTTGCTGGCGGGGCGCGGCCGCTTCACCACGGACCGACGGTTCTACTCACTCCCAGACTACGTGAACGCGAGCGGAGATCCCCTCCCGAGATACATAGACACTCTGGACCGCATCGACGGGCGGGCCGACGGGTTGTGGCAGGGACACGCACTGGATGAGTTGACTGCAGCGGAAAGCCCGGTGCTCGGTCCCTGGGAAACACACATCGCCTTGAACGTCCTGCGGCGAGAGAGATACGGGAGGGACGGCATTACAGACCTCTTTTACATCCACTACAAGTCACCCGACCACGTCGGGCACAGGTGGAACATGGTCTCATCTGAGATGCACGACGTCGTGCGATCCGTCGATACAGGCATAGGGGAGCTGGTGAACTGGCTCAACCATTCGCTGGGCCGTGACGCCTACGTTCTCCTCGTGACGGCGGACCACGGCCAGACACCTCTTCAAGCCGGGGGATGGCCGATCAGTCAGAATGAGCTCTTTGCGGATCTCGAGAGCCGCTTCGACCACGTAGAAGACGGTGCCACCATCATCCAGAGCAGCTCGGCGAACGTGTTGTTCACGAACAAAGCCGAGTTGAAGGTCAATGACGTGTCGCCCGAGGACATGGCTTCGTGGCTGACCCGGTACACAGTCGCAGATAACCTGTCCGCTGGTTCGAGCCTGCCAGAAGGCTATGCGGATCGCGGAGATGACCCCGTCTACAGCGCTGCCCTCCCGGGAAGAGCCGTGACGAAGGTAGCCCAGTGCACGGGCGCCCTGCTTCATGAAGGCTAGCTCTGCAGCCCCTGCCGGCTCCGCCTGCGACTTGGTGGAGCCCCCTCACGGAATCGAACCGTGGACCTTCTCCTTACCATGGAGACGCTCTGCCGTCTGAGCTAAGGGGGCGCTCTTCGTCCACTAGGGCCCGCGCCAGAATACCCACCCCGGGGGCCGGCAAGGGCCCAGGGCCGGGCTGACCGAACCGGACCGCCGGCTCCCGGGCCATCCCCATAAAGGTCGCGAACCCTCCGCCGATAATCATCCGATGAGGGTAAAGCAGCTTATCGAGCCACGCGCGGGGGCAACAAACACGGTGTGGCTCACGTACCTGGCGCTGGGCCTTGCCCCCCTGTTGGCCTCCACCGCCTTGATCGTTCAGGAGGTGCTCAACGGGGATATCAGCGACCTCGTGCTTACCATCATGACCACGCTCCTCTTCATCCTGGTGATGATCTGTCTCGTCGGGCTCGTATCGGACATCAAGCGGCGCAAGACCCTCGAGACAGAGCTCTCCCACCTTGCCTTTCACGACAGCCTCACAGGGCTGCCCAACCGGGCGTTGTTCCACGATCGTTTGGAGAACGCGTTGAGGCGCGCCGGCCGGCGGAGCGAACCACTCGTAGTTGTCATGATCGATATGGACGGCTTCAAGGGAATCAACGATTCGATGGGGCACCACGTTGGGGACGCGGTCCTCGTAGAGATGGCGCGCCGGATCCAGGCATCCCTGCGGGCAAGCGACACCTGCGGACGGCTCGGTGGTGATGAGTTCGGCATCCTTATCGAAGAAGCAGACAGAGCGATTGCCATGAAAGCGGTGGAGCGACTGTACGAAGAGCTGCTTCCTCCCTTCGTCTTCGAGGAATCCGAGCTGTTCCTGCAGGCAAGCTCAGGGATAGCCGTCGCAGGCGGCGGTGAGGACAACGATGCGCTTCTACGCAATGCAGACTCGGCCATGTATGCCGCCAAGGAACGCGGAGACGGCATCTGCCAAGTCTTTGAACCTGAGGTGCACAACCGCACGCTCGAGGAGCTGACCTTACGGTCCGAGTTGCGCGGGGCATCGCCAATAAAGAGCTCTTCCTCGAGTATCAACCCATCGTTGACCTCGCAACCGGCAGGACAGTGGGCGCGGAGGCCCTCGTGCGCTGGGCTCATCCAACGATGGGATTGGTTCCTCCACAACACCTCATCGAGATCGCCGAGCGAACGGGACTGATCGTGCCGCTCGGACGCTGGTTGTTGGAGAGCGCTTGCCGGGAGGGCGATCTGGTGCCCTCGATCGGCGACATGCACCGGTTGAAGGCGCTGTTGGCGGGGCCGGCCACCACCGAACCTCTTGCGGCGGGCTGAGAGAAGAGCCGGGGAGCTTGTCTTCCAAAAGGGAGGCTGCTCGTCAGTCTGACCTCCCCGTAGCGGCAGCAGATCTGCGCCGGTCGTTGCCGAGGCTGTACCGTGTCTCTCCAAGCCATGAGGAGGACAGATGCAGGTCAACCGCCCGGATGAGCCCGCCTATGCGGGCGGCGCCACCTTTCAGAAGCTGCCGCTTGCGCTCGATGCCTCAGACCTCGAGGGCGCCGACATCGCGATTCTCGGCGCGCCGATGGACGACCTGGTCAGCAACCGGCCGGGGACGCGCTATGGACCGCGCGCCATTCGCCTCGCATGGGACGGTGGTGGCCCACCAGAGGCCTACAACATCGATTTGGGTGTCGATCCCTTCGCCGAGCTGACCGTCGTCGATCATGGAGACGCTTCGGTGGTGCCCGGCAACGCAGTTGCGAGCCACACGGGCATCCACGAAGCAGTAAGGAGGATCGTCGCGGCCGGCGTGGTGCCGATCGTGCTGGGGGGAGATCACTCGATCGCCTATCCGGACATCTCGGCGGTCGCAGCCAACTACGGACCTGGCGAGCTGACGGTTGTGCAGTTCGACACGCATGCGGACACCGCTACGGAAATTTGGGGAGTGAAGTACTCGCACGGAAGCCCGTTCCGTCACCTCGTCGACGAGAACATCCTGCAGGGCGACCGACTGATCCAGATTGCACTGCGAGGCTATTGGCCGCTGCCGGAGGAGTTCAAGTGGATGCGGTCGAAGGGCGTCCGCTGGCACCGCATGGAGGAAATCGCAGACCTGGGTATCAAGGCGGTCGCCGAGCGCGTGTTGGAGGAGATCCCCGACGACAACAACCTCTTCCTTTCGGTTGATGTCGATGCGCTGGACCCGGCGTTCGCACCGGGAACCGGCACGCCCGAACCCGGCGGTATGACGTCGCACGAGCTGTTGAGCGCGGTCCGAAAGCTCGTGCTGGTCAAGGGGCTGGCCGGGATGGAGGTGGTCGAGGTTTCGCCTCCGTACGATCCGGCCAACATAACGGCGACGGTAGCGCACCGGGTCGTTCTCGAAGCTCTATCCGCCTTTGCCTTACACCGGGGGCGGCGAACGCCCGCGCCGGAGAACCCGTGATCAGTGCACCGCGTCTTCGAGCGCCCGAACCACTTCTGCATACAGAGCGTTGGCTTCTTCAGTGGAATTTCCGATGCAGGTAACCCCCACCTTGCCGTACCCTTCGAGCGCCCCCAGGAGATGAAGCAGCGCGCCGGTACGGCTCTTGCGGTTGTAGCCGAGAGCCCGGCGCTCGAGGGCGCCGATTGCCTCCGAAGCCGTCAAACCGATCAGGTTCCTGGACTTCAAGTTGTCGGTCGCGACATAGAATTTGGCGCGCCCTCCTGCAATGAGCTCGCCTGAACCGGCCTCATATTGCCCCTGGGTCACTCTCGAGGCCATGTAGAAAGGGTGTGAAGTGCCACCCATTCGCAGATTGATTTCCGAAACATAGATGCGCGGTTCGCCGCCGCAGGGCACGACGATGAAGTCGATGCCGAAAGAACCGATTACACCTTTCTTCGCCAGCACTTGACCTATGCGGCGAGCGTTGTCCTGTATGGCGGTCCGATAAGACCGGCGCGCCGGGAACCGGCACCCGAGATAGACCTGATCCTCGAGACCGCCGAGGATCTGATCGTGAGTGGAGATCATCTCGAGCCGATGGTCGGTAGTTATCTTCATCTGCACGCTCGGCGACAGCACATTGGGTGAACGCACGAGCTCCTCGACGACCGCACCCTCCCGGATGATCGTCTCGGTGAAGCTCGTCCACGATTCCTCGCTTGCACAGAAGGTCAAGCCAGAGGCGCTCAGGGGAATGGTGAGGCTGTCGAGCCCGATGATTGCATTTCCCTGTCCCGAGAAACCGTTGTTCAGCTTTATGACCGCGCTCGCACCGGCGGGCAGGGCTCTCTTCAATCCGAACAGCGCGATCTCAACTTCTTCGACCGAAGTGAGATCCTCCGCTCCACGCAGAACCGGTACGCCGGCGTCCCTGGCGATGTTGCGGGAACCACTCTTCGACCCGAGCGGGATGAGGTCTGGATGGGGGCCGTATACCGGAGCCTCGATGATGCTCGCTACCTCCGCTTCCCAGACCGTGACGTTGAACGGCCACACATAGGGGCGCGACGTTCTGGAAACCAGCGAGCGCATGTCCGCAAGGACCTCCGGACGTTCGAGAAGCTTCACCGACAATGGCCTGGGCTCGGCATTGTCCAATGACATGAGGTGTAGCCGCCTTGCAGCGTCGAAGGGATCGTCGAGGAACCCCAGGTAATAGTCAATGATGGCCGGGTCGATACGGACCGAGCTGACATAGACGATCTGCACATCGGGATCGTCGAGCTCGAGCAACCAGCAGAGCATTCGTTCCTCGTAGTGTTGTATAGCTACGATCTTGCTCAGTTCCTTCACCGGAAAGGTAAGGGAAGGCAGAACCACCATTGTGGTGATCATTTGCAGGGGTACCCAACCATGCCGTTTAGTCTAGGAGAGGGCCAAAGGGTCCCACTGACCAAAAAGACGAGGGAATGCAGACAGAGACGGACGAGCTTGCTGCCGTTGCCGAATGGCTGGAGCATGCCGACCAGATCACCGCACTGACCGGCGCCGGTGTCTCGACCGAATCGGGCATCCCCGACTTCAGAGGTCCCAACGGCTCGTGGACGAAGGATCCCGCCGCACAGCGACGAGCCACAATCCAGCACTACATGGCCAGCAAGCAGGCGCGAGTAGATGCGTGGCGCATGCGCTCCGAACACTCGTCCCGAACGGTCGGCCCCAATGCCGGCCATGTCGCGCTCGCCGAGTTGGAACGCAAAGGAAAGCTGCATACCCTCATCACCCAGAACATCGACAGCCTTCATCAGAAAGCCGGCAGCTCGGCGGGCGCTCTCATCGAAATCCACGGCGCCCTGCGAGATGTGGTCTGCTTGGGATGTGGGGAACGGAGACCCATGGAGACGGCCCTCGAAAGGGTGCGGGCAGGGGAGGATGACCCTTCCTGCACAGTGTGCGGAGGGGTGTTGAAATCGGCGACGATCTCATTCGGGCAGCCGCTCGACCCCGAGATCCTCGAGGGGGCGCAGGCAGCCTCCTCTGCGTGCGATGTCTTCCTTGCGATCGGCACGTCCCTATCGGTGTTCCCCGCGGCATACCTGCCGCAGCGGGCGCTACAGGCCGGCGCCAGGCTCGTGATAGTCAACGCGGAGCCCACGCGTTTCGACGGAAGGGCACACACCGTGCTCAGAGGCACAATCGGCCATACCCTGACCTCTTTGGTTGCCCTTGTCTGACCCGGGGCCCGCGCGAACGTCATGCTCCGGCGCGTGCCGTCACCCGTGGCGGGAAGAGGATTCGAACCTCTGAAGGCATTAGCCGGCGATTTTACAGACCGCTCCCTTTGGCCGCTCGGGCATCCCGCCTTGCAGCGCCGACAAGAATACCGCCAGGCGCGAGTCCCTCAGGGTTTGCCGTGCCGGGTCGATCCGAGTTGAGCTCTGTTCGCGGCGATGCGAGCGTCTGAGGCCCCTTAGGGTTTTGCTCGTGCTGGTCGATCCAACCTGTGTTCTGTTAGCGGCGGGACGCGGGGAGCGCCTGAGGCCTCTCACGGACGGCGTTCCCAAGCCGTGCTTGCCGCTGCTCGACATTCCGCTTGCCGCCTGGGGCCTAGAAGCGCTCCTGTCCCTCGGCGCCGGTCCCATAGTCGTCAACACCGCCTATCGGGCGGTTCAGGTCGTCGCAAGGCTAAAGCCTCACGCCGGAGCCGCTCGGTTCGTGATCGAAGAGCCCCATCCGTACGGGACGGCGGGCACGCTCGCAGCACTCAGGGGCCACCTCGGGGACCGCGTGTTGACATGGAACGCGGACGAGCTCACAGACCTCGACCCGTCTGAGCTCATGGGTGCGCACGAACGATTCGGTGCGCCGGCAACCCTCGCCGTTACCCCGGTCCGCGCCGGGGCCGACCTCGAGCTTTCCGGAGACGCTGCATCGGTCTTCGTCGACCGGCGGGCGCGCCCTTCCTCCCCGGGCGCCAGGTACATCGGGGCTGCGGTGTTCGACCGTGCCGTGCTCGACCTCCTCCCGAACAGGCGCCCTCTCGGCTTGGCCGAGGCTCTCATCGGGCCGATGGTCGCCCGCGGTGAGGTTGCCGTTCACCGGCACGGGGGCTATGCGCTCGACGTCGGCACTCCGGAGCGCTACCTCCAGGCGAACGCCGACCTGCTCGAGGGGACGGGCCCGCCACCTCCTGTTCCCTTGCCCGGTGCAATCCGCGACACCGAAGCGGGCAGAAGCTACCTTGGACCGGGTGCGAGGGCGGCGCCGGGAACCCTGGGGCCCGGCGCGATCCTGCTCGCCCGCGCCACCGTGCACCCCGGCGCCCGGGTTGCACACGCGGTCGTGTGGATGGACGAGGAAGTGCCCTCAGGGGCGATTGCCGAAAGGACCGTGTGGGCCGGCGGCGCCCCGCTGGTCCCGGGAGACGGTTAGAGGATCGAGCGCTCCGCCAATTCGGTGATCACGGGTGGATAGATGAACACCACCAACAGGGCCAGGGCTGCGACCCCCATGACGGCGCGGAGAAAGTATGGCACCTCCACGGGCCCTTCGAGCTCCGGCGCCTCGAAGAACATGCGCTTGACTACTGCAAGGTAGTACCACGCCGCGATGACCGCATTCACGCCCATGACCACCGCAAGCCAGTAGACCTGCGCATTGATGGTGGCAAGAAAGACGAACAGCTTGGCCCAGGCCCCCGCCATGGGCGGCGCGCCGGCCAGCGACAGCAGAAAACCCGTTAGCAGCGTGGCCAACACCGGGCTGCGCTGCCACAGTCCCGCGTAGTCGTCGATGAAGTACGTCCCGCCGCGCCGGGCGTAGGCGACCGCAGCGGCAAAGGCTCCGAGGTCCATCACAGCGTAGATGGCGATGTAGACGAGCGCGGACTCGAGTGCCTGACGACTCACACCCGGGGAGCTGGGATCGATGAGCGCAAGGGCAACCAGGATGTAACCCGACTGCGCAATCCCCGAATAGGCAAGCAGGCGGATGATGTGACGCTGCTTCAGGGCGATGAGGTTTCCCACCGTCATGGTCAGGGTCGCCAATACTGCAAACACCGGGCGCCAGATGTCGGCGACCTCGGGAAAGGCTTTGAACATCAGCACGAGCAGACCGACGAACCCGCCGATCTTGGAAGCAGTCGATAGGAAAGCCGCCACCGGCGAGGGCGCGCCCTCATAGGTGTCGGGTGCCCAGAAGTGAAACGGAACCGCCGAGATCTTGAACCCGAAGCCGACCACGACGAAGAAGACGCTGAGCATCACCAGCGGTTCGTTGCCCGAGCCGTCTATTGCCTCTCGAATCCGGTCGAGGCGGGTCGCGCCGCCACTGAGGCCGTAGATCAGCGACATGCCATACAACATCACGGCGGTTGAAAGCACTCCGAACAAGAAAAACTTCAGGGACGCCTCGTTGGACTTGGGATCGCCCTTGCGCAGTCCGGTCATGATGAAGCCTGGGACGCTGATCAACTCGATGGCGATGAAGATGGTCACCAGATCGCGGGCGCTGGACATGACCAGACCACCCAGCAGTGAGCACAGCAGCAGGAAGTAGTACTCACCCTGGTAACGGATGCCCGAGCGAAAGTAGTCGAACGAGATCGCCAGCACGATGAAGCCGATCACGCAGAACAACCCCTTGAGGAGCAGGGCGAATGCGTCGATCTCGTAGGAACCCGACAACGTCGTCCGCTCCGATCCGACCAGCGACAGCGTGGCTGCTCCGGTGGCCAGGACCCCGATAGCGGACAACGGCATTGCCAGCCACTTGGCGCGTTCGGCGAGGAACAGATCGACAACCAGGACGAGGCAGGCAAAGGCCGTGAGGACGAGCTCGGGCGCGATCGCGTGCCAGTCGACCGGCGACGTCAGAGCGCCCTGCACGAGCTCCACCTAACCGCCGAACGATTTGAGAAGTGTTTGAACCGCACCGTCGGTCACTCCGAGCACCATACGGGGATAGATTCCGGCAGCGAGGATGAGGACGAGAAGCGGCGCCCAGGCGCTCCACTCGAGAGGCTGAACGTCGAAGAGGTCGTGACGGTCGGCGAACTTCTCGGGAACGGTGCCCATCGCTACTCGTTGAATCGTCCACAGCAGATACCCGGCGGTAAGCACGGTGCCGATGCCGCCGCCGACCATGAGGATGCGGAACAGTCCCTCATCCAACCCTGCCCCGGGCTGGTAGGAGCCGAGCAGCGCCAACATCTCGCCCCAGAACCCGGCGAGGCCCGGCAGACCGAGCGACGCTATCCCTGCATACACCAGCACGGACCCGAATCTGGGCATCTGCTGGAGCACTCCCCCCAACGCTGAGATCTCCCGGGTGTGAAAACGTTCGTGTATGGAACCGGCGAGGAAGAACAGCATCCCGGTGATCAGCCCGTGAGCGACCATGCCGAAGATCGCGCCGTTGATACCCCGGTCACTCACGGTTGCGATGCCGAGCATGACGAATCCCATATGGCCCACCGACGAAAAGGCAATCAGCCGCTTGAGGTCGGACTGCGCGAAGCAGCAGAGGGCTCCGTAGATGATCGCTATCACCGCGAGAATGCCGATGACGGGCGCGAAGTACACGGCGGCATCCGGCAGAATGGGATAGGCGATACGGATGAAACCGTAGGTGCCCATCTTGAGCATTACAGCCGCCAGCAGCACCGAGCCGATGGTCGGGGCCTCGGTGTGGGCATCGGGCAGCCAGGTATGGAACGGCCACATCGGCACCTTGATTGCGAAACCAAGGAACAACCCGGCGAAGGTCAGATTCTGGACGAGTGTCGACCCAAGATTGCCCTGCTCTCTCAAAGCAATCATGTCGAAGGTGTTGCCCTGAAAATAGAGGGCGAGGAATCCAAGCAGCATGAAGATCGAGCCGAACAGCGTGTAGAGAAAGAACTTAACCGCCGCGTACTCACGCCGCGGACCGCCCCAGATTCCGATCATGAAGTACATGGGGACCAGGACGACCTCCCAGAAGATGAAGAACAGGATGAGGTCGAGCGCGATGAAGGTCCCGGTCATGCCGGTCTCGAGCAGAAGGGTGAGGGCAATTAGTGCCTTGGCTTTCCCGGGTGAAGGCACGTGCCACAGGAGGTAGACGATGCAGAGAAACGACACCAGCAGGGACAGCTCGAACAGCGGCAGCGCGATCCCGTCGATGCCGACGTGGTAGCGGGCGTCGATCTGCGGTATCCAGCGTTCGTTCACCTCGAGCTGGATGGCGCCTGCGCTGCCGTAGTCGAAGCGCACTCCAACGGCGACTCCCACCAGCAACGCTGCTCCTGTGATCACAAGCCCCACGGCCTTCGCAACTCCGTCCATCGATCCGGGGACGAACAGCAGGAGAACGACGCCCGCCATCGGCAGAAACGCCGCCAGGCTCAGCCCCCAGTTATCAAGCCACTCCATAAGTGTGCTAGCTCCCTTCTAGGTCAATCCAAAGAGCGCGACGAAAGCAGCGATCGCAATGAAGAGGAATGCGGCGTAGCGCTGCACGTTCCCGGTCTGTATGTAGCGCAGCAGGCCGCCTGAGAATCCCGTGAGACCGGCCGCGCCGTTGACTCCCGCGTCCACCACATGCTGGTCGATGACACCGTACACACCCCGGCCGGCGCCCACCGTTGCGTGTGCCGTCCCGTTGACGATCCCATCGAGGATGTGCTGATTGGTCCAATAGGCGAAGGCCGCAAGCGGATACTGGACTGGCCTCACGATCCCGCCCATGTAGATGTCGTCGAGGTAGTACTTGTTCTCGAGCAGCCGGTAAACCCACGCAAAGCGAGTCGACAAGATGTCGACCGGCCTGCGGTTTTGGTAGAACAGCAGCCACCCGAGCCAGATCGCCACCAGGGCGATGACGACAGACGCCAGAGGCAGCACGATGTTGTAGAAGGTTTCGAACCCGTGCCGCGTCTCGCCCGGTACGTTGATCCAATCGGCGAATGGGCCGATGACCGGGAAACCCAGCAGCCCCATCGAGAGCGAGGCACCTGCAAGGATCCACAGAGGCACGACCATGGAAGGCGGGCTTTCGTGAGGCGTTCCATGCCCCCTGTACTCGCCGAAGAAGGTCTTGATGCAGGCACGGGTCATGTAGAGCGCCGTGAGGAATGCGGTGATGATCGCAGATACGAAGACGATCACGGCGGTGATCTGGGTTTCTTCGCTGGCGGCACGGAAAGCTTCGCCGACGATCTCGTCCTTCGAGAAGAAGCCGGCCAGAGGAAAGATGCCGGCGAGAGCCAGCGAGCCGATGATGAAGGTCTTGAACGTGTGGGGCATGTGCTTGCGGAGTCCGCCCATGTCGCTCATGTTGTTCGAATGCACCGAGTGGATGATGGAGCCCGCCCCGAGGAACAGCAGAGCCTTGAAGAAAGCGTGCGTGAAGAGGTGAAACACACCGGCCGTGTAGGCGCCCACGCCGAGAGCCGCCATCATGTAGGCAAGCTGCGAGACGGTCGAATACGCAAGCACACGCTTGATGTCGTCCTGAACCAGTGCGAGCGCCGCCGCAATCAGCATCGTGATCGAGGCCACGATCGCCACGACGTTGAGGGCAGATCCCGCGTGTTCGAACAGAATGAACATTCGGGCGACGAGGTAGACGCCTGCGACCACCATCGTCGCTGCGTGGATCAGCGCCGACACCGGCGTGGGCCCAGCCATGGCATCGGGCAACCAGACGTGGAGGGGCACCTGAGCCGACTTGCCGACCGCTCCGCAGAACAACAACAGGGCTCCAATGGTGGCGATCGAGCCGCTCAACTCACCCTCTTCGGCGAGGTGGTTGATTTCGATGATGTCGAAAGTCCCTGTGGCCACGAACAGGACGAATATGCCGAACAGGAACCCAACATCGCCGATACGGGTGGTGATGAAGGCCTTAATGGCTGCAGAGGAGTTTGGTGACTCCTCCCAGTAATGGCCGATGAGGAAGTAGGAGCAAACGCCGACCAGCTCCCATCCAACGAACATCTGCATGAGGTTGTTCGCGATGACCAGGAACAACATGCTTCCGGTGAAGAGCGAGAGAGCTGCATAGAACCATGTGTAGCGTTTGTCCCCGTGCATGTAACCGGTTGAATAGATGTGCACGAGGAGCGAGATGGTGGTCACCACCACGAACATGACGCCGGTAAGGAAATCGTAATTCATTCCGAACTCGAGCTCGAAGCTGTCATCTAATCTGAACCACGTATATGACGCCTCGACAGCCGCGTTTCCGCCGGCGAGTTGGGCGAATGCAATCAAAGACATCACCAGGCCGGCGCCGATTGCGAAGATGCCGACGTAGTGCTCCTTGCCGCCCATCTTGCTCCCGAAAAAGCCAATGATGGCGGCCGACAGGAACGGCAGCAGGGGGACGACCCACATGTACTCTGTCGCAAAGCCCCCGACTGTCCCCGCCGTGGCTGGCTCGGCTAAGGCGAAGATCAAGCCATCACCACTTCATCAGCGACATCTCGTCGACGTCGACACTTTGGCGATTTCTGAAAATCAGGATCACGATTGCCAGTCCGATGCCCACCTCGGCTGCAGCCACCGCTATGACAAACAGGGCGAACACCTGACCGGCAACTCCCGCCTCCTGAAGAAAGGCCGAGAATGCGACAAGGTTGATGTTGGCTGCGTTGAGCATCAACTCGATCGACAGGAGCACCAGGACGGCATTCTGGCGGGCCAGCACTCCGTAAATGCCCACGGAGAAAAGCAAAGCCGACAGTACGAGGAAGTAGGAGATGGGCATCAGAGCGTCACCTAATCTCGCCTTGCGATGACGACGGCGCCAACCAGGGCGGCCAGCAGAAGCACCGAGACCACCTCGAAGGGGAGGACGTAGGTGGAGAAGATGACCTCTCCGATGCTCGAAGTAAGCGTACCGGTCTCACGGGTCAAATCGATCGTCTGCCCCTCGAATGCCCGCACCATGATGTAACTGGTCACCCCGAACACGGCCAGCGCGGTCAGCGCCGACATCAGCCGCTGATCGTTGTCGAAGTTCGCCCGGCCGATGGGGGCTCTCGTCAACATCAGCCCGAAGAGCATCAATACGACGATTGCGCCGACGTAGACCAGAACCTGTACCCAGGCAACAAACTCTGCAAGGAGCAGAATGTAGAGAGCCGCCGCGCCCATGAGCGTGCCGACGAGGTAGAGGGCCGCGTGCACGACGTTGCGGGAGGTCACGACCCCGATGGCGGCGATCCCCATCATCACCGCCAGCGCCCAGAAGAGGATCTCTTGAGCTAGTGCCGCCACCGTCAGGCGCCTTCCCCGGCATCAGGAGATGACGCCGGCCCACGTGCAATGCCACGCTCGGCCTTGACCCGCGCCACCTTGGCCCTCGCCTCCGCAACCTGCGGCGAAGAGCCCTTGGCCTGCTGCTCCTTCAGCACCTGGGCATAGACCTCGTCGGGGTCTTCGGTCGGCGTAAGGGCGGCGGGCTGAGGGGTCTCGTGGGGAACCTCGACGTTGGGGCCGGGGGTCTCCCGCAAGCTTGCGACCTCTTCAGGAGCAGGACGCCCGTCCTCGGGCGGGGTCGTCGTGGGCGCTACATCCGCTCTGGCTACGCCCGCCGGCTCGGGGGGCAGATCGGCGTCCCCGGCCGGCGTGGCGGCGGTACCGGCCGGCGGCTCGGAGGACGGTTCGGCGTCCCCGGCCAGCGTGGCGGCGGCGGGCGCAGTCCCACCC
>JACDCD010000102.1 GCA_013694625.1 Actinomycetota bacterium | reverse complement strand
TGACCCTCATGGAGATACGCGCAAAGTGCCGGAGGCTCAAGGCCCGGCACGGTTTGGGACTCGTGATCATCGACTATCTGCAATTGATGCAATCGGCGCACCGGTCCGAGAACCGCCAGCAGGAAGTATCCGACATCTCGAGAGACCTCAAGATACTGGCGCGTGATCTCAACCTGCCGGTGCTGTGTGCGTCGCAGCTGAACAGGGGTGTCGAGTATCGCTCCGACAAACGACCCCTACTCGCCGATTTGCGTGAATCGGGCTCCATCGAACAAGACTCAGATCTTGTGATGCTCCTGTACCGCGACGAGGTCTACAACCGTGACTCGGAGCGCCGAGGCGAGGCCGAGCTGATCATCGCCAAGCACCGCAACGGCCCCACCGGCTCGGTGAACCTCGCCTTCATGAACCAGTACACGAAGTTCGCGTCTTTCACCAAGGGGTCACCGCGCTGACGCGTCCTGCTTAGGCTGGGCAAATTATGTCCTCGGCTAAGACCGCACCCGGAGACGTCGATCGCCGCAAGGGAGTCTCGGCGCGCCGGATCAGAGCGGTGCATCGCCGCCTTCGCAAGCTGCAGGGCCCCTTCAAGCCGAAGCCACGGGTGCCCATAATCGACGAGCTCGTCGGCACGCTGCTCTCACAGCACACCTCCGACACCAATACGGCGCGCGCGTTCGCCGGGCTGAAGACACGTTTCCCCACCTGGGAGGAGGTGCGGGACGCTCCCAGCGAAGAGGTGGCAGATGCAATACGTGCTGGAGGGCTCGCCGATCAGAAGGCACCTCGGATAAAAGCGATCCTCACCGAGATCGAAGGGCGGGAGGGGGCACTCGATCTGTCGCGTCTCCACGGTCTGCCGGACCAGGAGGTCGACGACTACCTCTGCTCACTGCCCGGAGTCGGCCCGAAAACCGCCGCCTGTGTGCTGGTCTTCTCCATGGGCCGCAACGCGTTCCCGATCGACACCCATGTCCACCGGGTGGCACGGCGATTGGGTTGGATCGACGACGGGGTGACCGCCGAGGCCGCCGGCCGGGAGCTCAGTCCAAAGGTGCCTGCGGAGATCCGCTACAGCCTCCACATGGCCCTGATAGACCACGGACGCAAGGTCTGTAAAGCGCGCAACCCCCGCTGCAGCCAATGCGTCTTGTTCGACCTGTGCGGCTCGGGCCCGCGCCTTATCGCCACCGGAGACGCCATCTGATCCTCGCCCTCCCTGCCGAGGGAGCCGGGTTGGGTTAGGTGAGCTCATGTTCAAGCGGAGGGAGGACGCAGAACTCGTTGCCCTCGGGATCGGCGAGGACCGTCCATTTGACATCGTCATCCTGGCCGACCGCTGCGGGTTGTGCCCCCAAAGTAACGAGGCGGCCCACTTCCGTTGCCTGGTCGCCCGGACGCAGGTCAAGGTGCAGCCGGTTCTTCACCGTCTTGTCATCCGGGACCTTGATGAACAGAAGATCGGGAGCCACATCGACTTCGGGGCTGCCCTCGGGTGGCTCGACCACGGATTGATGGGCGTCCTCGTAGGTGACGCGCCAGCCCAACGCATCGGCCCAGAAACGAGCGAGCGCCGGGCAGTCGTGTGAGTCGATGACGAGGCACTGAATGCGTATGGGCATCGAACGACGATAGCAGCGCCGTTACGGTTGCCGAACTCTACCGAACTTCCCGGCCCCCAGTGATCGAATTGCAGTCGTCGTTCGCTTCCACGACAGTTTGAGCGTGGCGCGTGTGTCGGCCGGGGTCGATGGATCTCCGAGGGCCCGAGCCACGGGGGTGATGACGTAGTTGCCGTATGGGACCCACGTCGGTGTGTAGATGACCTTCTCAACCCTGAGGTCGCCGCCCTGGTCTTGGACCTCAAACTTTACGATCACACCGTGTCTGGTGGCCTCGGCACAGCACGCGATGGACTGATCCGCAAGAAAGTTGCCCATGCCGTACACCACATACTCCTTGCGCACGCGACCGATCGGTTGGACGACATGCGCATGGTGTCCCAATATGAGGTCTATTGCGTTCGACCTGAGCAGTTGCCTAGCCAGGGTCAACTGGTCCGTACTCGGGGCGACCTGGTACTCGAGCCCCCAGTGCAGGCTGACGACTACAAAATCCGCGCCTGCTCCGCGCGCTGCGCGTGCCTCCCTCAGGATCGTCGGTGAATCGATGACGTCTACCAGCCAAGACTCGTTCTCAGGCAACTCGCCACCGTTCAAGCCGTAGGTGTAGCTGAGAAGACCCACCTCGGCCCCGTTTACTTCGAAGAGCTCCGGGTGGTCCGCCTTACCGGATCGGCGAGCCGTCCCGTTGTGTCGCACTCCGGCGCTGTCCAGAGCGTCCAGCGTAGCCCTGACTCCCTGGAGGCCCTGATCGTAGGAATGATTCGAGGCGGTCGAGCAGTAATCGTACCCGGCCTTCCCTATGGCGTCTGCGAGCTGACGAGGCACATTGAAGTTTGGATACGACGAGAGGTCCTGGTTGTCCCGAGATAGGGGAGTTTCGAGGTGACAGATGGCGAGGTCGGCAGCAGACAACAGCGGCTCGACCTCGCGAAACATCGGATCGAAGTCATAGCGGTTGCCGCCGTTCTCCAAAGCCTTCTCGTAGACCGTGGAGTGCGTCAGGATGTCGCCCGTTGCGACAAGGGTGAAACTCGTGGGCGGTGCCGGCTCAACATCCTTTTGAACCGGCGCGGCCCTGTTGCCGGCTCCAGTTGTGGCTGAGCCTTCATGGTGACGTGTGGAAGGCGGAGAGGCGTCCCTTTGGGAGGGGCCGCGGCGACCGATATCGCCAGACTCGCATGCACTCACGAGTACGAGAAGGGCTCCGAAACCAGCTACTCGTAGACGCTTCCCTCTGCCTCCGAAGCGTCGGCGCAAGCTCGCCACCGGCCATCGTCCCAAGGGACAAACATACAGGTTGCCGGAGTTTCAACTGAGGTGACCGGACGTTTGTTCAGGTGGGTCTCCTCCACGACAAAACTCCGGCTAACGTCTGAGTGATGAGCGAGTCGAACTGGGCCGGCAATTACATCTACCGGGCCGACAAGCTGCACCGGCCGTCGGGGCTGGAGCAGGTGCAGGAGATCATCGCCAACGCACCCCGGGTGCGCGTGCTCGGCTCGCGTCATTCCTTCACCGACATCGCGGACTCCTCCGAGCTGCTCACGCTCGACGGGCTGCCCGCCGACATCGTCGCCGACCATGAAGCAGGCACGATCTCCTTCTCCGCCGGCTTGAGGTACGGCGAGGTCACCGAGGCGTTGAGGGTTGAGAGTGTGGCCCTGCCTAATCTTGCGTCTCTGCCTCACATCTCAGTCGCAGGAGCGGTTGCAACCGCCTCACATGGCTCCGGCGACGCTAACGGCAACCTCGCGACCACGGTCGCGGGACTCGAGATCGTCCTGTCCTCGGGCGAGATCCTCACCTCATCCAGAGGTGACGCGGACTTCAACGGCCTCGTCGTCGGGCTCGGAGCGCTAGGGGCAATCACGCGGCTCACACTGGATGTTGAACCCGCCTACCACGTGCGGCAGCGAGTGTTCGAAGGCCTCGGCTGGGATGCCCTGTTCGAGAACTTCGACGAGATCACATCCGCGGGCTACAGCGTGAGTGTGTTCACTCGCTGGAGTGAAGCCATCGACCAGGTGTGGGTGAAGAGCCGGGCGACCGAAGCACCAGAGCCGCTTCGCGGTGACCTCTTCGGCGCGATCGCCGCCACCGTCGATCGGCATCCGATTCTCGGCCTGGATCCTGTCAACTGCACCCCGCAGATGGGCGCGGCGGGCCTGTGGTCCGACCGCCTGCCGCACTTCCGCATGGGCTTCACACCTAGCAGCGGCCGGGAACTCCAATCCGAATACCTGGTACCGCGCCGACACGCCCCTGCGGCGATCCAGGCGGTGCGTGCGCTGTCCGACGCAATCCAACCCGTGCTGCAGGTTTCAGAGATCCGCACCGTCGCCGCCGACGGGTTGTGGATGAGTCCCCAGTACGGAGAGGACACCGTCGCCATCCATTTCACCTGGGAACGGGAGATGGATGCCGTCACGGGCGTGATCGCCGACATCGAGGGCGCGCTGGCCCCGTTCGAGGCGCGCCCCCACTGGGGCAAGGTGTTCGGCGCGGATGCCGCCTCTATCGCTTCGCTCTATGAGCGTTTGCCCGACTTCACCCGATTGGCCGGCCGGCTCGACTCGCGCGGCGCGTTCCGCAACGCCTGGTTGAACACCCGAGTGCTCGGCATGAATGATCGTGTAGGCAGAGCCCACACAGCCCGGCCGCCGCGTCGCTGAGTTCAACGGGGTTCAGAAGATCAAGGCTGCACGTCTGCAATTTTGGGTGACTCACCCCGGTTGCGACTACTCAGAGGCCCTGTCAAGCACGACATTGGCGTTCCTCGAGAATCAAGGGAGGGAGAGGATCTTGATCAAAATCGAATGACCTCCACATCGCATCTGCCTGCGCGTCGCGCTCGCCGAGTGAGGGCAACCGGTGAAGCTCTTCGATGGTTTTCAGGACAGAGGAAAAGTCGTAGGTGTGATGATCGACGTAACCCGAACGTGCCCAAGGCGACAGGATGATGGCGGGGACGCGCGGGCCCATCCCATAGAGATCGACGTGGGGAGGAGGAACGTGATCGTAAAAGCCTCCGAAGTCGTCCCACGTGAGAATCACCGCGGTGCTCTTCCAATACCGGCTTCTCATGAGAAGGTTGAGGCGCTTCACCGTCCAGTTCTCGCCTTGGCAAATGCTGTCGTTGCTGGGATGATCGGTCAAGCCAGACGGCGGAAGCAGCCAGGAGACTCTCGGGAGGCGCCCTCTCTGGACGTCAGCATCGAATTGTTTATTTGGCACCACCTTTTTCCACATTGGCCCGAGGCGGATATGCCGGATCATTTTGATTGCCGCTTTTTGGTGGATGCTGCCACCTCTGTAGTACTTCCACGAGACCCCTTGCTCCTCCAAGAGATCCTGAAGGACCGTCATGTCGGTGCAGGGCCACCGCTCGGTCCAGAACCGCTCGGCTAGTTGTGAGACATCGGAGGCTTCTTCGAGTTTGTAAGCGTCATGGCTCTCCGCCTGGGAGAGCTTTCTGAACGACCACATCAGTTCCTGGCGGTCCTTGCAGAACTCACCTTGTTTTCCCACGCCGCCCTGATAGACGCGTTCGACGTCGACGAACCGATCTGACTGTCCGGCCATGGTCCACAAATGCTCGACCGTCGTCGGGCCGTAGACTGAACTGAAGAACCGATCGGCCAACGAGAATCGCTTGGCGTAGGACCAGTAATTCGGTATGTCTGCCTCGTGATACTGAACGTAACTCTCAAGGTTGGTACCGCCGTAGAGGCTGTCGAAGCAGTTCATCTCGCCACCGTTGATAGCGACGATGCCGGCGCTGAAGGAGTGCAGGATGTCCGGAACATTATCCCCTGCACGCTTCAGCCGAACTGTAGTTCCGTCGCAGGTCTCGCCGGTGGTTGCACCATCGGCTCGACGAAGACGCCCGAACATGTGGTCGAAGGTTCGGTTCTCCTTGATCAGGAACACCACATGCTTGATCCTGGACCGCGCCAGGGTGAGTCTGCCCTCCCGCGTGTTTGGCTCGGCCAAATGCGCTCGCGAACGACGGGAGGATGCATCCGTGAACCGGGGCCGGTCGTTATCGTGCTTGCTGGCGTTCTCATGGACGGCCGCTGTTTGGGAGTTGTCGCCCCCTTGTGCGATCCACGCGCCCGCTATGAGAAGCCCAACCAAGATGACTGTGATAGTGACCGCCCGTGCACGCCGCGCTCTTCGCGATTCCACGAGGGGAAGCGTAACGCGACCGCAGGCAGCATGTCTCAGTAGCGGCCGTGGCGGCCGCCCCTTTGGAGCACGATCTGGGGAATTCACGCTGGACGGGTAATCTAATGTCCAAGTTGTTTCAGGGGGCGAGCGCCTGGAGGGCACCTGATAGAGACTGTGAGCTAGGGGATTTCGATCAGCTTGTACCTGGTGCAATGTTCAGGCCGCAAGAACCGCCCGGTCGCGTCCCTTACCCTTGGCTTCATAAAGAGCGTGGTCTGCCCGTGCGATAAGTGCTTCGGAAGACTCTGACCCGTCCCAACAGGCGATGCCCACAGAGCACGTCTCCTCACCCGGCGTGACCTCCCTCAGGCGTTCGGCGATGCCACAGGCCTCAATCACAGGGCAGTTGGGCAATAGGACGGCGAACTCCTCGCCTCCGTAGCGAGCGATCAAATCGGCATCCTTGATCTGCTTTCCCCAACCTATTGCGGCATCCATGAGTAGTTGGTCGCCAGCCTGATGGCCGCGACTGTCATTGAATGCCTTGAAGTGATCGAGGTCGAGGAGTGCAACCGACATCGGCTTTCCCGATCTCCGGGCTCGTGACAGCTCGCGTGGCAATTCCTCGTCCCAGGCGCGACGGTTAGCAACCCCTGTCAACCCGTCCGCTCGGGCAACCTCGCGCAGTTTCCCAATCAACTCTCTTCTCTGCGACACCAGCCTCTGCACCGTCAGGCCCACCACCGGCCCCACGCCTGCCCACATGAGCGCCCGCCGCCACTCACTGGACGGATAGTGAGGCTCGCCCAGCAAGATGATCGGCACCACAAACATCACTACCATGACGACAAGTGCCACGGACAACTGGCCACGGGTTCCGTAGAGTGCCAACCAACAGATCGGCAGCAGGATGAGCGCGCCATACCCCGACACTGAGCCGCCTTCCGCTTCCCGGAGGAGTGCGATCACAACAAAATAAGCCAAGGGTCCGAGGGCTTGCGCGCCAGCGGGCAGCTTCTCCCACGGTACGAGGAAGGCTGAGGCGGCGATCAGGACGCAAAGTAGAGCCGCACTGAGCAGTGCAGACGAGTTCTCTTCGGCGGGCGGAAGAAGCACGAGAACAAAGGCAAGACAGGCCACGCACGAACGGGCTAAGGCGACCGATGATGCCAATGCGCGCAAAAGGCTGAGGAGCTTCCACCCTTTTTTATCGGGGCCATGATCTCTGTGCTTGAAATTCCTTACCGGGGTGCCCGAGGCTTTCCGTTCTTGGTCGATTCTCAAGCCGCGGATAGCCGCGGGAGGTTCATGAACGGGTGCCAATTGAGAAGAACGGCGCACAGCCGAGCTGTATTCGCGTTCTCGCGTTGGAGGGTCAGCTCCGCCAAACTCAAAAGGGCCGAACCCGACAAAGGGTCGGCCCCAAGGGGTGGTGCCGTTGCCGGGAGTTTTGGTGGCCGTGTCCCGGGAGTTCCGTGGCCACGGTTCGGGAGCTCTCATGGCCGCGGTCCCGGATTTCCTCATGGCCATTGACATTTCGAAGAGCGGGTGAGGGGAATCGAACCCCCGTCACTAGCTTGGGAAGCTAGAGCTCTGCCATTGAGCTACACCCGCCTTACTTCTTGTAGATACCACGTCCCCACCGGTTGACTACCTTGCCTTCGGCGTGTAACGTGACACGTAGTACGTGCGGCGTAATAAGCCCTGTAGAGAAGGAAGAAGGGGTCCTCAATGGCATCGACGCTGTCCCAGCTCGGCCGGTTCCTCGAGCCCGCCCTCCTTATTCTCGTAAGCCTCGCCGGCCGGCCCAAGCACGGCTACGCAATCATGGAGGAGATCGAAGGCCGATGGGACGTGCGCCTGGGCCCAGGCACCCTCTACGCCGCCCTCGCTCGCCTCGAGAAGCGCGGGCTGGTCGAGCCTTTAGACACCGACGACCGCAAGCGGCCCTACCGATTGACCCCGGCCGGGTCCGAAGCCCTCGCAACGCAGCTCGGCCAGTTGAAAGAGGTGGCTGCAACCGGCCTGCAACGCTTGGGGCTCACATGAGATGGCTTGTCCGCCTCTACCCGCAATGCTGGCGCAATCGCTACGGTCTGGAGCTCGAGGCGACGCTGGAACAAACTCGACCCACGCCCCGGATCGTGCTCGACCTCGTGGCCGGCGCGCTGGATGCCCACCTGCACTCGCAACTGACCTCGGAAGGAGGCGTCATGCACAACCCCTTCACCAGAACCCCCGCCGCCCTGCCGCAGGCCATCATGCTGCCGGGGTTGGTCTTTCTTACGGCCGTGGTGCTCAAGTACGGCCTCGGACAGGGCTTCCTCTTCGATCCACTGGAAGGCTTCTTCTCAAACGACTTGGTTGAGGCCATCACCGTGTGGAGCCCGCTAGCGGCGCTGCTCCTGAGCGCCGCAGCATTGTTCGAGATACGGCTCGAGCGACGGGAAGATGCCTGGTCCGGCACTGTGACGGTCAGGCGGAGGTACGGTCACATCGTCGCGTTCATTGTCAGTGCGGCTCTGACCTTGACCTTCGTCGGCTACTTCATCACAGAGAACTACATCTACGTTCGCATCGGCTGAGCAACTCAGCCGGTAGACTCCGGGCCACTCCGCCACCGCCTTGGGGGGCCTCATGATTCTTTCGGATCGCGACATACGTGAAGCGATCGCCTCTGGGCGGATCGGCATCGAACCTTTCGAGTCCTCCGACGTCCAGCCCGCTTCGATCGATCTTCACGTCGACCGCCTCTTTCGCACCTTCCACAACGCGCGCCATCCCTACATCGACGTCAAGAAGCCTATGGAGAACTTGACGGAGTTGGTCGAGGTGCCCGACGGCGAAGCCTTCATACTTCATCCCAACGAATTCGTGCTCGGCTCCACCAGAGAATGCGTCAGGCTGCCGGACGATCTGGTGGCGCGCCTCGAGGGCAAAAGCTCGCTGGGGCGCCTCGGCTTGTTGATCCACTCCACCGCTGGGTACGTAGACCCCGGATTCGAAGGGCATCTGACCCTCGAGCTTTCCGACGTCGCCAGTCTGCCGATAACGATCTACCCGGGGATGCTCATCGGTCAGATCAGCTTTTTCAAGCTGAGCTCCGCTGCCGCCAACCCCTACGGCTCTGCTGCAGCACGCTCCAAGTACCAGGGGCAACGGGGCCCAACGCCCTCGCGCTACTTCGAGAACTTCTCGGCCGACTGAGCCGGGGGGTCGCCCTCCTCGACCGACTCGAGCAGCAACTGGGCGACATCTCGCACCGCTATGTCGGAGTCCGCGTGTCGTTCGGTTATTCCGTCCGAGAGCATGATGTTGCAGAAGGGGCAACCAACCGCAACGGTGTCGGATGCGGATGCGATGGCCTCATCGGTGCGCTCGATGTTCATGCGCTTCCCCATGCGCTCCTCCATCCACATGCGCGCGCCACCGGCGCCGCAGCAGAAGGTCGAGTGCCCGTGACGATGAAGCTCCCCGTAATCCGCCTCCGGGATTGATGTGATGACCTCGCGGGCGCCTTTCCAGACGTCGTTGTGGCGCGCGTTGTAACAGGGATCGTGATACGTGACCTTCTTGCCCATTGGTCGTGACGCTCGCAGCCGGCCCTCCCTGACGAGCTGCGCCAGTAGCTCGGTATGGTGCACCACCTCGAAGACGCCGCCGAACTGAGGATACTCATTTGCAATCGTGTTGAAGCAATGGGGGCACGCTGTGACTATTTTCTTCACCTCGTGCGAGTGCAGCTGTTCGATGTTCTGCTCGGCGAGCATCTGGTAGATGTACTCCGCGCCGACCCGCCGCGCCGGGTCCCCGTTGCAAACCTCATCTGGACCTAGAATCGCAAAGCTGAGACCGGCGATCTGCAACAGCCGGGCGAAGTCGTAGGTGACCTTCTTGTTGCGATCATCGAAGGCCCCCGCACAACCGACCCACAGCAGAACCTCCGCGTCGGGCGCTTCGGAGATGTGGGGAATGTCAAGGGAAGCCTGCTGCCGGCCCCCCTTGGTCCATTCGAGGCGCGCGCCGGCGGGCTGCCCCCAGGGATTCCCCGATGTCTCGAGGTTCTGCAACGCACTCTGCATCTCCTTGGGAAAACGCGACTCGCTCATGACGAGGTTGCGCCGCATGTCGACGATCGTGTCGATGTGCTCGATGTTCACCGGACACGCCTGCACACAGGCGCCGCAGGTTGTGCAGTCCCACACGACCTCGTCCTCGACAATATCCGGGTTGAGCGCTGGGAGCTCGGCCACCGCCGCCGCCCATGCTTCCGGGCCCTTCTTCTTGGCTGCAAGGAGCTCAGGACCGGCGGCGAAGAGGCCATCGCGCAGATCCATGATCAGCAGCTTGGGAGACAACGGCTTGCCCGTTGCCCACGCGGGGCATTGTGACTGGCAGCGGCCGCATTCGGTGCAGGTGTAGAGGTCGAGCAGTTGTTTCCATGTCAGATCCGTCACAACACCCGCCCCCAGGACGGTGTCTTCGGACATGTTCTCCACGTCCAGATGCATAGGCCTCAGTGCGCCCTTGGGCCGCTCCGAGGTAAAGAGCACATTGATGGCGGCCGTGACGATGTGGAGATGCTTCGAGTAGGTGAGGTACACGAGAAAGCCCAGGATCAACAGGGCGTGCATCCACAGGAACAGTGTGTCGAGGGCGACCAGAGGCGCCGCCGCCAAACCCTCGAACGGCGCCGCAACCCCGTCCGAGACCGGCGTCCATCGGGTGTCGTAGGGGAGCAATCCGAGCGCGATCTGGACCGCCCGGGAAAGTAGGACCGTGGCCATGATTCCTGCGATGGCGCCGAGAATGAGGTCGGCTTCACGGAGGTGGGATCCTTTGAAACGCCCCGGCCGCTGGAGCTTCCGGATCGCAACCGCCATGACCAATCCCACCAGCACGGCGACTATGAAGGCGTCCTGGAGGAGCCCCAAAGGACCCCATCGTCCAATCAAAGGGAGATGGAAGCCGTCCTGGTAGATCGCTCCGAAGGCTTCGACGATGGTGGTCAACAGCACCAAGAAGCCCCAGAAGACAAGGGCATGCATCACGCCCGGTACGGTCCACTGGAGCAATTTGCGCTGCCCGAGGACGACGACGGCCTGCTGCTTGAGCTTTCGCCCCCAGTGCCTCGGCCTGCGATCGTCCGGCGAGCCGAGACCCAGCAGGCCGTACAACATGGCGGCCCGGCGCACCCAGACCACGGTGGCGAGCAGGATGAACCCGGTGATGGCGAGACGTTCGGGCACTGGGGCTACCTCCGAGGGCGGGCGCATCCGGGAGGACTCTTGAGAAGTATAGAGCCGCCAAGGTTCCGCAACCCTTCAAAGCCTCGAGGGAGGGCAAGTTGACAAGATGACACTCAAGTTGGCATACTAGGACTCACTTAGATTTAACCCCAAGAGCGCTTAAGGCTCTGGTTTCGGGGGTAAGAGGCCGAACACGTCAGCGACAGTAGAGGAGCAGAAATGGCCAAGGCAATAGGAATCGATCTCGGCACCACCAACTCGGTGGCCGCCTCCCTCGAGGGGGGAGAGCCCACCGTCATACCCAACGCAGAGGGCGCACGCACCACACCGTCGGTCGTCGCCTGGTCGAGGGGCGGCGAGATCCTGGTGGGCGAAGTCGCCAAGCGCCAGGCCATCACCAACCCCGACAGGACGGTGCGGTCGATCAAGCGTCAGATGGGCTCGGACGACACCCTCGACATCGACGGCAAGGGATGGAAGCCGCAGGAGATATCCGCCCGAATCCTGCAGAAGCTCAAGAGCGACGCGGAGGCCTATCTCGGCGACAGGGTGACCGAGGCGGTCATCACGGTGCCGGCCTACTTCGATGACGCCCAGCGCCAGGCCACCAAGGAGGCCGGGCAGATCGCAGGCCTCGAGGTGCTCCGGATCATCAATGAGCCCACCGCTGCGGCGCTCGCCTACGGGCTCGACAAGAGTGAGACCGAGCAGACGATCCTGGTCTTCGACCTCGGCGGCGGAACCTTCGACGTTTCACTGCTCGAGCTCGGTGAGGGCGTGTTCGAGGTCAAGTCGACATCGGGGAACACCAACCTCGGTGGTGACGACTGGGACCAGCGGGTCATGGACCATCTGGTCAAGACGTTCAAGGATCAGAACGGCGTCGATCTCTCGAAGGACAAGATGGCGATGCAGCGCCTGAAGGAGGCCGCAGAGAAAGCCAAGATCGAGCTGTCGTCGGCGCAGACGACAACCATCAACCTGCCCTTCGTCACCGCGAACGAGCAGGGCCCGCTGCACCTCGAGCTGACGCTCTCCCGCAGCGAGTTCGAGCGCATGACCGGGGATCTGCTGGAGGCCTGCAAGGGGCCGTTCAACCAGGCGGTCCGCGATGCCGGAGTAGGCGTCGAGGCCATCGACCACGTCATTCTCGTCGGGGGCTCCACCCGTATGCCGATAGTCCGCAAGCTGGTCACGGATCTGGCCGGCGGGCAGGAGCCACATCAGGGCGTCAACCCGGATGAGGTTGTCGCAGTGGGCGCAGCGATTCAGGCCGGAGTCCTCAAGGGCGAGGTCAAGGACGTGCTGCTCCTCGACGTCACTCCTTTGTCGTTGGGTGTAGAGACCAAGGGCAGCATCTTCACGCGGCTGATCGAGCGCAACACCACCATCCCCACCAAGCGCTCCGAGGTCTTCACTACCGCCGAGGACAATCAGCCGTCGGTCGAAATTCACGTCCTGCAGGGCGAAGCCGACATGGCCTACCGCAACAAGTCACTCGGCAAGTTCCAGCTCGTCGGTCTGCCCCCAGCACCGCGCGGCATGCCGCAGGTCGAGGTCACCTTCGACATCGACGCCAACGGCATTGTCAACGTGTCGGCGAAGGACCTTGGGACGGGCAAGGAACAGTCGATGACCATCACCGGCGGAACCAAGCTTGCCGGTGACGAGATCGACAAGATGATGAAGGACGCAGAGGAGCACGCCGAGGAAGACCGCCGGCGGCGGGAAGAGGCCGATGCCAAGAACCAGGCAGACTCCGTCATCTACCAGACGGAGAAGACGCTCAAGGAACACGGCGACAAGCTCGAGGCAGCGGATCTGAAGCTGGTCGAGGATGCGCTGAACGACGCCCGGGAGGCCATGAAGGGCTCCGACGTCGACCGCATCCGGCACACCAGCGAGCAGTTGCTGACGGCGTCACAGAAATTCGCGGAGGTGCTCTACCAGCGGGCCCAGACCCAGCCGGGCGATGCCGGGACCGAGGGTGACGATGTCGTTGACGCGGAGGTTGTCGACGAAGGGGAGCAGAGCGCCTGATGCAGGGAACCGGCGAAGGCATCCCCGTGCGCGACAAGCGTGGGACAGGCCAGGGGCCCAGTGCCCCCGGCCCCCCCGCCGGCGCGCCGGAGGCACCTGCGGCAGAAGTGCCCCTGCCGGCACAGCCCGATGTGGAGATGCAGGAAGTCGGCGCGCCGGGGGAGCAACCGGCGGCGGTTTCCTACCTTGACGATCTGCGGCGGGTTCAGGCCGAGTTCGCCAACTATCGCAAAAGAGTGATGCGCGATCAGGCGGCGGCAGCAGCGCGCGCCTCTGCGCGCCTGATCGAACGTTTGCTCCCTGTGCTCGACAACTTCGAACTGGCCCTGGCCCACGGCGAGGGCACGGAGGGAGATGCCGGCATCGGGTTGGTCTACAGACAGTTCCGGGAGGCATTGGTCGACGAAGGACTCGAGGAGATCCCCGCACATGACGTCGTCTTCGATCCGACCGTGCACGAAGCCGTCGAGGCGAGGGAATCAACAGATGTAGACGAGCCGACCTCCGTGAGCGTGTACCGCAAGGGCTACAGGCTCAAAGGCCAGGTGATGCGCCCGGCGATGGTGGTCGTTGCGCGGCCGGTCGAGCAGATTCAGTCCGCCGGCCCAGACCCGGTTGGGGTGCATGACGACCCGGAGTCCGCAGAAGGGCAAGGCTGAGCAACCGTGTCACAACGAGAATGGGCGGACAAGGATTTCTACAAGGTCCTGGGGGTCGAAGAGTCGGCATCCAAGGCCTCGATCAAGAAGGCTTACCGAAAGCTCGCACAGCGATACCACCCTGACGCCAATAAGGGAGATGCGAAAGCCGAGCAACGGTTCAAGGAAGTTTCTGAAGCCCACTCGATTTTGTCGAACGACCCCAAGCGCAAGGAGTACGACGAGATGCGCTCGTTGATTGCTGCGGGCGGACAGCGCTTCTATGGCTTTCGCCCCGGGCGCGGCGGCGACGGTGTGCGCGTGAACATCGGCGACCTCGGTGACGTTTTCGGCGGCGGTGGAGGGAGCCTGTTCGAGGATCTGCTTGGCGGTATGGGCGGCCCGACTGCGCCCCGGCGGGGTCGCGATGCCGAAACCGAGGTAACGCTCGGCTTCGACGAGGCGGTCTCCGGTACCACCGTGACCTTGCCCGATGCGGGTCGCGTGAGGATCCCGGCGGGCATCGGCGACGGCAGCAGGGTCAAAGTCGCGAACAAGGGCGAAGTTGACCCCATCGGCGGTCCCGGCGACCTGTTCGTGAAGGTCAGGATCGAGCCGCATCCGGTGTTCTCATTGCCGGGCAATTCGAATCTCGAAGTGAATGTCCCGGTGACGTATCCCGAGGCTGCGCTCGGGGCGAAGATCACCGTCCCGACGCTCGACGACGAGGTCACGGTCAAACTGCCCCCCGGAACTCCCAACGGCAAGAGGATGCGCGTGCGCGGGCGCGGGCTGCCTAAAGCCACCGGAGGTACCGGCGACCTCTACGTGGTGGTCCAGATCGAGGTTCCGCAGCACCTCAGCAAGGCAGAGAGAGAAGCCCTCGAGCGGTTCGCAGAGGTACACAAAGACAACCCCCGTGAGGTGCTCGACCAGAGACTTAATCGGGCCACCAAGGCTTCGTAGGGGATCTGAAGATGGAGCCCAAAGGTCTGAGCCCCGACAGGGCCATCTACATCATCTCGGTGGCTGCGGAGATCGCCGATGTGCATCCACAAACCCTTCGAATTTACGAACGTAAGGGACTGCTGACCCCCAAGCGCACGCAGGGCAACACGCGCCGGTATTCGGAGCGCGACATCGAGCGTCTGCGAAGAATCCAAGAGCTGACTCAAGAGGGTGTGAACCTTGCAGGCGTCGCACGGATCTTCGAGCTCGAGTCAGAGCTCGAAGAGCTGCGCGCCCACTATCAGCGAGCCAGGGACGAGCTCGACGCAGTGCTGGCGCAGCCGCACGGGACCACCGATCAGCGCGACCACAACACTCTCGTGCTGTTCAAAGATGTCCGCCGTATCCGGCGTGCCATGAAAACGGAAGCGGTGGAGCGCGCTGCCCAAACGCGTTTCGCCCTTCCACCTGTTGTGATTCGGTGAGGGGCCACCACGGAGGATGCGTGGTGATGGTAGGCGCGCACTGAGCCGCATCGAGGACTACGCTCTTATCGGAGATACGCATTCGGCCGCTCTGGTGTCGCTCGGCGGCTCCATCGACTGGCTCTGTCTTCCTCGCTTCGATTCACCGTCCTGCTTCGGCGCGCTGCTCGATGAGCAGGAAGGTGGCCGGTGGCGTATCGCCCCGCAGTCGGAAGCCGTATCGGTTAGACGCTCTTATCGTCCCAACAGCCTCGTCCTCGAGACCATCTTCGACTCTCCCGAAGGCAGCGTGCGGTTGACCGATTGTCTACCGCTCGAAAGCGGCACCCTCCCCGACAGCCCGCGCGAGATCCACACCCAGGATGTCATCGTGCGCGTGGTCGACGGTCTGTCCGGCAGCGTGCCCATGGGTATGGACTTCAGCCCGCGCTTTGACTACGGCCACATCGTGCCTTGGTTCACCCGGCAAGACAACGCAATCGAGGCTGTAGGCGGACCGGATGCCCTCCGTCTGGCGGCCGACGCGTCACTGACTCTCGAGCCGGGCGGCGCCACCGCAGATTTCGTCGTCAAACAAGGGGACCGCTTTGGATTCATTGCGCGCTATCACTCCTCGCATGTCCCAGCCGAATATGTGGACATCGAGACCTGCCATGAGCTCATCGATCGAACCGACAAGTTCTGGCGAGGATGGACGCATATATGCGACTACACCGGTGAGTACCGCGACGAAGTACTCCGGAGCCTGCTGACCCTCAAGGCCCTTACGTACTCTCCCACCGGGGGGATCGTCGCCGCAGCGACCACTTCGCTCCCCGAAGCCATAGGTGGCGTGAGGAACTGGGACTATCGTTACTGCTGGCTTCGCGATGCGACCTTCACGCTCGACGTGTTGCTCGAACACGGCTACACATCCGAGGCGAGAGAGTGGCGGGACTGGCTCCACACCGCGGTCGCAGGCGATCCGGATGACCTCCAGATCATGTACGGGGTGATGGGCGAGCGGCGGTTGGTCGAGCTCGAGCTCGGTTGGCTGGCAGGGTACGAAGGGTCCAAACCCGTGCGTGTTGGCAACGCAGCGGTGGACCAGTTCCAATTGGACGTGCACGGCGAGGTCATGGACTCGATGCATTCGGCGCGCCGGGCGGGCATCGCGACGCCCCAGAAGGCCTGGGATCTCGAGAAGGAGATCATCGAACACGTATGCGCCCACTGGCAGGAGCCGGACGAGGGCATCTGGGAGGTCCGTTCGGGACGTCGGCACTTCGTTCATTCCAAGGTCATGGCGTGGGTTGCCCTCGACCGTGCAGTGTCTGCGGTGGAAATGTTCGGGCTTAACGGACCGGTCGAGAGGTGGAAGAGGACGAGCGACCACATCAAAGAAGAGGTCATGGCCAAGGGTGTGGGGCGCAACGGGACCTGCTTTGTGCGAGCTTTCGGCGCCGACGAAATGGATGCAAGCCTCTTGGTGCTTCCCCTCGTCGGTTTTGTCGATGCCAATGAAGCCAAGATGCAGGACACGATCGATGTCATCCAGAAAGAGCTGATGACGCGCGACGGGCTGGTTCGGCGTTACAACTCCGACAAGGCACCCGATGGGCTCCCTCCGGGGGAGGGCATGTTCCTGTTGTGCAGCTTCTGGCTCGTCGATTGCCTCGTCCTGCTGGACCGGCGCGCCGAGGCCAAAGAGATCTTCGAGCGTCTCCTCGCGCTGTGCAATGACGTCGGGTTGTTGGCCGAGCAGTACGATCCGCAGCTTGAGCGACAGGTGGGCAACTTTCCCCAAGCATTCTCGCATGTGGCGCTGGCGACGTCGGCGCGATTCTTGTCCCCGCCCCCCGGCAGCGCCTCTCCCCTCCGGCGCGGATTGAGACAGACAGCTCCAAAGGGACGGCTAGGTTTGTAGCATCGCGCCTATCTCGAACGCCAGATCGAGCGATTGGCGCGCGTTCAAACGAGGATCGCAAAGTGCCTCGTAGCGATGAGCGAGGTCGTGATCGAAGATTTCCTCGGCGCCGCCGAGGCATTCGGTGACATTCTGATGGGTGAGCTCGAGGTGTACTCCACCGGGCACAGTGCCCGCCGCATTGTGTACGGCGAAGAATCGCTTGATTTCGACCATGATGTCGGCCAGCCGGCGCGTCTTGTAGCCGGACGGGGTCACGAAGGTGTTGGCGTGCATCGGGTCACAGGTCCACACGACATTGCGCCCGTCACTTTGCACCACAGCGACGAGCGGTGGAAGAGCATCCCCGACCTTGTCCGCGCCCATGCGCGTGATGAAGGTGAGCCGCCCCGGTTCGTTGTCCGGGTTGAGCGCGTCGCATAATCTCAACACGTCGTCGGGGGTGGCGGCTGCACTCAGCTTGCAGGCAATCGGATTCTTGACTCCGGAAAGGAACGCGACATGAGCTCCGTCGATGCGACGGGTGCGTTCGCCGATCCACAGGAGGTGAGCGGAACAGTCGTACCAGTCACCGGTAAGGCTGTCCTGCCGTGTGAGAGCCTCCTCGTAACCCAGTAGCAGCGCCTCATGCGATATGTAGAAGTCGACCTCGTGCAGGGATGCATCGGTCTCGAGGTTGATCCCGCAAGCCGCCATGAAACGCAGCGACCGGTCTATCTGGTGTGCAATAGCTTCGTAACGCCGACCCTGTTTGCTCGCCGCGACGAACTCCTGATTCCAAACATGGATCTGCCTCAGGTCGGCGAAGCCCCCCTTTGTGAGGGCCCGAATCAGATTCAGTGTAGACGCGGACTGGTTGTACGCGGTCAACAGGCGCCGTGGGTCGGCGCGCCGGGACTCGGTGTCGAACGCTGCATCGTTTATCGCGTGGCCTCGGAACACGGGGAGGACGGTGTCTTCTCGCTCCTCGGTGACCGCCGAGCGCGGCTTGGCGAACTGCCCGGCGATGCGCCCTACTTTGACCACCGGCAGGCCGGAGGCGTACGTCAACACAACCGCCATCTGCAGAATGACCTTGAGCTTGTCCCGAATGCCGTCGGCGGACGAGTCATTGAAGGATTCGGCGCAGTCTCCCGCCTGCAGCATGAAGGCTTCGCCGCGCGCCACCTTGGCCAGGGCCGCTTGCAGGGTTCGCGCCTCGCCCGCAAAGACCAGCGGGGGGCGGCCGTGAAGCTCTTTGAGGACGCCGTCCAGGGCGGCGGGATCGGGCCAGTCCGGTTGTTGGGCGGCCGGGTGCTCCTGCCACGAGGTGGGAATCCAAGCGCTCATGCGCCCATCGTCGCGTGCAATAGGAGATTGCATGGCACGATCTGAGAATGGCCACCAAGGAGTTGGTCGGGCTGCCGGAGATACAGGAAGCTCGCCGGCGCCTCGACGGGATAGCCGTGAACACGCCTTTGGACCGCTCCCGTGCCCTGTCCGAGTACGTGGGCGGCCCGGTGCTCATCAAGTGCGAGAACCTCCAGCGCACCGGTTCCTTCAAGATCCGCGGCGCCTACAACCGGCTGTCGCTCCTCACCCCGGAGCAGCGAGAGTGCGGTGTGGTCGCAGCTTCGGCGGGAAACCATGCACAGGGGGTGGCGCTTGCGGCGTCCCTGCTGGGGTGTCCGGCGACCGTGTTCATGCCCAGATTCGCAACGCTGGTCAAGGTCGAGGCAACCCGGCGCTACGGCGCCGAGGTGGTGCTGGACGGTAAGGACTTCGGCGCCGCCAACGCCACGGCGATTGCGCACGCGCGCGAGCGAGAGCTCGTGTTCGTGCCTCCGTTCGAGCACAGGGACATCATCGCGGGCCAGGGGACGCTGGGTCTCGAGATTGCCCAGAGCATCGACGACATAGGCACCGTCGTCATCCCCGTAGGGGGCGGTGGGTTGATCTCCGGCGCGGCGGCGGCCCTGCGCGCAACCGCACCTGGGGCCCGAATCGTCGGAGTGCAGGCGACGGGGGCTGCGTCCTTCCCTCCCTCCCTTGCCGCCGGCCGGCCGGTGGCGCTCGAGCGCGTCGCGACGATTGCCGACGGCATTGCCGCGAACTGTCCAGGCGATCTCACCTTCGAGCACGTCCAGGCTCTGGTGGATGACGTCGTAACCGTGAGTGACGACGCGATGGCGGAGGCCCTCGTACTCGCCGCCGAGCGCATGAAGCTGGTGCTCGAGCCGGCCGGCGCGGCCGGAGTGGCCGCGATCTTGGAGGGTGTTGGCGAGCTGCGGCCGCCCGTCGTGGTACTGCTCTCAGGGGGAAACATCGATCCCCTGTTGCTGTTGGGGGTCGTCCGCTTCGGATTGAGTGCTTCAGGCCGCTACTTCGCCTTTCGCACCCACATCCCCGATCGCCCCGGGGAGCTTCATCGCCTCCTGGGGATGCTGGCGGAGCTCGGAGTGAACATCGTGGGAGTCGAGCACCACCGGGAGGGGGTGGCGGTGCATCTCGGTGAGGTCGAGGTCACCCTCCAGCTGGAAACCAGGGGAAAAGCCCACATCGATCTAGTAGCGACGCGCCTCGCCTCCGAAGGCTACGGAGTAGAACAATTGTGACTCGCCGGGTTGACTTCTCTTGGTGTGAGGAAAAACCGTCTCTGGAAGGTCACTTAAAGCTTGCGTGACCTGAAGAGACGGGTTTTCCGGAGCACCTGCGTGACCTGAAGAGACGGGTTTCCGCAGAATTAGATGTCGGTGCGCGGGGAGGCGGCGATGCCCGCTCCCGAGGCCACGATGCCCAGCAGGGCCGACGCGGCCACGAGCGTGATGCCCAGGGACGGCCTCGCCTGCCCCACGATGTCCATACGCCGTGAGAGCCCCGATGCCAGGTCGCCGATCGCTCTGAAATCGGCGAACGTGATGCCCCCGATCACCATTGCTGCAAGCAACGCGATCCATGCGTAGAGGCTGCGCCGACGGACGATCAACAGCCCGGCCGCCAGGATCATGATCACCGCCGCGCCGATCACCCACCAGCCGTCGCCCGCTTCGAGCCCGGAGAAGGGCTCGCTCGCCTTGACTCCCTCCAGGTCCATGTCGCGAAAGTCCGGCGGCACCTTCGGAGGAGGCGTGATCGTCACCCAGTCGAGCATTGCTCCCACAACTGCGGCGGCGCCTGAAGCCATGAGGATCGCGCCCGCCACCGAGCGCACACGGTCGAAGAAGCTCACCCCGGAGTAGGTGCCGGTGGTGGGGTGACCGTGGCGCGATCTCGCCTCTGACATGGCGGTTAGCCTACAACCCATGACCACCAAGACTCGTTGTCTGTTGGCCCTCCACGCTCATCCCGACGACGAGTCTTCGAAGGGCGCAGGCACGATGGCCCGCTACGCGGCCGAGGGGGCCAGGGTGGTCCTGGTGTGCGCAACGGGTGGCGAAGAGGGCGAGATCATCAACCCACGCATGGACCGGCCCGGCATCAAAGAGCGGCTGCCCGAGCTACGCAAGGCGGAGCTCGAAACCGCCTGCGACATTCTCGGGGTCGAACGCATCTACATGCTTGATTACCGGGACTCCGGCATGCCCGACACCGAGTCCAACAAGCACGCTGAGGCGTTCGCAAACGTCGATCCTGAAGAGGTGGTGGGGCGACTGGTCGCCATCATCCGCGCGGAGAGGCCCGACGTCGTCCTGGGATATGACGACTCACCCGGTTACCCCCACCCCGATCATCTGAAAGTGCACGCGCTCGGCACACGCGCCTACCACGAGGCCGGGGACGCGGACAAATTTCCCGAGGCGGGCGCACCGTGGTCTCCGTCGAAGCTCTACTACTTCTCCCCGTTCTCGAAGCACCGTCTGCAGATCCTCAACGACGCGGCTCAGGCGGAAGGGATCGAGAGCCCGTTCAACGAGAGGCTGAAGGAGTGGCTCGAGGAGGAGTGGGACGATCCCGAGATCACAGCCCAGGTGGATGTCTCGGACTACATCGAGCTGCGGAGCAAGGCGCTTTTGGCCCATGCGACTCAGATTGACCCTGACGGCTTCTGGTTCGCCATCCCCGACGAACTTGTGAAGAAGGTCTATCCCTGGGAGGACTACACGCTGGTGCATTCCAGGGTCGAGACGGACTCGTCCGAAGAGGACCTGTTCGCTCGAATGCGCCGGTGATTTGCGCGACGATGCATTAAGTCAGGCGGAAACGGGTGCCCCCTTCTGCGCTTCCTTGAGCACTTGGAGGATCTCGTCGCCCATGAGCTCCTCGTGCTCCAACAGAGCATCTCTAAGCGCCTCCACAAGGCCGCGATTCTGCTCCAGTAGATAGGCTACTTTGTCCTTCTGCTCCCTCAGAATCGTCTCGACTTCCCTCTTGGCGCGGTCGTCGGTAAGCACCTTCGCGACGATGTTCGGCGCCGAGTGACCTCCGTTACTGACCGCGTCGAAGGACACAAGCGACGATCCCATCCCGAATGAACCCACCATTTGCGCAACCAGCGACGTCGCGGCCGTGAGGTCCGAAGATGGACCGGTGCCGGACTCTCCAAAGAAGATCTCCTCTGCAGCCATCCCTGCGAGCGCGATGTTCACGGTGCTCTGCAGCTCTGACTTCGTCTTGGTGAAGCGCTCTTCCAGATCGGAATGGGCGAGAAGCCCCAGCGCGTGCCGCCGCTTGATGATGGACAGAACCTCGAGCTTGCGATCCTTCGCGCAGAGATAGGCAGCCGTTGCATGGCCGGCCTCGTGGGTTGCGATCAGCCGGCGCTCGTTCTCGGTGTAGGCGACGGGTTGTGCAAGCCCGATCTCCTCGGAAAGGCGCGCTCGCTGCACGTCCCTCCAGGTGAGCTCACGCCGCCCATCACGAATCGCCCACACCAGAGCCTCGTCGAGCACGTGCTCGAGCATTGCGGGGGAGTATCCGAGTGTCATCGAGGCGAACTCCTCACGCAGGTCCTCCCGATCCATCTCCGGGTTGTAGGCGCGTCGCCCGAGGAAGTAGTCGATCAGCTCGCGTCGACCCCGCCTCGTCGGGAGATCGAAGTACAAAGTGCGGTCGAAGCGCCCCGGTCGCAATAACGCCGCATCGAGCGCTTCGGCGCGGTTGGTTGCGCCCACGATCAGGACGTTGCTGTAATCCGGCGCCGACTTCTTCAGCTGCCGGTGCGCCGGAAGATAGAGGTTCACCATGTCGATGAGGCGGTTCTTCATCCTGGTGCCCCACGGCGGAGTGTCGAATGACTGGAGCTGAACCAACAGTTCGTTGACCATTCCCTCCGAGCCGGGGCTCACCATGCGCGTCACCGAGGTTCCCGCCGATGGAATGCCGGTGAAAGCTTCGGTTCCGCCGCGCGATCCTCCGACCGCATCGATCTCCTCGATGAAGCCGATCGCTCCGCCATGTTTGCGTGCGGCCTTTCTCAACGCCTTGAAGAAGGCGCGGATCCTCATGGCGGTCATCCCATGCCACATGCTCTGAAAAGTGGGGGCTGAGACGAAGAAGAACGGTACTCCTGCCTCTGCGGCCATTGCCTTTGCTAGGTGGGTCTTTCCGGTGCCGGGTCTGCCTTCGAACAGGATCCCGCGCCGGGGGTTGCCCCCCAGCTCTTCGCGAAAGCTCTTATAGGTGAGGAATATCTGCAGGGTGCGCGTCACCTCCTCGAGCACGC
The DNA here is from genome assembly GCA_013694625.1 of Actinomycetota bacterium. Lineage (GTDB taxonomy): Bacteria > Actinomycetota > CADDZG01 > CADDZG01 > WHSQ01 > JACDDL01. The sequence goes on along the minus strand of JACDCD010000102.1, from coordinate 1,961 downwards.
CATCGATCCCGCGCACATCGGAGAAGCCGATGCCGATCTCCTCTGGGCTGAAACGAACGCCGGGTGAACGCCCGTTGGCCAACGGCATGAGCATGACGCTGCCCATCATCAGGATGAGCACCACCGGAAACAGCCACAGCATCGCGTCGGCGCCCAGAGCCGGCCAACCGAAGGCCACGGGGTTCCCCTCGAAGATGCGCTTGACCAGATAGGCGAGCACGATGGAGCAGGCCCCGGCGACGAACCACAGGCGCCGCCTCCGGTACCGCTCGGTGATGCCCCTGACGTTTGCCTTGTGCCCATCGGCCACCGCCCGCCAGGCGGCCCCGTGCCCGGCCATGGCCGCGTTTGTCCCGTTCTTCTCCATGCAGATCCGCCCCCTGCTTCACAGTCTCAACTGGAAGTAGTTACCACTATGCCACAGCCGCCCGGGTAGCGAGAGACGGCCCCCGGTGCGTCGGAAGCGAGTTTCTCGAGCCGACGGGCCTCTGCTCTAGGTGGAGCTCACGGGTGCCGGAGCAGGCGCCACCAGGGCCACCAGGGCAAACGGAGCCGCCGCAGCGAGGGCGATGGCCCGGGACATGCCGGCGATGAGCCACCGGGCGCCATCGGGGCCTACTTCGGCGCCCAGGAGCCCGATCGTCTGAACGAGCCAGCCGATCACCACGGCAAGGACGACGCCTGAGGCCAAGGCGGCCAGGCGCGCAGCCGGTGACGCCGTCCGGTGCGCCGGGCCTGCCCGCTTCGCCGGCAGATGACGGTAGGCGTCTATCACCCCGGGGAGCCCTCCGGCGGCGTCGACGGCGACGACCCTGCGGGTCGCACCCACCAGCAGAGGCAGTAGCAGCGCCTCGGCCACTATGACCCACACGAACCTCCGGCGCGCCTCGGCGAGCACGGCCCGCCCCACACCTTGCACCTGACGACCCCGGGGGAGATTCTCGATGTAAGGGTGGAGCTCTTCGACCTGGGCGACGTCTTTGTAGATGAAGGTGTAAGCGAGGTGCACCGGCACCAGGAGCACGGCAACGACAAGAAATAGGGTGGAGAAGTTCCTGAAGACTATGCGCAGCGTGTTATTCAGCACGATGCGCGGATCCTAGTGCTTCGGACCTTGCGCAAGGAAGGCATCAACCCGGTGCCTCGAGGAGGCGGCTTTGAAGATTCTGTTGTGGCACGGATACCTGCTGACCGGCACGGGCTCGAACCTGTACACCGCGAACCTCACAAGGGAATGGCGAGCCCTGGGACACGATGTGTTGGTCCTCTGTCAGGACCGCGCCGCAGCCACTTACAGCTTCGTCGACGCCGCAGGCGAATTCACACCCACGAACGATGACTTCTCGGTTGTCGACACCGGAGCACCGAGGGCTCAGGGACGCGCGGTCGCTGTGCGTCCCGACATCGGCTCCATCCTGCCCGTGTATGTCTACGACGAATACCCGGGCTTCCTCGCCAAGCGATTCGTCGATCTCGATGACGCCGAGCTCGAGCAATACACGCGCGCCAACATCGCCGCCCTGGTCACTGCCATACAACGGCACGAGCCCGATGCAATCATCACCGGACACGAGGTCATGGGACCGTACATAGCGAGCGAGGCTTGCCGATCAACGGGGACGGAGTATGTCGTCAAGCTGCACGGAAGCGGGCTGGAGTATGCGGTCAAGTTGCAAGAGCGTTACCTCCGCTATGCCATTGAGGGGCTGGGCGCGGCAAAGGCCATAACTGGTGGGAGCCGCTACATGATAAAGGCGGCAAGCGGCGCCATCCCCGGATGGGTGGAGCGCGCTGAGGTGGTGAGCCCGGGCGCCGACATCGATCTTTTCAAGCCGCTTCCCCGGGACGCGTCGAAGCCTCCGATCGTCGGCTACGTGGGCAAGTTCATCCGCGCCAAGGGTGTCCACAACTTCCTCTCGGCACTTGGCCTTACAGACATACCGGGATTGCAGGCCGTTGCG
>JACDCD010000155.1 GCA_013694625.1 Actinomycetota bacterium | reverse complement strand
TGCGGTCACGGACGCCCCCAGCTGGGGAGCGGCCGAGGACGGCCAGCCCGGTCATGTGGCGGGGCTCAGACATGGGATGACCTGGACCGAGGGCGCCACCAATCTCGGGAGCCTGCCGGTTCGGGGCGCGTTCTACATAGGCTCGCCCTACAAGGTCAAAGACCAGCAGGCCGCCATCACCCGCGCGTTTGGGATCAAGGCGGCCGGCGTCTCCCCGGCCGGAGCATCCGCACCACTGCGCCTGTAGAAGGGTCGGCGCCCGGTGGCGCGCCCGCCCACAACCGGTCTCGACAAGCACGCTGCCGTTGCGGTAGGCGGGTCAGCTTGGCCACATCACCGCTTGCGGGCAAGAGCTCGGGGATCTGAAAGGCGGAGGAGGATCATGTGACCCTGGGGAATCAGGCCAGAAGGTGCGTCGACAGAGAGTTGACCGCAGCAACAAGCGCCGCTTCGGCCCAGTACCCTAAGCTTCGGACCGTGACCGACTCAGTGCTCGACGCCATAGGGAACACGCCACTGGTGGAGGTGGACGGGGTCTGGGTCAAGCTCGAGTATCTGAATCCTTCGGGGTCGATCAAGGCTCGCATAGCCAAATACATCGTCGAACGAGCCGAGCGGGAGGGCCTTCTTCACCCCGGCGACACCATCGTCGAGGCCAGCAGCGGCAATACCGGAAATGCATTCAGCATGGTTGCGGCAGTCAAGGGCTACAACATGCTTGTCGTCATGCCCAAGGGCATGAGCAAGGAACGCGCCGCCATCTCGCGCGCCTTCGGCGCCGAGGTGCTGTTGATAGGGCACTTTCACGTAAACGACGCGCTCGCCAAAGCGAGGGAGATGGGGAGCAAAGCGGGTTACTTCTGCCCCGCCCAGTTCGAATCAGAGTGGAACGTGGAGGAAAACCGTGTCTGGTTGGGCCAAGAGATACTCTCTCAGCTACCCGAGGGTCTGCTCCCCGACGCCCTCGTCTCCGGAGTGGGAACGGGTGGCACGCTCATCGGGGTCGGACAGGCGTTTCGGGCGGCTAACAATGCCGTGAGGCTGGTCGGGGTGGAACCGGACGAGTCCTGCACGATCCTGTGTGGAGAGACCGGCAAGCATGCAATCGAAGGCATTGCGGATGGGTTCGTTCCAGGCATCTTTGCCCGCCACCGAGGGATCGTCGACGAGCTCGTGACCGTCGAGAGTGACGAGGCCCTTCGCGTTATGCGAAGCCTTGCCAAGGAACACGGAATCTTCGTTGGGCCGAGCTCGGGAGCGCACCTGGTGGCGGCTCAGCGCCTGCGAGCCTGGAACCCGCATCTGGCCTGCGTAGTAACGATGTTCTGTGACGAAGGCGAGAAATACCTCAGCGAATACTGGGGAGTCGACTAGTGCGGCCGCCCTCGGCGGCGGGCGCGCAATCCCGGGCCGCGCCGCCCCGCCCCGCTACACTGCTGACGCATGAAGATCATTTACGCAACAGATGGGTTTCCCGCCTCGGTTGCCGCGGGGCGGCTTATCGCAGAGGTCGGGGACCCGGACCGAGTTGAGATCACCGTTGTTTCGGTCGCTCCTCATGGCTCACGTCACCTCGAGCACATTCCGCTCCAACTCGACCCTATCGAGGCGAGGAGGCAGCAGAGCCTCGAGATAGCAGAGGCCGCCGTTCGTACGCTGGAGTCGGACGGATTCAAGGTCAAAGGAGAGTCACTCGAAGGGGACCCGAGTGACGAGATCCTTGGACTCATCGAGGCCCAAGGGTGTGGCCTCACCGTCCTTGGCTCCGGCAGCCGGAGCTGGCTGGGCAACCTCCTCCTTGGCAGCGTGAGCACGGCGGTCCTTCACGCCTCGCCGTCGTCGGTCCTAGTTGTGCATAGCTACCAAGGCGGCGGCGCGCCGCGTATAGTCATCGGAGCCGACGGCTCCGACGGCGCGGAACTTGCCACCCGGAACGTGATCGACTTCGCAGACCCGGAGCGCTGCCAGGTGGAGGTGTTGTCGATCATCCGTCCACCTGAGAAGTCCTTGCAGGCCGACGACGAACTCCCCACCTCGGAAGTAACCGGACGCGTGGACGACCAGACCACAACCGAGGCCCGCAGCGGGGCAGAGCAGCTGCAGGTCCTGCTTCACGATGCGGGCTTTCACGCGCGCGCCCGGACCGCTCTGGGTCATCCGTCGGAGCAGATGCTGCACGAGGCGCAGGCCGAGGACGTCGCCCTCATCGCGCTCGGCGCTACGGGCCGCGGCAGGGCACGGCCCCCTCTGATGGGCTCGGTGAGCGACCAGGTCGTGCGGCTCGCGCGAGCCACCCTGGTCGCGCGCCGAACCCTTTCCTGACGGCCACTCGCTATCGGGAGACCTTCATTCGTCGGCTTCGAGGCAAACCAGGCGGGCGCTCGCGCAAACAACGGGTTCGGGTAACCATGATCGACGGTCGCGTCGTAGAGGGATACCGGGCGCCCGGCCCACTTCCGAGTGAAGATGGTTTCCTCGAACTCTCTCAGGTGATTCAGGTGTGCGACACAAAGGGAAAGGAGCTCGTTAGCACGCCAATGGACCACTTCATTCCGGCCTCGAGGATCACTGATCTCGAAGAGATAGCTAGGGCAGGCGGGCGGAGGGACAGCCTGTCGTAACGGCCTACTGCAGCATCCCTTCGAGGTTCTTCAAGCTTGTAGCAGAGTCGCGGAGCGGATCGACGGCGTTGTCCTGCTCGACTATGTAGCCGGTCGTGCCGGCGCCGGCTGCAGCGTGGAGCAGCCTGCCCCATGGCAAAGTCCCCTCCCCCACCGGCCGGTCCTGGCGTCCAGCACCATCGGCCATGTCTTTTACATGCACAAGGGGGACGCGGCCTGCATAGCGGTCGAGCAACTCGGCTGCGTCGACTCCCGCATATTCGGCCCAGTAGAGGTCGAGCTCGAACTCCACGAGCTCCGGATCGGTGCGCTGCGTTATGACCTCCCAAAAAGAGGACTTTCCTGCAGGGACAAACTCGCCGGCATGGTTGTGGTACGCGAATCGGAGACCTCCTGCCCTACAGCGCTCGCCGCAGCCATTGAGCACCGTCGCGACGTCCCATGCCCCCTGTTCGTCCATTCGGACATGGTCCGGAAGAGAGGGCGCTACCGCATACGAGCACCCGAGGGTGTGGAGCTCCTCGACCACTTCATCCGCACGCTCGGTCCAGTGGCTCAAGGGCACGTGCGATGCGATCGCTTTGAGCCCAATCTCATCGAGTGCGGAGCGGAGGCGCCGCAGACCCACGCCGGCGTACCCGGCGAACTCGACCGCGCGGTAGCCCATCCCGGCCACCTGGGCGAGGGTACCGAACATGTCTCTTCCGGCAGCCTCCCTCACCGTGTACAACTGCAGAGCGGTGATGCGATCGGTCATTGGCGGCGGCACTAGAACGTTGTCTCGAGCGTCAGGGCTCTGCCGGCCGCTGCGGACTCCTTCGCCCGAAGCGCTATCTCGAGCACATGGCAAGCGTGTTCGGCGGTCAGCACAGGCTCCTCCTCATCCCTCAGACAGGCCACGAAATGGGCGGGGCCCATTCCGATGAGATTGTCAACGGCCCCCGGAGTGGAGGGCGTTTCCACGCGCCAGCCCTCGGCGTGCTCGTTGTCTTCATCTCTCTTGTAGACATCCACAGATGCGTCGGGATCGAACCATCCCCCTTGCCCCACACTGACGCTCCCCTCGGTGCAGTGCACCTCGATGGCAGGGGCGCGCGAGGCGGCCACCGCGAAGCTGGTGGTCAGCTGGGCCATCCCGTTCGGAAACTCCAGTTGCAGCAGAACGTGATCGAAGGTACGTACTTCAATCACCCGGCGCGCTGCGCCTTGAGACAACACCCGGCGTTGCGGGATGGCAATCGTCCCGGAGGCCGACACCTTGAGCGCGGGCCCGAACAGGCTTGTCATCGCATGCAAGAGGTAGACGCCGAGATCGAGGATGGGTCCCACCTCTGGCGAATAAAAGGGCTCTGGATCGCCGGTGTAGCCACGCCACCCTGCGGGTCCCATGCTCGAATGCTGCCCTGTTATCAGTGTGGGCAGTCCCAACTCTCCCGACTTCACCAGCCGCTCCACGAGTAGCCATCGGTTGGTCACCGTCGTGGCCGGCGCGCAGAGCAACAATCGCCCTTTCTCTTTCGCCAGCTCAATGAGAGCTTGAGCCTCCGGTATCGAATTGGCAAGAGGCTTCTCACTGAAGACATGCACGCCGGCAGCCAGTGCTTCGTGGGTGACACGAGGGTGGCTTGGGCCGGGCGTCAGGTTGACCAAACCGTCGAAGTCACCGGATTTGAGGCATGCGCCGACGTCCGTATAGCTGCGCACATCGCCCGACCATTTGCCGGAGAGCTCGGCTGCCGATCTGGCGCGGCCGGAGTCGAGATCGCAGGTGGCAGTCACACAACTCACATCTCCGAGCTGTTCGAGCGAAGGCAGGTATGTCCTAAAGGCGACATCTCCGCACCCCACAACAGCCAATCTGATCCTGTCTGCCACCCTTGCTCCCTTGACCGAGCCGAAACCGAAGGGGCAGCCTAACCGGGCCTGGATTGCCCGATCGACTCATGGGTAATGCGGTGTAATGGGTTATCGAGCTCTCACCCTGGCACGTTCACGGTAACTATCTCTATTACCTCTGCTCTGCTCCACACACTTTCCTCGTCCCCACCAAGCCGGGTCTTCCGGAAGGTTACGGAGGACGTAAGGGCCACCTTCCGTGGCCCTTACAACCTCCAGGAGTTCCCGGCCGATGCGACAAAGGGCATGGATTTCGACTGCATTCTCTATCAGTCGAAGACCAACTGGGATGTCGACCGGTACGACATCTTGTCCGCCGAACGACGCTCGCTCCCGAGCATCTACATCGAGCACGATTCTCCGCGCCAAAATCCGACCGACACGCGCCACCCTGTTGACGATCCAGGCATCTTGCTTGTCCACGTAACCACGTTCAATGACCTTATGTGGGACAGTGGGTCCATCCCCACTCAGGTCATCGATCATGGAGTGAAGGTGACCCCAGGGGTGGCCTACTCCGGCGAGCTCGATCGCGGCATAGCCGTCGTGAACGGGATGGGTTGGCGAGGGCGTCGGGTTGGGCGG
>JACDCD010000153.1 GCA_013694625.1 Actinomycetota bacterium | reverse complement strand
GGATAGTTTGTCATTGCAACGCCGACCATGTTCTCGTACGCGCGCGCCCGGAACTGGCCGATCCGTGAGTCCTCCAGTTCGCAGGAATTTGGAGTCAGGATGATCTCCGCGCCTTTGAGCATCAGTATCCGTGCGCTTTCGGGAAACTCACGGTCATAGCAAATCATCGCCCCAACCTTCACATTCCCCGTGTGGGTATCGAGATCGCAGACGTAGAAGTCATCTCCGGGGGTACAGCCCGCTTCCATACTGAAGTCACAGGTGTGCACCTTCGCATAGGTCATGACGACGTTCCCTTTGCGATCAATCACCGACACCGAGTTTCTCGGCGCGCCGGACCACCGCTCGAGATAAGTGAGCGCGATCGCCATGTCGATTTCCTGCGCCAAGCGCTGGAAGTCCGTTACGAATTTGTCCTCCCTGCCGATTGCGCTCAGTTGCCACGCGTCCCGCTGGACCGGATCGGCGGGGCAGGAGGTGTACCCGATGCTCCACATCTCGGGAAAGGGCGATGTCCGCGCCCATAGCGGCCGCGCGACGGCAGTGCTCTTCACCCTTGACCAGATTCGCTCGGGTGTCGGGCCCATGGGCTGCCAGTTGCAGCAGCGCCACTCGGATAGTCATGGGGCTAAATAGTGGCTGGCTGTTTTTGGACCAGATTGTCGACGAGGGACGCGACCATCCTCAGGTGTGGACGCCCCGGCATCCACTTAGTTCTGGACGTGCCCTAGGCGACGCCTGCGGTCGGTGGTTTCATCAGGTCGCGTGCCGCCTGGCGCGCTGCGCCTGCGGCCGCTCCGACCAGCCCTATCCATAACGCCTTCTTCAACAGTGGAACGTCGGCGTCTACCTGGGGGGGATCTTCGCGCGTCGCCAGCCGCCACAGAGTCGTCAGCGCACTGTTGGCGAGCTTCACGGCAAGCACTCCTGCGAGCGTCGCCCCGATAGTTTGGGCGAGCGTCGGTTTTTGTGGGACGGCCCCATCGGGCTGAGCCATTTTCTTTTTCGCCATTGCCTCTTCCTTTCCGTACGTAGTACCGAGTCGTCCATAGAGCGCTTGCACTGAGAGCGGTGGCGCGCCCAGACGCTAAAAGGACTCGTTCACGTCTGCTAGCTCTCGTTGCATGCCGACTATGTCGTCGAGCTCCTGTCCTCCGTCGGCGGGCCCTATTGCAATGATTCGGTCGCCCGAGGCGAAGACAAAGGTCGGTTTGGGTCTGTACGTCCACCACCGCCTCCTCTGCACGGCAAGGACATACATACCCGTTTCCGTCTCCAATCTTAGCTCCCGGATCGATTTTCCATCAGCCTGGGACGCGATTCCTACAATGGTCTCGTGGCCGAATTCGTCCGATTCCACCAACGCCGCCGCGATCACCGGATGGAGCTCTTCTCCCTTTTCGACCAACCGTGTCATCTCGCGTGCGGAGTCGAAGATCATCTCCGTTGCGTTGCCGAGCCGGATAAGCCCACGAAGATGGTCGATGTTGCGTGCCTCCTGTGCGGCGCGCAATACCCAGGACTCGAGCTCGTCATGCAGCGCGTCCGAGCGAGCCTCGAGGTTTGCCACCTCTGAGGCAAGGGCGCGATCGTTGAACAGCAAGGCCGAGTAGGCGAGGCCAACCGCCACCTCTGCAGAGTTTTTCATCTCGACGAGAAGATCCACAGCGCGGTCCAGGTCGGACAGCGCTATCTCGGGCTGGGGCGGAGGCTCCGGCAGTGAAGGAGCGCCCACCAACTCACGCGCCAGCAAGACGCCATCCTCGGGCCCCCGCACCAACAGAGCGTCCCCCTCGGCTATGACGTAGTCGGCTTGAGGATCGAGATCCCATTCACCTCCGCGACGGATCGCTATGACCCAGATGCCAATCTGCACCGGCAGAGCGAGATCGCGCAGCGTTTGCTGAACCGCCGGGGAGCCTTCGGCCACTTTGATACGGGAAACGACCTCATCCGCGTACCGGAGATCCTTTCTGAGATCGTCGACGATGCCGATATCCGATGCCACGATCCGCGCGATGTCCTCTGCCGCGTCCGCTATTTTTTCCACCGCCGAGGCAACCTCGAGAACGCCGGCCATATGCTCGGCGTCCTCGGGGCTACGCGCCGCGAGCATGGCGATCTTTCTCAACTCGTGTAGCTGCTCGAACATGCGTTCTTCGAGCCGGCCGACCTCGCGGGCGAGGTCTGCGTCGGCGAAGAAGACCGCCGCATAGGCGAGATCGACCATCAGCTCGGACTCGTCTTTGATCTCAGACAGGAGCCCTTTGACGGTGTTGCGCCCATCTTTCACAGTTCCATCTCTCCCTCGCAAAGCTTCCTGAAGAGGCGAAGTCTCCTCTGGGACGCTCTCATCTCAGGCTACTCCGAAGACGACCAGGGCCAGAACTAGGCAGATGGCGCCCAACAGGTCCATGCCGCTCGTGACCAATGGGATCGTCTGATTGTCTGGATCGAGATGCAAACGGTAGGTTGCCGCAGCCGCGTAATAGCCGATCAGGGCAGCGACCACAGTTGCGAGGAGGCCCCCGAACATCACCAGACCAAAGAAGCGAAGGGCTCCCGGATACGCCTGGTTCAAGAGCTCGGCGAGGACCAGGGTTGCGCTCGAGATGAGGGCGTAGACGGTCACACCCAGGGCAAACAGAATCGTGGCATCCATCAGCACGATCGCATCCGGACGGGCTCTGGCCGAGACGACTCCGAGGTGAAGTTTCGATCCGAGGCGCGCCGCGAGAATCCCTCCCAGAGCCCCGGTGATCTCGAGGAAACCGGGGACGACGATGGTGATGGCGGGCCACTTATCAAAGATGTCTTCGGCGCGCGGCTGCACCACGGCGCCGGCCAGGACATCGAGGACTATGGCTACGCAGAGGACCGGAAAGCTCTCCCGGACGATGCGCCGTGCGAATGCGTTCCCGGTGGTGTAGCCATGTGCCAGTGAGGCACAACCCGCCGCGAGTGCGAAGCCTCCGAGGATCGGTGTAACGAGCCCCCGTCCGGCCAGGTAGGTGGCGACCAGCAAGCAGGGCAGGGTAACGACATCGCCCATGGCGGTGATCAGGGGAGCCCCCACCGAATCGAGATCCCATCCCCGCTTGAAGCTCTCCACCGACAGGTAGACCGTCAGGGCAAGGACGATTGCAGAGGAGAGCACGCCCCCAACCAAGGCAATCACCACGAAGTCCCACAACGTAACTGTGGCGATCCCCAACAGTCCGGCGATGGCCCGAGCCATCACCCCCATGACGGCGGAGGTAGCCAAGGTGAGCAGCGCCGCAGCGTAGACGTTTTGATAGAGGATTCCTTGCTTGTCCCGGCTTACCTCGAAGAGCCCGATATGGACCGAGGTGCCGAGCCGGGCGGCCAGCGCCCCGAAGATATTTCCCCGCATCCCTATGGACACCGGTATGAGCACGAACAGCCCTGTGATCGTCTCCATTCGTCCGCTCATTCCTGCCAGCGTCAGGCCTGCGATCAACGAGGTTGTGGCGGCCACCGATACGGCCACAAATCCTTGGCGAACCGTCCTCCGCTCCGACACGAAGTAATCGACCACCTGCCTGGCGGGATCCACGACCCGATGGGCAGTTCGTTTGGCGGCTGATCCCGAAGATTGCTTTAGTGCCGCCTTCACCCGGCCGAAGAAAGAGAAAGGCAGGGTTCGCCGAGTCGTGGGTTTTTTCCCATCGGGTGTCATCGGCCGGTGCAACTCCAAGCCACAGGCTTTCGTTGAGACGAATAGTGGGTGAACGCCGCAGGGGCGCCACACCACTGGCCGGCCGGCGAGGGCGCAGAGAGGAACGCCAGGCCGTCAAGAGAGGAGGCTCCGGATGGGAAATCAGGCAGCGATTCGTGGATCACGGACTCAGGCTCTCCCCAGGGCATCGCAGAAGTTCCCTGAAGGTCGGGTATGCGAAAGTCCAGGATGCGAGACAAGGCTGTCCACCTACAACCGGCGAGAGCGATGCTGGGCCCACGCTGAGGTGAAGATTCCCCGGTTGCGGGGTCGCAAGCCGGCCGCAGAGAACAACTAGACCTCCGGCCTTCTTTCGGGCCCTCAGCGCGCGCCGGGTCAGGGGACCAGCGGATATCCTGAGCCGGTTCCAGATGACTGTCCTTTCCTCTAAGGGGGCTGGGTTGCGCGTACGTTCAGGGACCATCCTCGTCCTCATCCTCGCCTCCATCTGCAATTTCGGCGCGCAGACCTCGCCCGCCACCGCCGGCCCGGGGGTGACCCTGGCGCAGAATCCAGCTGGCCAGGACGACGAAGCGGGAGGTCAGGAGGGGGGGAGCGGCAATGATAGTGTTGCCGACTCGGGTGCTTCGGCGGAGGAGACCGAGGGTTCTACCGAGACCGCCGGCCCGCCCTGGACACTGTTCATGGCCTACATCTCGATCGTCCTGCTTCTGTTGCTCGCCCTTGCAATCGCCCGTTGGTACTACCTCTTCGTCGTGACCCGGCGTAGAAGCGAAGTCTGAGCCGGTGAAGCCGGCGCCCACCGGCCTCGTCCCAGGCACCTACGGCCGGGCCACGACCCGGTGGACGAGGTTGGGGTGACCGGGAAGAAGCCGAGCCTGATCGAGCCCCGCATCGCCGTCGCGGTGGCCCGCCGTCTGGTGGGCGAAGAGGAGTTGGGGGATTCCTACGCGATGCAGGCCCTGATCTCCGATCTTCAGATTGCGGTCCCTCGCTCGGAGGACCTCGTCGCCGAGGCCAGCGGCATCCCTAGACCGGCCCCCGTCAGATGGGCGGTCGTCGACAGGGGAACCTGGGCCGAGGCGAATATCACGGGCATGAGCTCCATGCTCGAGCCACTCGCAGACAAGGTCGGGCAGCGATTGCAGACCATGCCGGTTCAGGCACGCCTGGCTCAACGGGTGCTGGTGTCCGCTGAGATCGGGGCGCTGCTCGGCTACGTTTCACGCCGGGTCCTGGGACAGTACGACGTGCTGATGTCGGACGAGGCGGAGGGGTCAGGGTTCCGTTCCCGTCGACGCGCTCCCCGGCGGCTCGCTCCGGGAACCGTCTTGTATTTCCTGGGGACGAACATGATCGAGACCAGCCGGCGCTACAGCTTCGTCGACGAGGACTTCTCCTTGTGGGTTGCCCTGCACGAGGTGACCCACCGTTTCCAGTTCGCAGGGGTGCCGTGGCTGCCCGAGCGATTCTTCGGGCTCATTCGAGGCTACTTCGACTCGCTGGATCTCGGTGCCGGTAGCCTCTCCGAGCGTTTCAAGGGGGGGGTCCGCCGGTTCTCGGACAGGTCGTTGCCTCCCGAAGAGCGGAATCCCGTCTATCTCCTCGCTTCGCCCGAGCAACGGTTGATGCTTGACGATATTCAGGCGCTGATGGCGGTCGTCGAGGGGCACGGAAACTACATCATGGACACGGTCGGAAGCAGAGTGATCCCCACGTTCCCACAGATGCGGGGGCTATTCGAGCGGAGACGGGAGCGAACCAACCCTCTCCAACGGATCGTCGGTCATCTGATTGGACTCGAGATGAAGCTCAAGCAATACGAGCTCGGTCAGCGGTTCTGCGTGGAGGTGGCCCGCCGGGGCGGAGACGAGGCTCTGGCCCGGTTGTGGTCCGCACCCGAGAGCTTTCCCCGCCTGGCAGAGCTCCGGGAGCCCGAGCGATGGTTGAGACGCGTCGCTTAGGGGGGCCCGGCTATCCCCTCGTGGAACGGGTCAGGAGGAGCGTCGAGCACTACCGCATGGCGGAACAGGGGGGCACCGTTCTCGTGGGTGTTTCGGGAGGGCCGGACTCGACCTGTTTGTTCGACATCCTGGCCCGGCTGGGTGCCACCTTGGATCTCTCGCTCGCAGTGGGGCATGTCGATCACGGGCTCGGGGCCGACTCGGCCGAGGTGGCCTCGCGCGTCGCCTCCGAGGCGGCGGAGGGTGGCTACGAGGCCCACGTCGTGCGGGCGCCCGATCTCGCCGGTCCCAATCTGCAGGAACGCGCGCGCAATTTCCGCCTGGGCTTCCTGTCCACGGTCGCCGAGCGGATAGGCGCGAGCCGGATTGCGACCGGCCACACGCTCGATGACCGTGTTGAAACAACCGTGGCGAGGTTGATACATGGGGCGGGCACTGATTCTCTCGCGGGTCTTCGCCCGGCCGACGGCCCCAGGATCAGGCCGCTGATCGAGATCCGGCGCCCCGAGACCCGATCCTATTGCGAGGAGTTGGACCTTGCCTTCTACGACGACCCCGCGAACCACGAGCTGCGCTTCGAACGCGTCGCAGTCAGAGAAGATGTCCTCCGCTCGATCACCGATCGCTGGGGGGCCGGCGCAATGGACGCCATCGCCCGCTCTTGCGAGCGATTGTCCGAGGACTCGGACGCGCTCGGCGGGATCGCGGACCGCCTCTACCCCAGAATCGCCACCTCGGCCGAGTCCGGCGTGGTGCTGGCCACACCGGATCTTGTCACGCTTCCCCGGGGCCTGCGTAGGCGGCTGCTCGAGCAGGCGGTAGGCCGGATCCGGGACCGGTCGGGGGGAATCGAGGCTGTTCTGGATCGATTGGAGGACGACACTGCGACCCCCGCCTCGTTCGCCGTCGCCGAAGGGATCACGGTGGGGGTGGCGTCCGATGCGGTCGTGGTCACCCGGGGCCCGGCGCCCGGTGGGATGGACGAGACATGAGCCAGAGAGCACATCCGGACATCGAGAAGGTCCTCATCTCCGAAGACGAGATCAAGTCCAAGATCGTCGAGCTCGCCGCAGAAATAACGGAAGACTACGGAGACGCCGGTGTCCTCCTCGTCGGAGTGTTGAAGGGCGCCTTTGTCTTCATGGCCGATCTGGCTCGCTCGCTGAGCATCCCGATCGATTTCGATTTCATGGCCGTGTCGTCCTATGGCACCGCGACCAAGTCCTCGGGGGTGGTCCGCATCTTGAAGGACCTTGACTACGAGGTCACGGGCCGCCATGTTCTCCTGGTCGAGGACATCATCGATTCCGGCCTCACGATCTCCTACCTGCTGCGTTACCTCAAGGCGCGCCGTCCGGCGTCGCTCGAGATCTGTTCGCTTCTGTGGAAGCAGGGTCAGCAACCGGTGCCGTTCGAGGTCAAGTACACCGGCTTCGTCATCCCGTCGGTGTTCGTGGTGGGTTACGGGCTCGACTTCGCGGAGAGGTACCGCAATCTCCCCTACATAGGCGTGCTTAGACTCGAGGCTTACGGGGGAGAGTCACCCCACTAACGCCTCACTGCGGCCCTCGAATGGGGTGCCAGGATCAATCTAGGTAGTCATAGGGGGCTGCTAGGGTGAAAGCACGATGAACCGCATCTTCCGTTCCGCAATCTTCTACCTGGTGTTGATCATCGCGGTGGTGTGGGTCTTCAACATCTACCGCCAGAGCGCTCAGGGCCCCGAGCAGATCGACTCGGTCAATACATGGGTGGGAATGGTGGAAGAAAAGGACATCGACACGGCCAAGTTCTTGACCAAGGACGAAAAGGTGACCGGCGACCTGGCCGACGGAACCGGCCAGTACGAGGTCTATCTTCCCCACGACACGGTCGACGACTTCGCCAACTTCGCCCGGAAGAACGATGTGGATGTTTCGGCCGATCCGCAGATGGGTTCGTTCTTCTTGTCCGTCCTGTTCCAGTTCCTGCCAATCCTGATCATCGTCGGATTCTTCTTCTTCCTGATGCAGCAGATGCAGGGAGGCGGCAACCGGGTGATGTCGTTCGGCAAGTCGAAAGCGCGCCTCGTCACCAAAGACCAGCCGAAGATCACGTTCTCCGATGTCGCCGGCCTCAACGAGGCCGTGGAGGAGCTCGAGGAGATCAAGGAGTTTCTGCAGGCCCCTCAGAAGTTTCAGGCGATGGGCGCAAAGATCCCCAAGGGGGTGCTGCTGTTCGGTCCACCGGGGACCGGCAAGACGCTGCTGGCGCGGGCGGTTGCAGGAGAGGCCGGGGTCCCGTTCTTTTCAATCGCGGGGTCCGACTTCGTCGAGATGTTCGTGGGCGTCGGCGCCAGCCGGGTGCGCGACCTCTTCGAGCAGGCCAAGTCGAATGCTCCGTCGATCGTGTTTATGGACGAAATCGACGCCGTTGGACGCCACCGGGGCGCAGGACTCGGGGGCGGCCATGACGAGCGCGAGCAGACGCTCAACCAACTGCTCGTCGAGATGGACGGGTTCGACGTCAAGGGCGGGGTGATCCTCATAGCGGCGACGAACCGGCCGGACATATTGGATCCTGCCCTGTTGAGGCCCGGCCGCTTCGACCGCCAGATCGTGGTCGACCGCCCCGACCTCAACGGACGCACCGGCATTCTCAAGGTGCACACCAGAGGCAAGCCGTTGGCCAAGGACATCGATGTCGAGGTCCTGGCGCGCCGCACCCCGGGGTTCACCGGCGCAGACCTTGCGAACGTCGTGAACGAAGCCGCGCTCCTGGCGGCGCGCTTCTCGCGGAGCGAGATCGGGATGGGTGAGCTCGAGGAGGCGATAGACCGCGTCCTCGCCGGACCCGAGCGACGTAGCCGGGTCATCTCCGAGAAGGAGCGAAAGGTCATCGCCTATCACGAGGCCGGCCACGCTCTGGTCTCGCATGCCCTTCCGAACGCCGATCCGGTGCACAAGGTTTCAATCGTTTCTCGCGGGCGTGCGCTCGGCTACACCCTGAACCTCCCGACCGAAGACCGCTTCCTGGTGACGCGCTCCGAGCTCATAGACCAGCTCGCTATGTTGCTGGGTGGACGGGTGGCGGAGGAAACCGTTTTTGACGAACCCACCACCGGCGCACAGGATGACATTCAGCGTTGTACCCGCATCGCTCGCCAGATGGTGACCGAGTTCGGGATGTCCGAGCTTGGGCCTCTCGCGCTCGGGCAGAACGAGTCCCCACCCTTCCTCGGCCGGGACTTCGGGCACGTCCAGGACTACTCGGACGTCGTGGCAGCCAAGATCGATCGTGAGGTCAGCCGGCTGGTGGACGAAGCGCACGACGAAGCGAGCGACATCATCACCAAGTACAGGGACAAGCTTGACGCGATGGTGACCCGGCTGCTCGAGAAAGAGTCCCTGGAACGGTCCGAGGTGTCTGAGATTCTCGCCGAGGTCGCCAAACAGTCCCCGGCCAATCCCATCGAGCGCCGGCGGCTGCGTCGCAAGGCCCAGGCAGATGGGCAAACCGGTGAGCCCCAAGAGGGGCCCCAGCCCGGGGCCCGGCGCGCCCGGCGGACCCTCCCGGCCCCCAAGCCGAGTTGGGGCGAAGCCTAGTTTTCAGGGTCGGCAATTACCCTCTCCGTTGGGGCCTTGGTCTCTTCGAGGTGCCCGACGCCCTTGCGGAGTCGGCCGACTACTGTTAGATTGTGGAATATATGGGCGCTAAAGACACGGGCCCCAGCCCGGTATCGCGCTCGGTGGCTGAGTCCGGGATTGGGACTCCGCATAGAGATCAGGACACCCGGTTCCATAACACCTTTGGCAATTCGCGGACGGGTGTTGCCCTGATCGATCTCGAGGGCGCCTTCATGGACGTGAATCACGCCCTGTGCGAATTCGTCGGCTACTCCAAGCGGGCATTGCGGGCAACCACACTTCAAGCGCTCACCCATCCCGACGATCTCGAAGCCGATCTCGCCCTTCGGCGCATGCTGACGGAGGAGATCTCGAGCTATCAAACCGAAGGCCGCTTCATCCATGCCGACGGCTATCCCGTCTGGGGATTGTGGTGCGTGTCGACGGTTTGCGACGACGGCAGGCCGGCGGGCTTCCTCTGCCAGGTGCACGACATCAGCAAGTTGAAGCAGATGCAGGCGGAACTGATCCATCAGACCCTGCACGACCCGCTTACGGGACTCCCCAACAGAAGTCTTTTCATCGACAGGTTGACGGTCGCACTGGCGCGCCTCGAGCGGAGCTCCAATGATGTTGCCGTCCTGTTCATGGATCTCGATCGTTTCAAGCGGGTGAACGACAGCATGGGTCACGCCGCCGGCGATCGACTCCTGAGAGCGGTTGCGACGCGGCTCAAGGAATCCGTTCGCCCCGGGGACAGCCCAGCGCGCATTGGAGGGGACGAGTTCACCATCCTCTGCGAGGACGTCAGAGGGGAGGCAGGCGCCATTGCCATCGCAGGCCGAATCACAGAGGCCATGGCCCAACCGTTCGCACTGGACGAAGGCGACGTCTTCAGCAACGCCAGCGTCGGGGTAGCGGTCGCCAAACAAGGTGATGCGACCGATCCCGAAGCTCTCATCAGGGACGCCGACGCCGCGATGTATCACGCGAAAGAGAAAGGCAAGGGTCGGTACGAGCTGTTCAGTCCGGCGATGCACGTAAGGTCCTCCAATCGCCTGGGCAACGACAACGCCCTGCACCGGGCGATCGAGAGAGGTGAGCTGCGGCTCTTCTACCAACCCGAGATACGTCTCGAGACGGGCAGGATCGTTGCGGCAGAGGCCCTTCTGCGCTGGGCTCACCCAGAAAAGGGGTTGCTGGAGCCCGACGCCTTCATCCCCACAGCCGAGGAGATCGGACTGATCCTTCCGATCGGCGACTGGGTGCTGGGCGAGGCCTGCCGTCAGGCGGCCCGGTGGGCCGAGTCGACCGACAAGGCGATGGTTGTGTCGGTAAACATCTCGGCGCGCCAGCTGCCACATTCGGAGCTCGTTTACACCATCAGGGATGCGATCAACGAGTCGAGCATCGAGCCCTCCCACCTCTTCCTCGAGATAACCGAGAGCGCCATGATGGAAGACGCCGACAGCGCGATCAGCGCCCTGGCCACCTTGCATTCCCTGGGCGTGGGGTTGAGCGTGGACGATTTCGGCACGGGCTATTCGTCGTTCAACTACATCAAGACTCTGGATGTTGATTCATTGAAGATCCACAGGGACTTCGTAGCGGGGGTGACCCGGGACCCCGGGGATCTCGCCATCGTCCGGGCCATCATCACCCTGGCGAAATCGTTGGGGTTGAAGGTGGTGGCGGAGGGAGTCGAGACAGCAGAGCAGATGTCGGCAATCCGAGCGCTCGGATGCGACCTCGCCCAGGGCCACTACTTCGCTCCACCGCAACCGGCCGATCAAATCTCAGAACTGCTTGAGCGTCATCCTCACTGGTAGGCCGGCGGGCGGGGGAGGCCGATGAATCTGCGGTGCGGCCGGTTCGTCCTGGATCTGCGGCGGGCGGCGGTGATGGGTGTGCTGAACGTCACCCCGGACTCGTTCTCCGACGGGGGCAGCTACTTCGACCATGCCCTAGCCCTCGATCGCGCCCACCAGATGGTGGCCGAAGGTGCAGCGATCATCGACGTGGGTGGTGAGTCGACCCGCCCCGGTGCTGCCCCGGTGTCGCCGGGTGAAGAGATTCGCCGCGTACTTCCGGTGATAGAGGCGCTTGCGCCCGAGTTGGATGTGCCCATCTCCATCGATACCCGTAAGGCCGAGGTCGCAAGGAGCGCCGTCGCGGCAGGCGCCTCGATTATCAACGACACCGGTGGGGAGGACGCAACCGAGGATCTGACCGCCGCGGCGGCTGCCTCGGGCCCGGACGGTGTCGCGGTGGTGGTCATGCACTCGCGCGGCACGTCCGAGACGATGACCTCGTTGACCACCTACGACGACCTCGTGGGCCAGGTTGCGGGCTACCTCGGGCGGCGCGCCGAGGACTTGAAGGCAGCGGGGGTGGGCGCCGATCGAATCGTGCTCGATCCCGGCATTGGTTTCGCCAAGACGGCCGGGCAGAGTCTCGAGCTACTGAAACGCATAGGCGAGTTCGCCGATCTGGGACTCCCCCTGCTGGCAGGAACTTCTCGCAAGTCTTTAATCGGAGCGGTTCTGGATGTTCCGGCCGCCCGGCGTCTGTCCGGAACCGCGGCGACCGTCGCCTGGGCGGTCGCGCACGGCGTCCAAATCGTGCGGGTACACGACATCGAGGCCATGACCCAGGTGGTCCGGATGACCGAGGCGATCCAAGCCGGGAGCCCGTCCGGGTAGTTGACCATCGGAGGGGTCCATGCCGTTGTCCACCCGGTGAGGATGCGAGAATGCAAACAACCGGGCGTGACAGGAGGCATCGGGGTTCATGGTTACCGCCTACATCGGAATGGGTTCCAACGTCGGCGACAGGACCGGTTTTTGTCGCGGGGGTGTGGCCGCGCTCGAAGAGGTGCCCGGCATCAAGATCGAGACGGTCTCGAGCCTGTACGAGACTTCCCCCGTCGGCGGACCACCGCAGCGCTCTTTCGTCAACCTAGCGGTGCGGATCTTCACCGAGCTGGAGGCTCGCGAGCTACTGGGGGTCTGCAAGGAGGTCGAGCGCCGGCTTGGACGCGGTCCCAACGATGCCCGATGGGGCCCGCGGGTGATGGATCTCGATATCCTGCTCTTCGGCGAGGAGGAGATGTCCGAGCCCGGTATGAAGATTCCCCACCCAAGGATCAGGGAGCGCCGCTTCGTGCTGGTGCCCCTCCTCGAGATCGAACCCGCTCTGGCCGATCCCTGGGGAGACCCATATGAGAGCTCGGTGCCGGAGGCCGAGGGCGAGGTCCGGTTGCTTGAGAGCTTCGCTTAGCTTGCTGCGGCCCGCTCGTCCCTGATGGGCATCCGGTCCCCCAGGCGCGTCCCCGGCGCCGCGCCCGACGAGGTGGCCGAGGCGCCGCACCACAGATGAGGGCTGTCGCTGCTGTGGGCGAGCTGCGCGGCGCCCTGGAGGCCGCACCACAGGGGGCTATCGGATTGGTGCCCACGATGGGAGCCCTTCATGAGGGTCACCTTGCACTGGTCGCGGCCGCTCGCGCAAATTCGAGGGTTGTGGTTCTCAGCATCTTCGTCAACCCTCTGCAGTTCGGGCCCGGAGAGGACTACGACGGTTATCCGCGCGCCGAGCACCGCGACCTCGAGTTGGCGAACCAGACCGGCGTCGATGTGGTCTTCCACCCGGGCATGTCGGAGATCTACCATTCGGACCTGTCGGACATGGTGACGGTCAGTGCAGGCCCGCTGGGGACCGTCCTCGAGGGTGCATCCCGTCCGGGCCACTTCGACGGTGTGCTCACCGTGGTCGCTAAGCTGTTCAATCTTGTGCGGCCCGACGGCGCCTGGTTCGGGCAGAAGGACGCACAGCAACTCGCTCTCGTGAAAAGGATGGTGACAGACCTGCGGTTCCCTGTGGACATCCACGCATGTCCGACCGTACGCGCTCCCGACGGCCTGGCGATCAGCTCACGAAACGCTCTTCTCTCGTCCGAACAGCGCGGCCGGGCGGCGGTGCTCCACCGGGCCCTCTTGGCCGGTTGCGCTGCCCTCGACCGGGGATCAGAGGCAGGGGAAGCCGGAGACGTGATGGCCGGGATCGTGGCCTCCGAGCCCGGCGTCGAGCTTGACTATGCGCGGGTCGTCGACCCGGTCACCTTCGGCGCGCCGCAGCACGGGGGCCCGGCGTTGCTCGTGGGCGCCGTACGGATCGGAGCCACCCGTCTGATCGACAACCTGCAGTGGCCGGCGCTCGAACCCGGGGATGTCTGAGGATGCTGCTCGCCGTTGACGTGGGCAACACACAAACCCACCTCGGTGTCTTCGACCGGGACAATTTGCTGTACGAGTGGCGCGCCTCGACCGATGCCGGGCGCACCGCGGACGAGCTTGCGCTCATGTTCGGTCAGTTTCTGGCGCTGGCGGGCCTCTCCTTTACGCGCTCGATAACCGGTGTCGCCATCTCCTCCGTGGTCCCGCCTGCGACGCAGGAGCTCAGGGAGATGACGCTCAAGTATTTCGGCTTCCCCCCTCTCGTTGTCGAGCCCGGTACCAGGACGGGCATCGGCGTGATGACCGATCATCCCCGGGAGGTCGGCGCCGACCGGATCGCGAACGCCGTGGCCGCACACGAGATGTACCCGAACGAAGGTGTCGTCGTGGTGGACTTCGGCACCGCCATCACCGTCGATGCGGTTTCTGGGGAGGGCAAGTACCTCGGTGGCGCCATTGCCCCCGGCATCGACACTTCGGCCGCCGCGTTGTTCTCCGCCACGGCTCAGATACAACGCGTCGAGTTGGTGGCCCCGCCATCGGCGATAGGCAGGAACACGATCAACAGCGTGCAGTCCGGCGTCATATTCGGCACCGCCTCACTAGTCGACGGCCTGATCGAGCGCGTCACTCAGGAGATGGGCGGCAGCGAGGAGGGCACGGTATCGGTTGTCGCCACCGGCGGCCTCGCAGGAACCGTGGTCGAGCATTGCCGCCGGGTCGGCCACATCGAGCCGATGTTGACACTCAGGGGCCTTCGCCTGATCTTCGAACGCAACTTCCCGGGGGTACGCGCCGAGGCCGATGGGGTCGAGGCGCGCGCGGGCGACAAGCAAGGACAACAGGGGGCCGGACCCACGTTCCCGGAGGGATGCGCCGGTTCCCGTGGCATCTGAGAACCGGGACGTTTACCCGTACGGCTACAGGCGCACGGCGACCACGGAGGAGCTACGCGCCCGGTGGAAGGCCCTGGAGCCCGGCACCGAGGCGCCGGACGACCCCGTGAGGGTGGCGGGACGTCTCAGAACGCTGCGCCGTCACGGCAAGGTCGCGTTCGCCGATCTCGAAGATGTCACGGGCGAGGTCCAGCTTTTTGCGCACATGGACGTACTCGGATCAGAGGGCGTTGCGGAATTCGGCGGCTTGAGCGTGGGTGACATCGTGGGCGCCGAGGGGCGCGTGATGAAGACGCGCCGTGGGGAGCTCTCGGTCAAGGTTGCTTCGTTCACGCTTCTTGCTCCCTGTCGGAGGCCGATGCCTGAGAAGTGGCATGGGCTCACCGATGTCGAGGGCAGGTACCGTCAGCGCCATCTGGATCTGATCTTCAATCCGCAGTCGCGCCGTCTGGTCGAGACCCGGGCGGCCGCCAATGCCTCGATTCGCCGCGTCATGCAGTCGGAGGGTTTCCTCGAAGTCGAGACGCCCCTGCTCCACGCCATCGCGGGTGGCGCCGTCGCCCGCCCGTTCTCCACCCATTACAACGCGCTCGATATCGAGCTCTACCTTCGGATCGCGCCCGAATTGCATCTCAAGCGCCTGTTGATCGGTGGTCTGGAGAAGGTCTACGAGTTGAACCGCAGCTTCCGCAACGAGGGGGTGTCGGCCAGACACAACCCGGAGTTCACGATGCTCGAGGCCTACGAAGCCTACGTCGACTACAACCGCACCATGTCGTTGGTGGAGTCGCTGGTAATGGCGATAGCGCGGGCCGTACGCGAGGTGATGCCGGACGGCGCACCGGACCTCGAGCTCCATCCTCCTTTCGCTCGCATCACCATGTTCGACGCCATTGCGGAGGCCACCGGGCTGGACCTGACGGAGGCGTGGTCCGAGGGACGCTGGGACAAGGTGGGCGAGGAGGCGGAGGCTCTTGGCGTGCGTGTCGACCCGGCGTGGCCTCCGGGCAAGGTCCTTGCCGAGATTTACGAGTCGCGCGCCGAGAGGCAGCTGACCGGGCCCGTGTTCGTGGCCGGGTTCCCCAAGGACGTTTCCCCTCTCGCAAAGGACCACCGGACCATTCCGGAATTCACCGAGCATGCGGATCTGGTGATGAAGGGAGTCGAGATAGCACCCATCTATTCGGAGCTGAATGATCCCGCCGAGCAGCGCCGGCGATTTCAGGCCCAGGCCGCCGCGCGGGCTGCAGGTGATGAGGAAGCAACGCTCCCGGACGAGGATTTCCTCGAGGCGCTGGCTTACGGCATGCCCCCCGCCGGGGGGTTCGGGCTCGGAATAGACCGGCTCCTCATGTTCCTCACCGACACGCCGTCCATACGGGAGGTCATATTGTGGCCGACCCTGAAGCCGGAAGGTTGATGGCATCAGCGCTCCGTGGGTCCGCCCGCGACGGACCCGGCGTGGCCGTTTGAGGACGAGCGCCCTCCTGGCTGCAGCTTTTGTCGTCCTGTCTGCGTGCGACCCGGGAGGTGGAGGGGACGATGGGAGCGCGCAGCGAGTGCCCGTCGGCGCCCCCCGTACGGAGCCGGGCCCCGTAGTCGGTCTGGTCGGCACGATGACGGGCCCGGGGGCATGGCGCGGAGACGATGCCTTCGAGGGCGCCGACCTGGGGGTCAACGTCCTCAATCGTTCTCTGGCCCCGGGGCGGGAACCATATGAGCTCGTCACTCTCGACGATCACGGAGATTCAGACAGGGCCCTGGCGCTGGTCGAACGACTGGCCGCCGAGGACGCCACTGCCGGAGTGGTCTTCGCCGGGCCCCCCGAGGTGCTTCCCCTGGCGGAGGACGCCCTCACCCAGGCCGGCGTGCCCGCGATCCTCTGCTACGGTGACCTCCCCGCTGCTCCCCTGGAGAGATCCCAACCCCACCTCTTCCAGGTGTCACCGCCGATCTCCTGGCAGGCGAAGCACCTGGCCGATTACATCCTCGAAGACCGCGGTTACGAAACCACGGGCCTGCTCATGGAGAGGTCACCCTCGGGCCTGGAGGCGCGTAGCGCCCTGCAACAGGCCCTGGCGGGGGCCGGAGGCCGGCGCGCCGAGTGGGTCGGCTACAGTCCGGGCGCCGACAACCTGCCGGAGCTCCTGGCCCGGCTGAGACGCCGGAGGGTCGAGGCGATGGTCGTCGGCGGCGGCCCGGGTCTTGTGGAGCGGCTCGAGGTCGCGCTTCGCAGGGCCGGAGCGCTCTACCGCTCCACGGAAGCCGCCAGGATTCGTTCCCGCGGCAACGGCCGGGGCCGGCCGGGGTGGAGGCCTCAGACTCTGCTGTTCGACCTCGGGCTCACCCCGGGTGTCGGACTCCCTCCCGGGACGGTTGCGGCGGAAGGCTTGGCGCGCGGCGCCCACTAC
Organism: Actinomycetota bacterium; assembly: GCA_013694625.1. Taxonomy (GTDB): domain Bacteria; phylum Actinomycetota; class CADDZG01; order CADDZG01; family WHSQ01; genus JACDDL01. Next base: position 15,113 of record JACDCD010000153.1, on the reverse strand, counting down.
CTTCCTCTGCCGGGCTTCAGAAGGTGGCGATCGGCCTTCGTCGATTGGTGGGACGCCGAGCCCTACGGATGGGAGCTGAGGGCTTACCAGGCCGTCGCGATGATCGGCTGGGCGTCGGGTCGGGCACGGCCCGGAGCGGATCTCGCCGCGTCGCTCGAAGCGGCTCGAGGGATTCGCCTAGGTGGCATGGCTGCCAGCTTCGGCCCGCGCGACCATGTTTCGGTGGAGCGCCGGACGGTTGGTCTGTGGACGATTCCCCGTCCCGGAATAAATGTGCCCGAACGAGGCCGCCTCCCCGGCGCCATGCCGTGGGTGCCGCTCGGCCGAACCTTCGGATTCGGCGGCCGTGTTGCTCTGCCCCCGGGGAATGCTCGCCTTCTGTGGAAACGACGCCCGAATGGGACACATCGCCTCCGCTTCGGAGTGGGCACACTGCAGGCCGATCCAGTTCACTGAGCGGGAACGAATGTCACGGCGGAAGTGTTGAACCTACAAAAGGAGAATGTGTGGCAGCTACAAAAGGAAAATGTGTGGCAGCCGGTTGTACGCCCGGGGCCGGCCCCGGGTAAGTGGCCCTCCTTCGTATAATGGGTGGGGGCCGGAAGAGGGTCCCAGTGCTTCGCTTTACAGGACCGCCAAACCAGGTTGCACCGACTAAGGAGGAGCGGCCCCATGTTTGAAAGGTTCACGGACCGGGCCCGCAGGGTCGTTGTTCTCGCTCAAGAAGAGGCAAGGCTTCTCAACCACAACTACATCGGCACCGAGCACATCCTGCTTGGGTTGATTCACGAGGGTGAGGGAGTCGCCGCAAAGGCGCTCGAATCGCTTGGCATCTCGTTGGAGAAAGTCCGCCAACAGGTCGAGGAGATAATTGGTGCAGGCCAGTCGCCACCCTCTGGTCACATCCCCTTCACTCCACGAGCCAAGAAGGTCCTCGAGCTCTCGCTGAGGGAGGCGCTCCAGCTCGGCCACAACTACATCGGCACCGAGCACATTCTGCTCGGGTTGATCCGCGAGGGTGAAGGTGTGGCCGCCCAGGTGCTCGTCAAGCTTGGCGCAGATCTCGGACGGGTACGCCAGCAGGTCATCCAGCTGCTGTCCGGGTACTCCGGCTCGAAAGAAGCCGCAGGTGGAGGCACCAGCCAGACACAGCAGGGGTCGCTGGTTCTCGATCAGTTCGGGCGCAATCTCACCCAACTGGCGGCCGAGAACAAGCTCGATCCTGTTATCGGGCGGGAAAAAGAGATCGAACGGGTCATGCAGGTGCTGTCACGGCGCACCAAGAACAATCCCGTGCTCATTGGGGAGCCCGGGGTGGGAAAGACCGCCGTGGTGGAGGGCCTCGCACAGAAGATCGTCCGCGGCGAAGTGCCCGAGACCATCACGGGCAAGCAGCTATACACACTTGATCTGGGCGCCCTGGTGGCGGGCTCCCGTTACCGCGGGGATTTCGAAGAACGCCTGAAGAAGGTGCTGAAGGAAATCAAGACGCGCGGCGACATCATCCTCTTCATCGACGAGCTCCATACCCTGGTCGGCGCGGGTGCGGCAGAGGGCGCAATCGACGCCGCGAGCATTCTCAAGCCGATGCTCGCGCGTGGTGAGTTACAGACGATCGGCGCAACGACGCTCGACGAGTACCGCAAGCACCTCGAGAAGGACGCTGCGCTCGAGCGGCGTTTTCAGCCCATCAAGGTGCCGGAGCCCACCGTGCCGCACACCATCGAGATCCTTAAAGGATTGCGCGACCGCTACGAAGCCCACCACCGCGTTCACATCACGGACCAGGGACTGGTTGCGGCCGCGAATTTCGCGGACCGCTACATCTCGGACCGCTTTCTGCCCGACAAGGCGATCGACCTCATGGACGAAGCCGGTTCGCGCCTTCGCATCCGCAGGATGGGAGCGCCGCCCGACTACCGCGAGCTCGAAGACAGCATCGTCGAGGTCAGGCGAAACAAAGAAGAGGCGATTGAATCCCAGAACTTCGAGCGCGCCGCCGGGTATCGCGATGAAGAGAAGCATCTGATCGAGGAACGTTCTCTCAAAGAGGTCGAATGGCGCACCGCTGAAGGTGAGGCGTTGGCGGAGGTCAACGAAGAAGAGATAGCAGAGGTTTTGTCGTCTTGGACCGGTATTCCCGTCACCTCCTTGACCGAGGAGGAAACCACCAAGCTCCTGCGGATGGAAGACGAGCTGCACAAACGCATCGTCTCCCAGGAAGACGCAATCGGCGCAGTATCACGCTCGATCAGGCGCACGCGAGCAGGGCTTAAGGATCCAAAGCGTCCGGCGGGCTCGTTCATATTCCTCGGGCCGTCTGGTGTCGGCAAGACCGAGACGGCGAAGGCTCTGACCGAATTTCTTTTCGGTGACGAGAACGCGCTCATCCAGCTCGACATGAGTGAATACATGGAAAAGCACACTGTCAGCCGGCTTGTGGGTTCGCCGCCGGGTTACGTGGGCTATGAGGAAGGCGGCCAGCTCACCGAGGCGGTTCGGCGCCGTCCCTATTCCGTGGTGCTGCTGGACGAGATCGAAAAGGCGCACCCGGATGTCTTCAACACGCTGCTGCAGATTCTCGAGGACGGACGGCTCACCGATGCCCAGGGACGCACCGTCGACTTCAAGAACACAGTGATCATCATGACCTCGAACCTGGGAACGCAGAATCTGAGGAAGCCGGCCATGGGCTTCGGGCAGGCAAGCTCCGAGCTCACCTACGACAAGATGCGCGAGCGGGTCGAAGAGGAGCTCAAGCGGAATTTCCGTCCCGAGTTCCTCAACCGCATCGACGAGGTCATCGTGTTCCATGAGCTGACGGAGGCCGAGGTCAAGTCAATCGTCGATCAGCTGATCAGACGGGTCTCGAACCAGCTCGAAAGCCGGGATGTGGCGATCGAGCTCACCGACGCCAGCAAGGCCCTCCTGGCCAAGCGGGGCTACGACCCGACCCTGGGGGCCAGGCCGCTCCGACGGTCGATCCAGCGCCTGGTCGAGGACCCGGTGTCGGAGAAGATTCTGTGGAAGGAGTACGAGGCAGGCGACACGATCATCGTGGACGTCGGACCCAACGACAAGGGCGAGGACGAGATCGTGTTCCGCAAGGCCGAGCGATCCCCGGACCACCCGCCGGTCGAGCTCGCGGGCGTCGGTGAAGGGGATTCGGAGTCGCTGCCCGAACCCTGAGACTCAGTTGTCCAAGGATCAGAGGTCCGGCCTGAGTGCCGGGCCTCTTCGCGTCCGTCGGCGCGGCGCCCTCCAGCTCGGTTTCGTATTTTGTCTCACGGCCTCAATAGGTTGGGGTCATGCGTCAGACCATCCAGGCCCTCGCCTCGCATCATCCCGGCGCCGAACACGTCTGTGCGGCCTGTGGATACACCTCCCCCCGGTGGTTCGGGCGCTGCCCGGAGTGCGGCGAGTGGAGCAGCGCCCGGACTTCGCCGGCTTCCGCGCCCGCCCCTGCGATCACCTCACTCGTGCACGATGGACCGCCCCCTCAACGAATGGTCACCGGCATGTGCGAACTGGATCGGGTGCTGGGTGGAGGCCTCGTCGCCGGGAGCGCGATCCTGCTCGCCGGCGAGCCCGGAATCGGTAAATCCACCCTCGTGCTGCAGTTGATGGACGGGGTCATCGGACGGGGGCGGCGCGCACTTCTCATGACAGGCGAGGAATCGGTGGCACAGGTGGCGCTGCGCGGCGCACGGCTCAATGTGGCGGCCGACCGATTCCTCGTGTCGGCGTCCTCGTCGCTCGAAGAGGTGTTGGCGGCCTCATTGAATCAACGACCGGATGTCGTCGTAGTCGATTCCGTTCAGACGCTGCGCGATGACGGGCTCGAGGGGGCGGCTGGCTCCGTGCTGCAGGTACGCGAATGCGCGTCGACTCTGGTTGCGCATGCAAAGCAAACCGGGACGGTGGTCATATTGGTCGGCCACGTCACGAAGGAGGGCGCAGTCGCCGGCCCCAAGGCCCTCGAACACGTCGTGGATGCGGTGCTCACGCTCGAGGGCGAGCGCGACGGCAGCCTGCGGACATTGAGGGTGTCCAAGAACCGTTTCGGGTCTTGCACCGAAACGGGAGTCCTCAAGCTCGGGGGCTCCGGACTCGAGCCGGTCGAGGACCCTTCCGCGATGATGCTGGCGGACCGCCTGCCGGGAATCCCCGGGTCGGTGGTCTTTCCCTGCCTCGAGGGATCGCGGCCCGTCCTTGTGGAGCTCCAGGCGTTGCTGACCCCCACTCCTCAGGCTCAACCGAGACGCGTGGCGATTGGCGTCGACGGCCGGAGATTGACGCTTCTCCTCGGAGTCTTGTCGGAGCGCTGTGACGAGAGTTTCCACGCGCGGGATGTGTTTGCTGCGGCTGCGGGGGGCTTGGCGGTGCGCGAGCCTGCCGCCGACATGGCATTGAGTCTCGCGTTGTTGTCGGCCAGAAGCGGCACCTGCATTGATCAAACGACCACCGCTTTCGGGGAAGTCGGACTCGGTGGCGAGATCAGACGGGTGCCCGCAACACGAAGGCGCATCGATGAGGCCTTACGAATGGGATTCCGCACCGCAATCGTTCCGCGCGGGAGCGAGCGGTCTAGCTCGGGAATGGAAGAGATAAGCGTGGGTGATATCAGGGATGCCTGGCGGGCTTGCACCGGCACATAGAACTAGTGCCTCGCTAAATCGGTGGTGTCGACAGGCCGTGCTACCCTTGATTAGAGCTACAGGAGGATTTTCGAATCGCCCAATGAAGTCTGTAGCCTGAGATCGACCTCCAGAAGGGATGTATTTGGGTGCGTTTCCACGTAGGGGATAAGGTCGTCTACCCCCATCATGGGGCGGCAATAATCGAAGGCCTCGAGCAAAAGGAAATGTTCGGCGAGAGCCGCGATTACTACATTCTCAAGCTTGCGTACGGTGAGTTGACGCTGATGGTGCCGATTGATTCGACCGAGGACGTTGGCATTCGCGAGATAACACCGGCCAAGGAAGTGCCCAAGGTATTCAAGGTGCTCAGAAAGCAGGAAGAAACCACTAACACCACTAACTGGTCCCGGCGATTCAAAGCCAACGTCGAGAAGCTACGGTCGGGGGATATCTACAAGGTGGCCGACGTCGTACGCAGCCTTCACCAGCGAGACAAAGAGAAAGGCCTTTCGGCCGGCGAAAAGAGGATGCTGGTCAAGGCACGGCAGATACTCGTTTCCGAGCTCACCTTCTCCAACGGCTGTGATGAAGAGGAAGCCGAGAGGCTGCTGGACGAGGTGCTCGGATAGCCCAGGCCCCCAGTGCGGCGATCCTGGCCGCATTCGGCCCCAACGGGAGGCGGATCTCGTCCCGGGGGGTGCCGCGGTGGCATCTCCGCAAACTCGGGGCCCGGACCCTCGTGGATTGGTCGTTGGAAACGCTCCTGTACGCGGGGTGCGAACCCGTTGTGGTCGTGGTTCCCCCAGAGCTGAAGGAACAGGCTGCCGAGGTGTGCCGCCCCTACAGTTCGGTGGAGCTCGTCGCAGGAGGAACCTCGGAGGACTCGTCTATGCGCCGGGCGCTGCAACTTGTGTCGTCCCCGTCGGTTGTCGTTCACGACGTGACACGGCCGTTCGTAACTCGAGATCTGGTCGGGAAGGTCACCGACGCCCTGCAATCATCCGACGGCGCCATCTGCGCTGTTCCGCTGGACGAGACTCTCAAGCTCACCCATGCGACCCGGGTGGAGTCGACCGTTGACCGAACCGGTTGGTGGCGCGCCCAGACGCCCGAAGCATGGGACTGTGGCGTGCTTCAGCAAGCTCACGAGCGGGCGCGTGCAGAGGGCGGCGCAGTGCGCGACAACGCCCAAGTGGTGGCCGGGTACGGAGGGAGTATTTCCGTGATTGCGGGAGCCCGGGCCAATATCAAGATCTCCTCGGGAGCTGATTTCATGTTGGCGGAGGCGATGGCCCACTCGGGTGTGATCTCCCCGGCGACGGGACGGGGGCATTGACTTTGCCGGGGGTGGCGCGCCGGGTGTTCGGTGTTGGGCGATGAGACGCGTGGGCCTGGGTTTCGACTCCCATGCATTCGACTCCGAGCGGTCGCTAATCCTCGGCGGAGTCGTCATCCCGGGGCCGCCCGGTCTGAGCGGTCACTCGGACGCCGATGTGCTCAGCCATGCCATTGCCGACGCACTGCTGGGCGCGGGGCGACTCGGAGATCTCGGGACCATGTTTCCCCCCGATGACCGTTGGCGAGAGGCTTCGAGCCTCGACATTCTCAGCGCCACGGCCCAGACTCTGAAAGACCATGGATGCCGGATCGAGAACGTCGACGGGACTGTTGTTGCCCAGTCGCCCAAACTGGCGCCGCACAGGGGCGAGATGACCGCAGCGATCGCCCGGGCACTGGGTCTGCCGGCGTCCGATGTGTCGATCAAGGCAACGACGACAGACGGGCTCGGATTCACCGGTCGCGGCGAGGGCATAGCGGCGATCGCCGTGGCCCTCGTCGACCAGATCTAAGCTAAGGCCATGAGCATCCGCTTTCACGATTCACGCTTGCGCACGGTGGTCGAGCTGGACACGCGCGATCCTGGACGCGTTGCGATGTATGTCTGCGGTCCGACGGTGTACAACCTGATCCACATCGGCAACGCTCGTACCTTTCTCTGGTTCGATTTCATCCGTCAGTACTTCGAGTATCGAGGACTGCAGGTCACCTATGTCATGAACTACACGGATGTCGACGACAGGATTATCGAACGGGCGAAAGTCGAGGGCAGCACCACGGATGCGGTTACCGAAAAGTACACGCGCGCATTCGAAGATGACATGGCTGCGCTGGGTGTTACCCCTGCGGATGTCCTGAGCCGCGCCACCGATCACATCGGCGAAATGGTGAAGGCCATAGAGGGCCTCATCGAGCGCGGCGTCGCATACGCAACGGACGGTGACGTCTTCTACTCGGTAGAGAAGTTCCCAAGCTACGGCAAGCTGTCGGGTCGTTCACTCGAGGACATGCGGGCGGGTGATCGCGTCAATCCACACGAAGGAAAGAAACATCCACTCGACTTTGCACTGTGGAAGGCGGCGAAGGAAGGCGAGCCCTCGTGGCCGTCTCCGTGGGGGCCGGGCCGGCCTGGGTGGCACATCGAATGTTCGGTGATGTCGACGACATACCTCGGAACGGGGTTCGATATCCACGGTGGCGCAAGTGATTTGATCTTCCCTCACCACGAGAACGAGATCGCTCAAGCCGAGGCACTTGCGGACACCGAGCCTTTCGTCCGTCACTGGATGCACGCCGGTCTGGTGCAGATGGAATCGGTGAAGATGTCCAAGTCGCTCGGCAACGTTGTACTTGCACGTGAGGTTGTCGCTGCCTATCCAGGTGAAGTGGCGCGCTACTGGGCTTTGACGGGGTCTTACAGAACGCAACTCTCCTTCTCCGATGAGGCCCTTGCCGATGCAGCTCAGGGCTATGAACGCTGGAGCACCTTCCTGGCAGCAGCGAAGCATGCACTCGGCCCCGATATGCCGCCGGCACCGCAACATCTGCACCGGCCCGAGGGTGCGGACGGGCTGGTCGGACCGGGGGCCGAGTACATCGGGCGCTTCATCGACGCCATGGATGACGACTTCAATTCCTCAGAGGCCTTCGCCGTGGTGCACGAGCTCGTACGCGAGGCGAATAGGCGCATCGAGCCTGCTCAACGGGGGGAAACCGAAGACCGTGAGGTGCTGTCCTCGCTCGCAGAGGCCTTTACGGAGATGACCACGATGATGGGCTTTCACTTCGGACCGACCGAGTCACCCAAGTTGGTGGACGACCTCGTGCAGTATTTGTTGGAGCTTCGCGATACGGCGCGCAGCGAGAAGGAGTTCGAGCGCGCCGACGCGATTCGGTCACGACTGGCCGCAATGGGGGTTGCCATCGAGGACACCGCGGCAGGCACCCGCTGGCGTATCACCCCCGTCCCAAAAGAGAGCGGGTGAAGGGCGAGTCGCTTCCCGTTCTTGCCGGGCGGCGGCCGGTCCTCGAATTGCTGCGCGCCGGCCAGGGTGCCGAACGCATCTTGATCGCCAAGGGGCATGCCCCTTCCAACATCATCAACGAGATACGCAGGCGCGCCGACCGAGCCGGCGTCACTTTGCAAATCGTGCCCTCTTCGGAGATAGACCGCCTGGCGGGTGACGTGAATCATCAAGGGGTTATCGCACTGACCGCACGCTATCGCTACACCCCACTCGAGACTCTCCTCGCGGGCGATTCGCCGGCGCTCTTGTTCTTGGACGGCGTCACCGATCCACATAACCTTGGATCGCTGCTCAGGAGCGCCGACGGGGCGGGCTTCTCGGGCGTGGTGATCCCCGCCCGCCGCACGGTCCAGGTGACGGCCGCCGTCAGGCGGGTCTCCGCCGGGGCCGCAGAGGTGGTTCCCGTGGCGCGGGTCCACAATCTCACCCAGGCCCTGGAGACAGCGCGGACGGCGGGACTGTGGATCCTGGGGCTCGACGCCGACGCGGAGGACGATATCTGGTCATCGGACCTGGCTGAGCCCCCAGTTGGAATAGTCGTGGGTTCCGAGGACAGGGGTATGGGCGTGAAGACCAAGGAACGTTGTGATGCGTTGGTACGGATACCGCAACGCGGCCGCTTGGCCTCGCTGAACGTTGCAGTCGCTGGAGCGATCGCTATGTATTGCTGCATGCCGGGCCTGAGGGCTCGCGCCGGAGTGGGCCCCGGCGGCAGCGCGTAGCCAGGCTCGCTTGAAGCTCGTGACCTCGGCGACGGCTTCTGACGACAGCCAGGGTGTCTGGGCGTGCAGACCACAGGGATGGCATGCACCAGGGAGCTGTCCATATTCCGGCGGTCGTTGGGTTCAAGGTCGCCCTCATGTGGGCAAAGCAGAGGAGGCTGCGCCTCCACAGGCGGAGTCACGAGACAAACGGCATAAGGCGTTACCCTGAGGGTGCCAGGCTGGAGTAGCTCAGTCCGGTAGAGCAGCCGCCTTGTAAGCGGCCGGCCGCAGGTTCGAATCCTGTCTCCAGCTCGTCGCAACACCAGGATGAGCCGGGCCGGGCAAGAGGTCAACGAGGACCCAGGAGCTGATGGAACACCAGGAGCAGCCAGACGCCTCACACGAGTCGGCATGGGAGACCGCGCTGGCGCAACTCGATGAGGTCGCCGAGCTCATGGGATTGGCTCCCGGCGTTCACCAACTGCTGAGAGCGCCCAAGAGGGCACTTACGGTATCGGTCCCGTTTCGGATGGATGACGGCTCTACGCGCGTGTACCAAGGCCACCGAGTTCAGCACAACGTCACCCGCGGTCCGGCCAAAGGCGGCATCCGCTATCACCAGGACGTCACCATCGACGAAGTCAAGGCCCTGGCGATGTGGATGACTTGGAAATGTGCGGTGACGGGCATACCTTTCGGCGGCGCTAAAGGCGGGGTCGAAGTTGATCCCCGACAGCACTCCCGGGGCGAGCTCGAGCGAATGACCCGGCGCTACGCCTCCGAGATTCTTCCGCTGATCGGCCCCGAGCGGGACATTCCCGCCCCCGACATGAACACCGACGAGGAGATCATGTCGTGGATCATGGACACCTACTCGGCCAACAAGGGGTACTCGGTCCCCGGCGTTGTCACCGGCAAGCCGGTAGCCATCGGCGGGTCAAAGGGCAGAGGAGGCGCAACTTCACGCGGCGTGATGTACATGATCTTCTCGGCGCTACGGTCCAGGGGTCTGGCGATCGAGGAAGTGTCCATCGCCATCCAGGGATACGGAAAGGTCGGTGGACGCGCCGCCCAGATGCTTCACGACGCAGGTTGTCAGGTGGTCGCAATCTCCGATGTCGAGGGGGGGCTGTACAACCCCAAGGGGCTCGATCCTGAAGCCATTAACCGGCACAAGCAGGGTTTGGGGACGGTCTCGGGATACCCAGGTGCAGACTCGATCACGAATCAGGAGCTGCTCGAGATCGATTGTGATGTGCTGGTGCCGGCTGCTGTTGAAGGTGTCGTAACCGTGAAGAATGCCGACAGGGTGCGGGCGGACATCGTGTGTGAGGCGGCAAACGGACCCATCACTTTCGAGGCCGACAAGGTCTTGAACGACCGAGGCATCTTTGTGGTGCCCGACATCCTCGCCAATGCAGGCGGTGTCGTCGTCTCCTACTTCGAATGGGTGCAGGATATCCAGGCTTACTTCTGGTCCGAGGAGGACGTCAACGATCGCCTGCGGGACATCTTGGAGCGGGCCTACGGTGAGGTCGAGACGCTGGCGAACGAGAAGGGGCTAACGTTGCGACAGGCCGCACACTGGATCGGTGTAGGCCGAGTCGCCGAAGCCCATCTGACGCGAGGCCTCTTTCCCTAGATATCCGGACCACCGGCGTTCGGCGGTTCTAGTCTGCAGGACGTGGGAGTGCTCGGACAAAAAGACAAAGACATCCTTGAGTTCGAGCGGTCGTGGTGGAAGCATGCCGGTGGCAAGGAGCACGCCATCAGGGAGCGCTTCGAAATATCAGCGACCCGTTACTACCAACTGCTCAACGAACTGTTGGAGAAGCCCGAGGCCGAGGCCCTCGATCCGATACTTGTGAAGCGGTTGAAGCGACTGCGCGTCTATCGACAGAAGCAGCGGGTGGCCCGCCTTCTAGGCTCAAACTACTCGCCCGGCCGAGGCTGATAGCCCGGCCCCGGGACGCGTGACGAGGGGGGACGGCAACCTCTCAGTAGAATCCAGGGGGTGGGGCGACATTCCGCAGGAGATCAATGGGCTTTCTATCGCTCCGTCGCGGGGTGGGTGCTGCCGTGGGTCCTCATAGCGGCTCTCGTTGGCATTGGCGTGTGGTTCGTGGTGCGCCCGGAGGGTGGCGGGCTCAGAGCCCAGCCGTCGACGCAAGCGTCACCGGAGCCGAGTTCAAGCCCGACCCTCACGCCCAGCCCGACGCCCGGCCCCACGGGAGGCTCTGCCGAGAAGGACGATGGTGAGGTAGCGCCACCGCCTCTCATCACCGACGGGGTGACCGTTCAGGTGCTCAATTCGGTCCGAACGGGCGGAGCGCAGGATCGCATGGTCGATCGTCTGGTTGCCCTGGGCTTCGCGGTCCCGTACGAGGCTGAGGCATCGACGGCCTATGGAAGCACGACGGTGTTCTGGTCCTACCCCGAGGCGGAGAGGGTCGCGAGGCGGTTGGCGGAGCGCTTCGGCTGGGCCGCGGGCCCGAGGCCCGGCAACCTTTCTCCCGACGTCACCATCCACGTCGTCGTGGGCCGCGACGAGGCCAAGGAATGACGACCGGGCACCAGGGGGTCTGGTCCGACTCGCCCGAGATGACCGGGCTCTTTCTGGACTTCGATGGAACCCTGTCCGAGATCGTCGATGACCCTTCAGACGCCCGTCCGCTGACCGGAATTCCCCCGGAGATGACGCGTTTGTCCCGGCGGCTCGGGTTGGTTGCGGTGGTGTCGGGTCGCACTGCTCAGGAGTTGCTCGAATGGTTCGGCCCCGACGTCGAGCTGTGGGGGCTGTATGGTGCGGAGCGTTCGATCGACGGGACGATCAGCGTCTCGGACGATCTGGCAACCTACGAGCCGTTGATCAAGACCGTCCTGCAACAGGCTGAACGGCGCGCCGAGAGCCTCGGCATCGAAGGGCTGCTGGTCGAGGACAAGGGCTACATGGTGGGCCTTCACTGGCGCAAGGCGCCGGATCGCACCCGTGCCGCCGAGGCCATGACCTCACTGGCGGACGAACTGACCGCTGAGCACGACCTCGTCCAAGCGCCTGGGAAGTGCGCGCTTGAGCTGCGCCCGCCCGTGGAATGGTCCAAAGGTGACGTCGTGAGTGCCCGGACAAACTCGGCCGGCCTCGAAGGAGCAGCGTTCGTGGGGGATGACCGTGGTGACCTTCCAGCCTTTGATGCGCTCGATCGGCTCGAAGAGGAGGGCCTCTCGACCATCAAGGTCGGTGTGCGCTCTCTCGAGTCCCCTCCGGAGCTGCTGAGGCGCGCCGATGTGATCGTGGACGGTCCCACCGGAGTGCTGAGGTGGCTACGGGATCTCGCCGGTTAGGGTCCCGTCGCGCAGACCATTTTGCTCGAGTGCCATCGGCGCGCCGGCAGAGCAGCTAGTCTCGAACCGAGGGGGCGGTTGACGGCTCGCCGTGGTTCCGGATCGCCGCAAGGTCTTCCAGTTGGGTGTTGATCCACTCCTGGGGTTTGCTCGCACCCACCGTGTCCTTGAGCCGGGCTGCACGGTCGAAGCGCTGGCCCATGGGCATGTCCAGGGCCTCCTCCAACGCCGCCGCGGTCGACTCGATGCTGAGGGGGTCATCGATGGCGACAGAGTCCTCACCCAGCTCACTGAACGAACCTGCGCTTCTCGACAACACGAGCACCCCCGCGGTCTCGTTAACCGCAGCGCCTTCCTTCGAAACGAGATTCATGCCGTCCATGATCGAGTTGACGAGTAGAACGTCGTAGACCATGAGCGCGCCCATCGTGCGCGGGAAGTCGTTCTCCATGAAGAGGTCTATCGCCCCGTGATGCCGGCTGTTGACCTGTGCGGCCGCCTCGCGCACCTCGGCAGAGTAGGTCTGATATTCCTCCATCGATTGGCGGGAGGGATACAGACAGGCAACGAAGCGTGCCCGGCCGGCCAGGTCGGGACGGCGGTCCAGGACCATGCCGTAAGCCTGAAATCCGCGCACGATGTTCTTGGACGGCTCGGTCCTGTCGGCCCGGACAAGTAACGGCCCGGAGGTCTCCTCGACGAATCGCTGTGACCATATCCTGGCGTCATTGCTCGCGGCGGTGGCACGCAACTCATCGGCATCGACCGGGATCGGGTAGGCGCGAACCCAGCTGCGGCGGCCTTCGAACTTGACCACGCCCACCGAGCGATCGACTTCCGCACCGATCTCCTCGCAGCACTGCATAAACCCCTCCACCCACGGTGCGACGTGGAATCCAACCAGGTCGGCTCCGAGCATTCCTTCGATGATCCGGCGGGGGATGGGTCGCGGCAGGCGCCCGAGTCCGTGGGGCCCGCAGAACGACGAATGTGTGAAGTGGAGGATTGTCTGATTCGGCCGGGCGGCGCGCAGATGCCGGGGCGCTGTCGCCAGGTGATAGTCCTGAAACAAGACCAGCGCGTCCTCGCCGATGCGTTCCGCGGCCACCTCTGCGAACTTGCGATTGACCGGGTCATAGGACTTCTCGAATGCGCTGAGCTCGCGCTGTCCGAAGGAATCGATTCCCAGCTCGTTCCACAAGCAGTGGTTGGCGAACCACAACATCCGATTGGAGACCATGTCGTAGTACTCGCCGTAGGTGCCCGGGTCGATGTCGATCAGGTGGACGGGATAACCGAGCTCCTTGGGCAAGTCCTTCGTGGCGCCTTGCTCGAGGGCGCTCTTGTCGGCGTCGGAGGTGGCTGCCGCGATCCACTCAGCGCGATCGCCGAGCTCGCGTGCGGCCCAGTCAAGCGCTCCGGCCAGTCCACCGGCGCCCCGCTGGGTTTGGAAGCTTCCCTGCACCTCGACGAACGAAACGGGACCACGGTTCGACACCAACACGACGTCAAGGGCTTTGTCCACCGCTTTATCCTAGAAGGGTGGGGACAAGATCGATTCCCCGGGCCAAAAAGGAATCCACGCGTGCTGGTTCTCATAGCCCCGGACAAGTTCAAGGAAACGCTGACGGCGAGCGAGGTTGCGCGCGCGATCGCAAAGGGAGTGCAACGCGCCTTTCCCGGAGCCGGTGTTGAGATTGTCCCTTTGGGTGACGGGGGTGAGGGGACGCTCGAGGCACTGATGTCGGCGATCGGGGGGCGGATCGAACCCAAGATGGTGTCCGGCCCACTCGGCGCACCGGTCCACGCTCCCATGGGCCGCCTCGACGACGGGAGGGTCGCACTCGAGGTCGCCGCCGCATCCGGTCTGACCCTGGTGCCGCCTGCCCGCCGGGACGCGCTACGGGCGAGCTCTCGAGGCACGGGCGAGCTCATCCTTGCGGGCCTCGACGAGACCGAACCGACCACTGCGATCGTCGGCATCGGCGGCAGCGCCTCGACCGACGGCGGGATCGGCGCCGCCTCTATGGCGGGCTGGCGCTTCCTGGATGCGCGCGGGCACGAGCTGCCGGCCGGTGGAGGGGCGCTGGCCGATCTGATGGAGATCGACGGGACCGGGGCCGATCCCAGGCTGGCGCAATGCTCCATCACGGGCGCGACCGACATCGACAACCCGCTCTTTGGCGGGCGGGGGGCAGCCCACGTGTTCGGCCCCCAGAAGGGGGCCTCACCCGAGCAGGTGACCCTCCTCGATGACGGTCTCGCCAACCTGGCCGACCTGGTCGAACGGGATCTGGGCGGAGACCCCGGCCTGGCCGGCTCGGCGGGCGCCGGCGCCGCCGGAGGGCTCGGCTTCGGCCTGGCGGCGTTCTTCGGCGCGCGGCTGGCGTCGGGTTTCAGCGTTGTGGCCGAGGCCACCGGTCTCGCCTCGGCCATCGCCCGGGCAGATGTGGTTATCACCGGGGAGGGCCGCCTCGACGCGGGCAGCCTGGGCGGCAAGACGCCCATCGGAGTGGCCCGCATGGCCAGGGGGGCCGGGGTAGCCTGCTGGGCCGTGGTCGGTGATTCGGAGGTAGGCCACGAGGAGCTGCGCGCCGAGGGCATCGAGCATGCCGCGTCGCTGGTCGAGACGGTGGGGCGAGAGCGGGCGCTGGAGGACACCGCGGCGGCCCTGGCGGAAACGACAGAGAGGCTCCTTCGCCGGGCCCACGGGCTCTAGCGACTCGGGCGGTCTCCAGAGCTGGAGGTCGGGTGTCCGTAAGGCGCCGTCTAAGACGGCAGGAGCCCCTTGGTTGGCTCGGAATCGGGCCCGGTCAGGGTGTGCTATCCAAGCGGTACGGACAAGCAAGCAAGGTAGAGGGACAATTTGAAGTACGTCGAGGGGTTGAGGTGCCGCGAATGCGGGCGGGATTACCCGGTTGCGCCTCAGCATGTTTGCGAATTCTGCTGGGGACCGCTCGAGGTCGTCTACGACTATGACGCGATCGCGTCTGAGGTCACGCGCGCCGGCATTGCGAACGGTCCCGAATCGATCTGGAGGTATGCACCCCTGTTGCCGGACC
>JACDCD010000094.1 GCA_013694625.1 Actinomycetota bacterium | reverse complement strand
CGCGTCGAGGTGCCAGGCGCCGTCGGGATCACGGAAGTGACGCAGCCGGCGGCGCACCCGGATGGCTTCGTAGCGGTCGAGCTCGGCAGAGCTTGCGGCAGCCTTGATCTTGGCGCAATGCTCTTTGAGCTGAGAGACGGTTTCGGTCTTGGCCGCAGCCAGAAGCCCTGACTCGGAAGCGGGGCTGACCGCGGCGGCGGACACGATCTCTTGGGCCTGGACCTGGGACAGCTCCCCCGAGCGCAGTGCAGTCTCGGTCGCGGGAAGCTCCCCAATACCCTCGGCCGTTTCGAGCACCCCGAGGGCGTGGCCGACCGAGGTGCCGGTGGTGCGCGCCACCCAGCGCGCCGGCGAGCGGTCACCGTGGCGCCGCCATGCTCCCGACTGGGCGACGCGCTGAGCACACAGGGCCTTACCCGCCGCGGCGAGCCGCTCGATCGCGGCGAACTCCTCGACCAGCTCGGTGGCGAAGCCACCCTCCAAGGTGTCGGGGTCAAGCGTCGTAACGACGTCTTTGATGGCGGCTTTGGCGTGGGCCAGTGGTTCGAACATGGCTACATATTAAAGAGGGGGTGTGACACACAAAGAGAGCCGCCGTGAGGTTCGCGGCTTGAAGCCTTACCGCTTTGCGTTCCGGATGCTCAGCGCTCCTCCCACGACCCCGGCCAGTCCGCCACCGACCGCCAACAACAAGCCTCTCCCTAGAGGAGAAGGCATCCCGCTGGGACCATAGACTCCAAAGCTTCCTGAAGGGATGAGAACCTCATAGGGCGCGATTGCGAGGCCGATTGCGTAGTAAGCACTGACGATGGCGACAACCAAGCTTGCTCCTGTGGCTAGGCTCCCTAGGGTTCGCACTGGGCCCGGTTCTGAGCGAGCGAACATGGCTGCCCCAAAGGCCAGAGTGATCAATCCACAGACGAGCACTACCGCCGGTCCGGGTCCCAGAACGAAGTCGAATGCGGTGGATAACGGATCGCGATCCAGGCCGTTTACCCGGTTGCCTTCGGAGGCCATCCAGGGAAGGAACACACTGCAGGCACTGCACAAGCCGCCGATAACGACTAAGCCTTTGGCCACCATAGTTACGCTACCTTCAGCTTGGAGCTACGGTGCGTTTCTGTCACCACCGTCCGAGGGTAGGCCATTAATTACTCAGGTTGCGAAAGGGGGCCGTAGCGGCCCCCAACCCAGATAGCGCAGATCTCGATACGCTGTGGACCATGGATGGACTGCCGGTGGAACGGATTCCCGAGATTGCAGCCCCGCACGGCGTCAGTGACGTGCGGTTCGGTTCACGGGCCCGCGGCGCTGCCCGCCCTGATAGTGATCTGGATCTTCTCGTAAGGCCCGGGCTCGACACAACCCTTCTGACGATGGCCGCCTTGAAGCGGGAGTTGGAGGAGACCCTTGGGATTTCAGTGGAAGTTGCGACTGAACGCTCGATTCGTCCCTCTCATCGAGATCGTGTCATCTCAGAGGCGAAGCCCCTACTTGCGGCATAGGCTTCCTCGGCAAGTAGAACCCGACTAGTGCATCGCCGCGCAAATCACCGGCGCATTTGAGCGCCCTACATCGCCGATGGCTGCGCCCTAAGGATCGGGGCGGGATGCGCGACTGCTACAGCTTGGGCGTTTCCTTCTTCGGGTCTACGAAGGGCTTGTCCACGACAACCGCGTGATACTCGCCTTTCGCCGACCTGACGGTCAGCTTGCTGCCGGTGTCTGCTAGTGCAATCGGAACCTGGGCATACCCGATGTTCTTCTCGAGACGGGGCGAGTAGAAGACCGAGGAGACCTGACCGATGAGGTCGTCACCGTCGACGACCTCGAGGTAGTCCTCGATGTAGCCGATGATCGGGTCGCCCTCGAGCTCGATCCCGACGACCTTGCGCTTGACGCCTTCGGCGGCGATGCGCTTCAACGCCTCCTTACCGATGAAGTCCTGGTCCTTGTCCAAGTTGACCGTGTAATCCAGCCCAACTTCGTAAGGGTTGAGCCATCCATATTCGTTGAGGCGGTTGTTGTCGACCGCGATGTCCGAGCCGTAGCTCAGGATGCCTGCCTCGACCCGCCGGATCTGGCATGGCCCTATCACGGAGATGTTGTGGGGCCGGCCGGCCTCGAGCACCTTGTCCCACAGTGTCTGGGCGTCCCGGCTTGCATTGCGAAGGTATATCTCGTAGCCCACCTCGCCGGTGTAGCCGGTGCGGGACACGACGACATCGAGACCGTCGAGGTCGAACTCCTCCATCCAGTAGTAACGGAGGTCCAGCACCCTGTCACCGAAGAGGTTGACCATCGTGTCCCTGGACTTGGGGCCCTGGATCTGCATGGGCGCAACGTCGGGCTCTCTGACGGTGACGTTCAGGCCCAGGGCGCTCGCAACCCCTTTGGCCCACAGCAAGACATCTCCGTCGGCCACCGACAGCCAGAAGTGGTTCTCTCCGAGCCTGAGAAGGACCGGGTTGTTGATGATTCCTCCGTCGGCGTCGGTGTTCAGCACGAACTTGCACTGTTTGACCGCGCATTTCGTCAGGTCACGCGGCGTCAGCATGTTCGTCAGCCTGAACGCGTCGGGGCCGGTGATCTCGACCTGCCGTTCGACCCCGACGTCCCACAGGGTCACGTCGTTGACCAACTTCCAGTACTCCGCAATGGGGTCGTCGTAGTGGCGGGGGTGGTACATGCGGTTGCAAACCGAGTACGACTGAACACCGTGGGCACGGGAGGCGTAGAAGTAGGGAGATTTGCGGATCCGGGTGTACATGTGGATCTTGGGAACGTCATACGGTACGCGCATGAGGGCAACTCCTTGGGCTACAGCCTCGGTTGACTCCCTAGCCTTACCATGTGGGAGCATCAGCTGCAACAAGGGTTGCCTTATTCACACCTAGGGGGGTATGAATGCGAGTGGCGCTGGCGCAGATGGACTGTCTTCTGGGAGATCTCGACCACAATGTGGCCAAGACAAAAGGGCTCATGGCCCAGGGGAGGGACTCGGGGGCCGACCTTATCGTCTTCCCCGAGCTCATTCTGACCGGCTACTCCCTGGGCCGTATCGGACATGAGGTCTGGCTCAATGCCGACGGACCCAACATCTCAGCATTGGCGGAGGAGGCCAGCGGAATATCAGCGGTGGTGGGCTTCCACGAGGGCGGGAATGGACCGCGCAGCTTCAACAGCGCTGCGTTTCTCGAAGACGGATCGCTCTTGCACCTTCACCGGAAGCTCTATTTACCTACCTACGGCGCCTTCGAGGAGCGCAAGCACTTCAGTCCGGGACAAACGATGCGGGCCTTCGACAGTCGGCTCGGCCGCATGGCCATCCTGATCTGCAACGACGCCTGGCAGCCGAGCCTTCCATTCCTGGCGGTGCAGGATGGTGCCGAGGTGCTGCTCATTCCCGTCAACAGCGCCCTCGACGAGTCTCCCGGCGTGCTCGACATCCAGCACCAGTGGAAGGAGATCACAAGGTTCTACGCCGTAATGTTCCAGTGTTACGTCGTCCTGGTCAACCGCGTCGGAACAGAAGGCGACCTCTGTTTCTGGGGCGGCTCCCATGTGATGGACCCCAGCGGCCGCACGGTCG
>JACDCD010000100.1 GCA_013694625.1 Actinomycetota bacterium | reverse complement strand
CGACCGTGATGACTCCGTCCTTGCCGACCTTGTCCATCGCCTCGGCGATCGCTTCACCGATCTCGGGGTCGTTGTTCGCCGAGATCGACGCCACCTGGGAGATCTGGTCGCGGCCCTCGACCTCGCGTGCGGACGTCTTGATGTACTCGACCAGAGCCGTGACGGCCTTATCGATCCCGCGCTTGAGGGCTATGGGGTTCGAGCCCGCTGCGACGTTCCGGAGCCCTTCGTGGACCATCGCCTGGGCGAGGACGGTGGCCGTCGTGGTGCCGTCACCGGCGACGTCATCGGTCTTCTTCGCCACCTCTTTGACGAGCTCGGCCCCTACGCTCTCGTACGGGTCCTCGAGCTCGATCTCTTTTGCAATCGAGACGCCGTCGTTCGTGATGGTCGGCGCCCCCCACTTCTTTTCGAGCACCACGTTGCGGCCCTTGGGGCCGAGCGTGACCTTGACTGCGTCTGCGAGCTGATTCATCCCACGCTCGAGCGCCCGGCGGGCCTCTTCGTGGAATTCAAGCGTCTTTGCCACTTGTACCTCCTAGGGAAGTTTTGCGTCGGGTTAGCACTCTAACCTTCTGAGTGCTAACCCTAGCCCACCCACCCCCATCCGTGCAAGTGACGGGGGGCCCGGGGGGGTAGCCGGGCTTGGCCGGCGTCCCCCCGGAATATGGGGGGCCCGGGGGGCGCGGGGCCCCGGAGGCGATGGGATATACGGGGACGGATCAGATGCTCGCCACCAGGGCGGTCCCCGTCACCGCCGCCAGGGCGGCGGCGTTCAGGAGCCTGGGCGAACGGCCCAGGGCAAGGTCCCCGAGGTGGGCGACGGTGGTGCCGGGGTCGTCGCCGGGGCCGCGATTGGCCCACGCCACCGCCAGCCCTCGCCCGACGCCGAAGGGGGCGCACAGGGCGGCCCCCACCAGGGGATCGCCGCCGAGGGCGGCCGCCGCCGCTACCGCCACGAAGGTACCGAAGGACAGGTAGGTGAGGAAGCCGACCCCGAGAGCCAATCCGTAGAGCAGGCCCGCCACCGGAGGCGAGAAGAAGGTGCGCCACCAGGAGGGAACCTGGGCCCGGCGCGCCGGAAGCGGAACCGGAGCGCCGGCCGACTCGCGGAGCGCATAGAGGGCTGCGATCGTCGCGAGCACAAAGAGGCCCGGGGCGCCCCACGGCGCCCCGGTGAGAGCACCCAGTGACCCCAGCACCCCTCCGAGCGCCGCCGCGGCCGTCCCTGCCCCGAAGATGTGCAGGGCCAGCGACCACCGGTAGGCCGTCCGCCCCTCCCCGTGGACCACGGGGGTGATGGTCTCCACCATCGAGAGGCCTCAGGGACCGAAGAGCGTGGAGAGGCCTGCGACCAGTGAGGCGACCACGATGATACCGAGGAGAGGGACGCTCAGCACGGGACGTTGGTGTCCCTGTAGGTGATGCAGAAGACCTTCCGGCCCCCGAAGCAGTAACCGGTCAGGGACGCGTCGCCGTTGATGCGCGTCGCCGAATAGGAACAGCAGTCCACGATCCGACGGATCTGCCCGTGACAGCAGCGGCTCCACCCGCCCTGCAGAACCGCATGGCCGGTCTTCGGGAATCTCGCTCGGACGACCTCCTCGCAGATCTTCCGCCGTCGCTGATCCCGTGAGGTGTAGATGCGGCCCAGGTCGTCGACCGGGTAGCCGTACCTGGGATGCACGGGGTATCCGGAGCGGTCGATGCGGGTGCGGGGCGCAAACGGATGCGGGCACGAGCCGGTGGTGTAGGTGTGCCCGCAGATGTGATGCGCCTCGGCCCGGGAGGGGTCCAGCGCCACCGCCACGAACGGCCCGCCCACCAGGGCGACCACGCCCGCACCGAGCCGTCCGAGAAACGACCTGCGACTGCTGGTCCCTGCCAGTCGCACCGACGCCCTCTGGACCGGGCCTTCAAGCATCGAGCGACACCGCCGTCCGCCCGGGCGATGCGATCGGCCTGGAGACGGCGGGCGGCGGTGTCGACCAGGCCCTCCATCTGCTCGAGGTTGTTGACGGTCCCCTTTGCCACGGCCGTTCCGGTCGGGTCGAGGACGACGACGTAGGGGGTGCCCGGTACCCCGAAGGCCCGTGCGATCTCGAGGCCCGGAACGACCGGCGCGCCGAGCCGGTCGGCGCCGAAGGCGGCCAACGTCTCCTCTCTGTCGGCGTCGGTCACGACGTAGGGGACGAAGCGGCCCGCCCGCGCCACGGCTCCCACCGACGGCATTACCACCCGGCAGAGCCGGCATCCGGGGGAGACGAAGAGCAGGAGCTGCGCCTCACCGGGGCCTCCCAGAACGACCGGACGGCCTCCGGCGTCGACGGTCTCGATGGGATGGGTGGCCTCTTCGAGGGGCGGTCCCTCGTCGTCCACCTCGAGCGCACCCCGGGACTCGACCCTTAGAAGGAGCGTCCCGATCTGCCGTGCGAGCGCAACGACCACCAGGCACAGGACGACCACGAGGATCCAGAGGACGACATACGAGGCGGCCCACCAGCCCTCCAACCCGACGTCCTCTCTTTCGTGGCGGATCCGCACCCTGGGGGAAAGGCTGGGCGCCCTGGTGCGTCCGCCTACTCAATCGGTCGCCCACGTAAGATACGGCTTCCAATGCTCGCCACTTTAGCCTTCGCCGCCGCCGTTTCCCTGGCCGGTATGTTTGCGTGGGCAGCCGCTGCGAAAGCCATCTGGCCGGCGGGCTGGCGGGGAGCGGTCGGCGGCTTCGGCCTCGGGCGGCGCGCCGAACCCCTCGTCTCGGTTGCCGTGCCGGTGGTCGAGCTGGGCGTTGCCCTGACCATTCTGTGGGGAGGTGCCCGGGCGGGAGCGGCCCTTGCCCTGGCGCTCTTGGCGGCGTTCTCTGCTGCGGTGGTGCGCGCCCGTTCGCTCCAGGGTGACCGGCTTCCGTGCGGCTGCTTCGGGCGGGCAACGGTGAGGGACTACAGAATGATGCTGGCGCGCAACGTTCTCGGCGGCGGCCTGGCGGCAGTGGTGCTCCTCGCCGGGGCGCGGGAGGGGATACTGGAGGGCAGCGTGGCGCCGTCGGGGCCCGAGCTGATGCCCGCCGCCCTCACGTGCCTCGGGACGGTCCTCGCGGGGTGGACCCTGTGGCGCGCCGGCGGGCTGCGCAGGAGGGGCAGACGATGACAAAGACCGCTCTCCTTGCGGGCGTGACCGCGGTGGCGCTCCTTGGCCCGGCGGCCCACGCCCGCCCGGCCGTGCTGACCGATCCCCCGGACACCCGTGGACCCCTCGACATCAGTCGCGTGGAGCTCCGGGGGACGAAGGAGGCGCGTTTCAAGGTGGCGACCGGGGCCGGTGGACGGCACGACGCCTCCAGGACCGCGGCTATCTCCTCATCCATCTCGACACCTTCGGCACGCCCCGCTTCGACCACTTCGCCCTGCTGCGCTCCTCGGGCCGGGGCGTGGAGGGCTCGCTGTGGCGGGCCCGTCGAGGCCACGACCCGCGCCGACTCCGGAGCATCCCGGCGCGCCACTCCGGCGCACGCACGGCGGCCGTGGTCGTCCCCTTGCGCGCCGTGACTCTCCGCCGCTCCCACTTCCGCTGGCGGGTGCAGACCCTGTGGAGCGGATGGCCCTGCGACCGGACCTGCTTCGATCGCGCTCCCGGCCGGGGAGGGGCGCGCCGAACCCTCGGCGCGCCCTAGAGGTTTGGCGCCGCGGCTGGTCGTCCTCGGCTGGGACTCGGCCACCTGGGACGTGGCCGACCCCCTCATTGCCGAGGGCCGCCTCCCCGCTCTGGCCGATCTGATGGCACGTGGCTTCCGGGCGCCGTTGCGGTCGGTCTGGCCCCCGATGACCGACTGCGCGTGGACATCGGCCTTCACCGGGACCAACCCCGGCCGTCACGGGATCTTCGGCTCCTGGTATCGGGCGCCCGGAGCCTACGCGTGCCGCTACTTCTCGTCCCGGGACCGCAAGGTACCCGGGCTGTGGGAGCTAGGCTCGGACGTCCGGTGGCTCGTCTGGAACGTCCCCATGACCTTTCCTTCCAACCCGGTGAACGGGGCGATGGTGGCCGGATACGGCGCGCCGCCCGGGGCCGGCTTCACCTGGCCTGCGGAGCTCGGCGTCGACCTGGGGCGGCGCTTCAGGCTCGACGATCTGCTCGACCGGGCGCCCCACGGTTCCCTCGAGCGATTTCTGGACGAGCTGTTGCGGGGGCTCGAGGCGCAGGCCGAGGCGCTGCCGTGGACGGCCGAGAGGACGGACGCCGACTGCGTCGTGGCGGTGTGGCCCCACATCGACCGGGCCCAGCACTTCTTCTGGCGCTTTCGCGGCACCGATCATCCGCTTGCCGACGCCGTCGAGCGCGTCTACAGGGCGATGGACCGCGCCACCGGCAGCATCCTCGACGCCTGGCCCGATGCGGATGTGGTGGTGGTGAGCGACCACGGGGCGGGGCCTCTGCGCTCGGATGTCAACCTCGGCTCGTGGCTCGCAGGGCAGGGGTATGCGTCCTACGGCCGGGCGCGGGGACGGGCACTGTTGAACCTCGCCTGGGCGCTGCCGCCGCCCGTCCGGCGCATGGGTAAGCGGCTGGTCCCGGGGCTGGCGCGCCGGGCGGTCGGCGCGACCCTCACCGGCCAGTTGGGATCGTTCAGTTGGCCCGACACCCAGGCGTTCGTGGGCGTCCACGGAGATCTGTGGCTGAACCTGGCCGGCCGTGAGCCGCTGGGATGTGTCGACGTCCGGGACGCCCCGGAGCTGCTCGCGGAGCTGCGCGAGCGGATCGGCTCCCTCGAGGATCCCGGCACCGGCGAGCGGTTGTTCGGGGGAGTGCATGCGCGCGACGAGATCTATTCGGGCCCCCACAGTGCAAACGGTCCGGATCTGATGCTTGACGGTTGGTCCACCGGCTACCGGGTCGCCCCCGGCCGGGAGGCGTCCGAGGACACCCTGGTTGCGCCGGTTCCATTGTCCGGCGTCAAGGAGGCGTGGTCGGCCGATCACCGGCCGCTGGGCATTCTCGCCGCGGCGGGCCCGAGGATCGCCCGGGGAAGCGCCCCGGAGCTGGCGTTGCTCGACGTGTGCCCCACAGCCCTGGCCCTTCTGGAGCAGCCGGTGCCGGAGGGGCTCGACGGGCGCGTGGCAAACGAGCTGTTCGATGCCGATTGGCTCCGGGCCCATCCGGTGGAGGCCGGCGGGCCCGTGACCGCCCGGGATGCGGCGGGAGGGTACTCGGCCGAGGAGGCGGACTCCGTGGCCGCGCATCTCAAGGACCTGGGCTACATCGACTAGTGCTCCTGCGCGGAAGTAACGCCAGCGTCCAGGGCGGCACTGCGCGGCGAAGGCAAGGCGCGAGGAGTCGTGCGTACCGTAGGGTACGTGCGCGACGAGCAACGCCGCCATCGTCGATGCAGGGCTGTCCTGGGGCGACGGGACTTACGCAAAGGTGCACTAGGGCCGGACCGCTTCACCGCCGCTGCGCTGCAGCCCGCGACCTGTGCTTGATCCGGCGAACCATGATCCGGGAGACCACTATCCACGCGAACGAAACCACGATGAGCAGGACACAGGCGACCGTGAGAGTAGGGTCTCGAAGGAACTCCTCAAGGGAGGTCTGCCGAATCGGAGCCATCACAAAGGCGGCCAGGGCATACATGGATCTCACACCTACCCCTCGGTCTCGGGGGTGTCACACATGAGGGGCGATCTCTCGGTCAAGCGTAGCCTGCTGCGGGACTCGCTGGTGGGTCTCGGCGATGTTGTGGTTGCCTACTCGGGCGGGGTCGACTCTGCTCTCGTTGCCGCCTCGGCCCATGAGGCCCTGGGCGAACACTCGCTCGCCCTCACCGCCGTCTCTCCCTCCCTGGCCCGGCGCGAGCTCGATGCGGCGCGCTCTCTTGCGCGCGCGAACGGGTGGAACCACTCGATCGTGTCCACGCGCGAAGTGGCGCGCGAGGAATACGCACAGAACAATCCGGACCGCTGCTACTGGTGCAAGACGGAGCTGTTCGAGGTCCTCGAGCCCATAGCCGAACAGCGTGGCGCCACCATCGTGGTCGGCACCAACTGTGACGACCTCGGCGATCACCGTCCTGGGCTCGAGGCGGCGCGCGAGCATGATGTCCGCGCCCCACTCGTCGACGCCGGACTCACCAAGGCCGATGTGCGCGCGCTCTCGGCCGAGCTCGGTCTTCCCACCGCCGACAAACCGGCGTCACCGTGCCTTGCGTCGCGCTTTGCCTACGGGGTACGGGTGACGCCCGAGGGGCTGCGCCGGGTCGACCGGGCGGAGGAGCTGGTCCGGTCGTTCGGTTTCGAGGTGCTGAGAGTGCGCGATCACGGTGACCTTGCCCGCATCGAGCTTCCTCCAGAGGACATCGCCAAGGCCGCCGGGCTTGGGCCCGCCATATCCGAGGGCCTGCGGGGGCTGGGATTCAGCTACGTCGCCCTGGATCTCGGCGGCTTCCGTTCGGGTTCGCTGAATGCGGTGCTTGGCGCGCCGAAGATCGGCGTTCCGCCTCCCCCCCTCACCTGTCAGTAGGGCGAGTCGAGAGAGCCTCTCCCACCGTTCCACCGGCGTCGAAGATGAGGAACTGGACAAGGTTGCCAAAGGACTCGAGGCGGCCGGATGGAGCTCGCAGCGTTTGAGCCCGGTCATTGCCGCGCCCATGCCGAGCGGAACAACGTCTCAAGAGCCAGCCGTTCCCGATACCTCAATCATCGTCTGGGTTATCCGCTACCGATGCTGCAGCCAGTCCGCAAGGGCTAGAGCGACACCACCGGACAGGTGAGCGTACGGGTGACCCCTTCGATCGTCTGGATCCTGGCGACCACCATTCGCCCGAGGCTGTCCATACTGTCTGCGCTCGCCCGCACGATCACGTCGTAGGGCCCGGAAACATCATCTGCCGCTTCGATGCCGTCGAGCTCCCGGATGTCGCGAGCAACTTGGGCGACGTTGACTGCGGTCTGAATCAATATGTACGCCTTCACTTCGTCGGGCACGGGCCCTCCTAGGGTCGTGGGGTTGTGGCTGTGGACGGAGCGAACTCTCAATGAGTGTAGAGGAGACCCTGCAATTTCGAGTCTGCCGCTCTCCGGGCCACAGCCCAAGAACCTGCAATGAAGTAGATTGTCTGTGGCGGGGGCCTGAGGCTGGTTGGTGACGACATGCAGGCGGTACATGCAGCTGGCGGGATGCTCTTCTTAGGAATTGCCGGTGCCTTTGCGCTTGCAGCTCTTGCCCTCACCTTCCTCGGCGGCGCTCGGCCGTGGTTGGAATGGGCGCGGCGAATCGTCACCGGCCTGCTCCTGATGCAGGTGTTCTTGGGCGGCCTCCTCTACGCAACGGGTGACCGCCCCGCCGAGGTCATCCATGTGCTGTACGGGGCCCTGGTCGTCGGGGTGCTCCCACTGGCGAATACCTTTTCCTCAGAAGCGCCCGCCAAGGGGCGCGCAGGCGTGCTCGCCGTCGCCGGCGTCGTCACTCTCGGTCTGCTATGGCGCCTTCTACGCACGGGAGGTGGGTAGAAGATGCGCGCTTGCGCGCGTGGCTCGGCTCTTCCCTTGGCGGTGCTCGCCGTCGTAGCCGGCTCGATGCTCGCTTCTCCCGCATGGGGGCAGAGCGCGCCGCGCGACTACACGCAGTCAGAAACTGAGGCGGGACGGAGATTGTTCGAGGCCGGATGCGCCTCCTGCCACGGAGACAACGGCGAGGGCGGGCTCGGTCCCGACATCAGAGAAGAAGCCGGCTCCGGCACACAAGCCGGGAGGGTCGCCGCAGCGCATGCCGCTACGAGTATCAGGCGCTGCTTCGAGCTCACCTGACAGTGACACTGAGAGCGCAGCCTACGGGCCTGAGCTTGACGCTTGGCCTACCGGTAGTTGGTGAACTGCAGCGGAATCCCAAAGTCCTGCTCCTTGAGCTCCGTGATGACATCTTGAAGGACGTCCCTCGACTTCGAGGACACCCGGACCTGATCACCTTGCACGGACACCTGGGCCTTGACCTTGGTCCCCTTGACGTGCTTCACGATCTCGCGGGCCTTGTCGGTCGATATGCCCTGGGAGATCGAGATCTCCTGCCGGGCGGTTCCACCGGCGGCGGGGGAGATATCGCCCCGTTGCAGGGACTTCAGCGGGACCCGGCGCTTGACCAACTTCTCTTCGAGAACCCTCACCGAATCCTTCACCTTCTGGTCGGTGTTGGATCTCGCTTCGATGATCCAGCGTTCGCCTTCCTGCTTCAGCTCGAGATTCGACCCCGTTCCTTTGAAGTCGAAGCGCTGGGAGATCTCGCGCCGCGCCTGGTCGACTGCGTTTCGAACCTCTTGCAGGTCCACTTCGGAGACAACGTCGAACGATGCTTCTTTTGCCATGTCTTTACCTACTCCTCGATGGTCTCTTCCTCCTCGATGGTCTCTTCCGGAAACAGTGTCGCGGCTTCTTCGGCGCTGAGCTTCGGGGCGTCCGGAAGCGGGTCGGCGATGTACGGCCCTACCCACCTCGCATACCAGTCCAGATAGAGATCCTCGGCCCTTGCCTGCGCGAGCAAACGATCGACGAAGTCGGCTGCAGAAGACGCCCCCGATGCCAGCACGACGCCGTAGCCCTGCGTGTTGAGCTGGTCGCCTGTGATCTCGAGTCCCTCTGTCTTGCTCACTACGCCCATCAGGGCGAGATCGGAGGCCGTGCCGGCGGCAACCTCGCCCCGCTTGACGGATCGGGCGCAGTCCCCGGCGGTCACCGCCTCGACGACCTCGACGGTCGGGACGATTGAGTCCAGAGGGACCTCGGTTGGGGCGGGCACCGAGCAAACCTTCTCGCCGGCGAGGTCATAGACGTCCCGGACCGGCGATCCCTGTGCCACCAGCAGGCGCTGGTGGCCGAGGTAGTAGGGGTTGCTGAAGGTGATCTCCCGCAAGACGGCGCTCGTGATCGGCGCCGACGGGAAGGCGATATCGGCGCGCCCGTCCGCGACCATCCCGACCACGTCGTCCTCCGGCGCCATGACGAAGCTGGCCTCGACGCCCAGACCTTCGGCGATCCATCGGCCCACTTCGACCGCAAGTCCCCGTGGGGCCCCGTCGCGCGACGCGAAGCTCAACGGCGGGGCGCTCGCGGGAATGGCGGCGACGAGCTCGCCCTCCTCCTGGATGGCGCCCAGGAGAGAATCGGCACTGAAGGAGGGCACCCGCTCCTCGGCCGCCTCCGGCGCCGCCACGCAGCCCCCCAGCAGCGCAACCGTGGCCACCCACGCGGCGGTCGTGCGCAAGATCCCCATACCGCCGGCGAGGTCTACAGGTAGCCCAGAGACCCCAGGCGCTGACGGATCGCCTCGATCTCGTCTGGCGAGAGGGGTTCGATGTCGGCCGGGGATTCCACGGCCACCGGCTGCAGTGGGGCGGCGCCCCTGTGGTGGTGGGACGCGAGGTCACGCAGGACGTAGACGGCGAACTCGGTCACCGAGTGAAACCCCGATCCCTGGATCACCTGCTTGAGGCGTTCGTAGAGGGGGCGGGGGATCTTGAGCGTGACGTAACTGTCCGGAGCGGCTTCGCGCTTCATGACACTCTTATAACACTCCCCCGCCCCCGCGGCCGGGTACGCGCCGAAGGGGTCAAGCCGGCGCGATCACGGCCGAAACAAGACCGAGAAGACCTAAACTAACCGTCAAGGCGAGAGGTGGGGATACGGCATATGGACGTCGACCGGACTATCCGGCGCGCTCGAAAGGCGCTCCGGAGGACTCTCCCGGGCGCCGTCACCGTGTGCATTCTTGCAGCCCCGATGGGGCCGGGCGCCTCCGCAGCGCCGCCGCCCGGCCCGAGGAAGGTCTCGATCCGGGTGCCGCTGACGCGCGCCGATACCCTGCGTCCGGCGCCAGGACTCCGCACGCAACTGGCATGGCCTGCGACCCACGTTGCCTTTACGTGGACCGGCAGTGATGGTTCCCGGCTGCTCTATCGCAGCTGGGACGAGACCGGGAAAGCGTCGCCGTGGACGCGGGTGCCCGAATCCCACGACATGGAGCAGCCGGGCATGCACTACAGCGCCATGCTCTCCGTCGCCCGGCCCAGCTCGATCGAGTGGCGCGCCGATGGGCCTGAAGCGGGCGTGGGCACGGTGACGCTTCACTACCTGAATACCGTAGACGGGCCCCCCGGAGAGGCCAGAATTCTCGCAGCCGGACAGACCGGACCGGGCACTCCCGACATCATCACGCGCGCCGAGTGGGGAGCGGACGAATCGATCAAGAGGACCACGGGAGATTGCGACAGGAGGTTCTGGCCAGCGCAACAACTGTTCGTACATCACACGGCGGGGAGCAACAACGATCCCCATCCCAAGGCCACCATGAGGGCGATCTACCGCTACCACACGGTCACGCGCGGGTGGTGCGACATCGGCTACAATTTCGTGATCGCGCCCGACGGCCGCCTCTTCGAGGGCCGCTGGGCGCGCCGCTATGCGCCGTGGGAGCTGCACACCGGCGAGACCGTCGGCGGCCGGGCGGTGGCGGGTGCCCACGTGGCCGACTACAACTCGGGAAGCGTCGGGGTGAGCCTCATGGGCAACCTCTCCACGTCCACCCTCGGCCGGTCGGCGCGCCGAACCCTGGTCGGCCTGCTCGCCTGGGAGGCCGACAGACGCAACCTCCGCCCGCGGGGGATGCACACCTATCGAAACCCCGACACGGGATTGACACAGCGTCTGCATCTCATCGCAGGTCACCGGGATGCGGGCCAGACCGAATGCCCCGGGAACCATCTCTACGACATCCTGCGGGGCCTTCGCCGCAGGGTTGCGGCCACCATCGGTGACGGCAGGCGGAACACCGCGTTGTCGCTGGATGCTCCGGCCCTGGTTGACTTCGGCGAGAACGTCAACGTCACCAGCCGCCTGTCCACCCGTGCGGGGCGGGGCATCGGCGGCCGTAGCGTGGTGGTCTACAGACGGGAGTCCGGCGCGCCGTGGACCCGGGGCCGGAGGATGGGCACGGACAAGGCAGGCCGTCTGGGTTTCCGGTTCGATCCGGCAAAGAACCTGTCCGTCCGTGTCGTCTACGCCGGCGGCCGCCGGACGTGGGGCTCCGAGAGCAGAACCATGCATGTCCTCATCGCACCCCAGGTGACCTTGGCGCTGGCCGGGGGGCGGACGGGCGCCGACGGTGTGCGGCACTTTCCCGCCGGCACCACGAGAGTCGCGGTGGGCGGCGCGGTCAGGCCGGTCCACCCGAAGGGCAAGGTCGTGGTCTCGGTCGAGAGGATTCAGGCCGACGGCCGGTGGCGAGAGGTCGGCCGGGCGCCGAAAAGGCTCACCTCGGAGGGCCGTTACTCGTCGGCCGTTGCGGTGGCGCGGCCGGGTAGATATCGAGCCGTCACCCGGATGGCCGCCGACGACGATCACGCCGCGGGCCGCAGCTCGGGCCGGAGCTTTGTGGTGGACGGCCTCTAGAGAGGGCTATCCGCCACTTGAGATCGTGCATGCTGTCGAGCGCGACTGGTACGAACTCACCGTGATCGGAAGCGGCACAGCGAGCTAGCTGGGCCAGGCCTTGCTCGGTGGAGTGAGCACGCAGGTGCTGCATTCATCGCCGACGTCGGTGCTCGTGGCCCATCGAGCTGGGCCTGGAGACGCTGGCAAGGTTCTCTTGGGAACTGACGGCTCGCGCGGTTCAGAGTTCGGACTGCGATCACTCGCCCAGTTCGCCGACTCGAAGAGGTGCTCGGTACAGGTGACCTCGGTCTCCGGGGCGGATCGAGCGGCCGATGCGGGGGCAGGTCGCGCTGCCCTAGGCCGAGAGCGGCCCGACCCAGACCTGTTCGCACGCGCCGAGCGCCACATAAGCCACGCGGCGGTTCAGCTGGAGGAGGCGGGCTTCGACGTCACCCAGAAAGTCGCCGTAGGTCATCTGGTAGAGCAGCTGCTCCAGGAGGCCCGGAGGGGGATTTCGATCTCATCGTCGTGGGGGCGCGTGGCCTCGGCCCCCTGTCACCGAGATCTCCCACACGCCGTTTGCAACCAGGAAGGGCGCGCAGCCGGTGCGCCTCATCGTCCGGCGTGTCCCGCCGACGCGGGCAGCCAACTCGCGCTGTTCGCGCAGTTCGGCACCTCGGGTTCATCGCCGATAGATCGGGCGACATGGTTACCGGTCGCATCACGCGCTCGGCTCGCAAGAGCACGCTGCACCTGCCGACGCGCTGGCCGTGGGCTCAGCAGTTCGAAGCTGCGCTCGCGCGGCTGCGAGCGATTCCGCCGCCGCCGCTCGCCTGACGCCGCTCTCCAAATCGTGACCGAACAAGCTGCCCATGGGCATGCGCAAGCGTGTCCATTTGCGGGTCCACGCGACTTGGCTGCATTGTCGGCGAGTTTTGGTGCGCCGTGATGAAACGTCACGCGACAGATCGTGCCTCATGCAGCGACCGGCTCATCGATTCTCGTCATGATTCGGGGGTGAATCGGTGGATCCGGGCTAAGTGTCCGTCTAGAACTCTTTTCCCCATCAGGTCGCGCTCAGATGGGGGCGAGGCGGCTGTAGTGCAACAGGTCGGCACGCCAGCCGCCGTAGCCTGCGCCAACGTCCTCGTAGCTGGCGATCAGCTCCATCGATCGGACCCACTTCACCATCTTGTAGCCGAGTTGGCTCTCGAGCCGGAGGCGCAGCGGCGCACCAAACGCGGTCGGCAGCGGCTGATCGTTCATTCCGTAGGCGAGCAGGGTCTGGGGTGCCCGGGCGAGCTCAAGGTCGATGACGCTGTAGTACTCGCCGTGGCCGGGCTCCTCCCACTTGTCGTCGAAGGTGCGGAACAGGATGTAGCGAGCCTCGGAGGTGGGTCGGCAGCGCTTGAGCAGGGCGGTCAGCGGCAGGCCCTGCCACGCGGCGACATAGCTCCAGCCCTGGATGCACTTGTGCTTGGTGACCTGGTGCTGCGGCGGCAGGGCGCGCAACTCGTCGAGGGTGAGCGACAGCGGATGCTCGACCAGGCCGCCGACCTCGAAGCGCCACCCGTCGAAGCAGCGCTCGACGAGCTCGAGATAAGCGTCGTGCCGCGGTGGGCGACCGTTGGGTCGCGGGTCGGCGGTGATGTCCTGTGGGCGGTAGCGCTGCCGGGAGGTGAGCGGCTGCAGCAGGTGGGCCTGCAGCGGGTCGACGAGGCGCTGCAGCGCGTCCTGCATCGCGCGGGGCTCGAGCAGCGAACGTCGCGTCGCCCACACGTGCAGCGCGACCAGCGCAGCCATGAACGCCAGGGTGATCGCGACGGCGACGGCCTGCTGCGCGACGGTCGGTGCCTCCGCGCCGATCACGATCGCGGCGAGCCCGTCGAGCAGGCCGTGTGCGATCACCAGTGCGACGTGGTGGACGGTGAACGCCACGAAGGCCACGAGGCCGAGGAAGTGCAGGCTGCGGGCGGCCTGCCGCCCCCCGAACAGGCGCGGATACCACGGGAAACGGCCCTCGAGGGCGGGCGACATCGCCAGTCCGGTGAGGATCTGCAGCGGCGTGAGCACGAACACAACCCCGAAGTAGGTTAGCTGCTGCAGCGCGTTGTAGGGATCGCCCACCGGCGGCAATTCCAGGCGCAGGTAGGTCAGGGCCGCGTCCGACGCCTGCGGGAACACCTCCCACGAGGTCGGCACGAGGCGCTGCCACTGTTTGCTCGTGACAAGGACCAGCAGATAGGCCACGCCCGTCAGCAGCCACCCGGCGACGGCGACGAAGTGCCAGAAACGGCCCAACCCGAGGTTGTCGTGACCCGGCAGAGCGACCCAGGAAGTGTAGGGCTGCTTCTCGTCCTCGGCGGTCCAGCGCCGGTCTCGGAACATGCGCTTGCTGGTGAAGCGGATCCACTCGCTGCCCGGGCGACAGTCGTCGTTGAAGTACAGCATCGGATGCCCGCCGAGGATCTCGACGCCGCTGCGGATCAGCAAGGTCAGGAACACGATGTTGAACGCATGCGTGAGGCGGATGCCCAGCGGGAAACCGAGATCGGCCTCCATC
Organism: Actinomycetota bacterium; assembly: GCA_013694625.1. Lineage (GTDB taxonomy): Bacteria > Actinomycetota > CADDZG01 > CADDZG01 > WHSQ01 > JACDDL01. Next base: position 2,867 of record JACDCD010000100.1, on the reverse strand, counting down.
ACGCCACCCCCTCGTCGTCGGTCAGCCACCAACGTTCGAGCTCGCCGGGGCGCACCCGAATAACGTACGCGGCCAGGACGGGGCCGTAGACCAGGCAGTACGACGCGATCCCGTTCCACAGCTGGGTCGCGAGATCGAGCTGGCCGGTCAGCCCTGGGGCGATCACGGGCAACACGGCCAGGAAGTCGACCTCCCACACCGTCGCCCCGAACAGGACGCCGTAGAGGAGCATCAGCCGCGGTCGGGCGCTGAGCTGGAACGTTAGCGCCAGCCCCGCCAGGAAAGCCGCCCCGAACACGACCGACAGCAGCAGGTGAATTACCGTGCCAAGTGCCACGGACGCGGCGACGGGGAACGCCGCGGCGAGCGCCTCGGGCCCCACCAGGATGGCCACGGCGAAGTCGAACGGCAGCCGGGGGTCGCCGCGCAACACCGCGCTGGCCACGATCTCGACCAGCCCCAGCGCCAGGCCCGCCAGCAGGCCGGCCCGGGCGCCGTGCACCGCCAACTCCCACGGATCGCGCCGCTCCACGGGCACCCCCACCCGAGGCGATGCCCACGGGCGCGAGTCGTCGGCCCATGCCGGTACCGCGCCATCTCCTCTAGTTGTCACGTTTCCACTCCTCCTTTCGTGCGCCACCATGGCCTCGTCCGCCGTCCTCGCGATCAGTCCGGAGGACGTGAGCGTGACGCTGGATCGGCACCACCGGGCCGGCGGGCCGCTCTCGGGCTGGGCCCTCAGGCATGACCCAGTAGCTCCGCGAGGACGACGGCGTTGTTGTGCTCTCGATCGCGCGCGGCGTAGAGGATCGTGACCGGTCCCGCCTTCGCACGGCGGCGGAGCTCGGCGAGGCGCTCGCGCTGGGCATCCAGTTCACCGCGATAGCGGGTGCGGAACTCCTCGAAGCGGGCGGGGTCGTGCGCGAACCAGCGGCGCAGCTCGTCGCTGGGCGCCAGCTCGCGGGCCCACTCATCGAGACGCGCGCTCGCGTGTGACGCCGCGCGCCCAGACGTGGTCGATCAGCACGCGGTGATCGTCGCCGCGGTCGGGCGGCTCGTAGATCCGCTTGGTGCGCACTTCGATCGCCATCGCTGCCGCCCTCATTCGCTCGAGTAGGTGAGGACGCGTCCCCCAGGCTCTTGGTCCCCCAGATGCCGCTGCGCAGGCACTCGAGCTGGACGATCTGGCTGTGGTCAACGAACAGGTTGACCTCGGGCCCATAGTTCTTGATGTACCAGCCGAACACCTCGGGGTCGGCGGCCTCGAACATCACCTTCTCCAGTCCGAGCTCGCGCGCGATCGCGGCGACGACGTCGGTACGCCAGCCAATGACCTCCTCGGAGATGCCTTCGGACTCGATCATGATCATGTACGCGCCCGCGTCCAGGCAGCGCCGCGCCAGGTCGATAGCAAAGCCCACATCGCGCGTGCCCTCCTGCTCGAGCTCCTCCGGCGCGGTCGCGCCACCCGCCCCGAACTGGATGCCGACCTCGGGTTTGGCCTTTAGGCCGGCGTGCTGGACTCGCTCGACGAGGCGCAAGATGTCGTCGGTCGGGATGCTGATGAAGCCGGCCGAGATCTCGAGGATGTCGAAGCCCAGGCGGGCGACTTCGTCGATGTAGCGATCCACGGTATCGGGGCCCCGGGTGAGGACGTGCTCGATGAACCCACCGGTCGAGACGAGCACGCCATGGTCGTGGGCGATCTGGATGATCTCCCGCAGAGCGCGCTCGGGCATCAGCGTAAACGAGCCGCCCGCGAACTTCAGGCTGTCGACATGCTCGCCCATCGTGTCAAGCACGTCCTGCAGGTAGCGCGGCCCCATGACAGAGTAGTAGGGCCCGCGGATCTCGGTCACGCCGCGCGTGCGGGGCTTGGCCGGGCGGCGGTTGCTGCGCAGGAACGAAAAGGCCAGCTCGTTTGGCGTCGTAAGAGCGTCGGTGGTCATGGTGAATCCCCTTTCAATCGGACGTGGGTGTGGTCGCGTGGGCGCTGCGGGCTGGCGGTGCGGGAGCGGCCTGCGACGCGTGCGGGGCGGAGACGGCGAGCAGCTCGGTCAGGTCCTCGACCCGGAGCTCGTCCAGGTGTCCGACCGCGTCGATGATCCGGGCGCGAAGCTCGGGCTCGATGTGGCGCTCGGCGAGCCGCTCGAACTTCTCCGTCACGAAGTCCCAACCCATGGGGCGGGTGTGAAACCCGTCATAGTCGTGCTGTTCGCGCTCGAGTGTTCGCCCATCACACAGGTGTGATTGCGACGACGTCGAGCCCGTCCGCATTCAGCAGGATCTTCAGCGCTGCCCGGCCGATCCTTCCCAGGCCGTTGATGGCGATAGTCGGCATCTCACATCACCCTTCCTCGTCGCCAGCTCACGGCGAGCTGGCGTCGGACGTATTGCAATGTCCCGCCGTAGCGGAAATGCGTGATCCCGGCGATAAGTGTCGAGCCGTACGGTCGCGGTGAACTGACCGTACTTCTCGACGGGGACCGTGACCCCGTATGGCACGGTTCGCTGCCCTCCAGGTCGGTGATCCAGTAGAGCTTCTCGCCAGCGATAGCCAGCCTCTGCACCGACTCGCCGCGCTTGAACTGCAGCGGCAGCACCCCCCATGCCGATGACGTCCCAGCGGTGGATCCGCTCCAACGAGCCGGCACTTTCAGACGTCTCTTCGACCGGCGGTGCCGAGGTGATGGAGCTCATCGTGAGGGACGGCTCTTTCGATCGCGGGGAACAACTCCTTCTCCTCGAACCGCACGTTCCTGGTGAGCATCTTCGCGAGCTCACTGAGGGTCTCGAGTGAGATCTCTCCGGTCGACAGCTCCCGCTGCAATCGTTTGGCAAGCCCGTGGATCTCAAGGTGCTCCTCG
>JACDCD010000093.1 GCA_013694625.1 Actinomycetota bacterium | reverse complement strand
GATAATTTCTAATGCCCATTTATTAGAGGATACACACGATGTGAGTCGAGATACTGTCTCTCACGGCGGTCGCGGCGGTCGGGGGACTCGCTGCCGTGCGGTGAGAAGTCCGCCAAGAACCACACCGCGCACCGCCATTACTTCTTCGGTGCCCTCACGCGCTTATCACGCGCTCGGGGTGTCTGCACCACCTTCGTTACCAGACCGCTGCCGATTAGGGTCACGGCGTTGGCAGCGGACACGGTGATGACCTCGCCGGGACCGTGAACGGTGCCACGATCGTCGGCCACTTGGGTGCCATCCACTACACACACCCTCACGCCTCGGGCCACTACAGTCCCGTGACCTTAACGACGGCGGTGGGCTTCACGATTGCCAGCGCAAGGCGTTCCTCCGCCCGCAAGAGGGTTTGATTGGCTATGAATTCCGCCGCCCCACCCATCGGGTTCACGTCCACCCGCGGGGCCTCACGGACATACAGGCGCGCCGCCTCCTGCAAGTTGGCGACAAGCCCGGTACCCGCGGCGATCTTATTCGTCACAAGGACGCGTGTGCCGAAGATGGTGGGTGGCCCCGCCGCAGCCGGGTCACCGGTTAGATAGCGCCCCTCCGCGTCCTTAATCAGCCGCACGTCACCGTAGTCGGCGGGATTGAGGATGATGGTGTCCGGTTCGGTGAAGCTAGAGCCGGTCCTCAAGAGATTGCCCGCTAGGAACAGGGCGTCAAGCTTGGTGTCCGCGCCAACGGCATGGACCTGTATCCCGGTGGCGGTGGTGAGTGCTTGGGCGCCGTTCAACAATCTTTCGTTACGTGCATCTATTAATCCCGCGATAAGTGACTGCCCAACCGTGGTAAGGAACCCGGTGAAGTCTGCGATGACTTCATCGTTTTGGACTGCGCCAGACCCTTTGACCGGAAATCGCATCGAAATTCTCTCAGTCATCGGTCCTTCCTGCCCCTCCGTAGGGAACCAAAGCGGACGGCTCGCCGTTCGAGGAGCGGGGGGTGTTGATCATGGGCATCCGCGACGACCGCATCGCGTGGGGCCGTCTCTACGGCGAGGAAGTGGAGCGCGAGGGCGCGGACATCGACGCCGTCGTCCGGCGTATGGCGGGCAGCGAAGAGTGATAGGGAGGCGGTGCAACGAGGAGTCGCCACGGGGCCTGTGGGTGCCGGCTCGCAGCGGCGAGGATGGCGCGGTCGTGGGGCTTGAGATCTGGTCTCTTCACCTGGCGTTTCAGCACTAAAAGCTGGTGGCGGAGCACCATGATTTCCACTTCTTTGGCGTCCTCGGAGCGAAGCGAGAGCACGACGAGTTCGAACAGACGACAAAGACCCCAGTAGAGAAAGGACAACAGGGCGAGCTGATGGGCCTTGGGCTTCATGGACGGAAGCTACGGCATCCCACACGAGTCTGAGCACTCAGGTCGACGCAAAAGGCCTAGTCATAGCGGTTGATCGAGTTTTCGGCACCCACAGCCTCATGCTTCAGACCAGAGGGGAGCCAGATCGAGGTTCTGCTTGATCGGGGAAGTAGAATCCAGGGCCGAGTACATCTAGCGCCTGATCGTAGTCATCGGTCCTAGACGCCTCTTGAAAGGTAACCAGATCGGGCAATAGACCGCGAAAGCCATGAGAACGCTCTGCCTCGGGACCGGAGTCAACCTTTTGGCCGGCTAAGTACCCAACCCCACCTTCTCCGGTGGGGTCATCGCGCTGATCGGAGGAAAGCCGATTTCTCCGGAGCAAGCCCGTCGCGGACATTCCCCAAGGCAAACGTTCCGCCAAAGATGGCCGCTGCGCCCAGCGCTACCAGAGCGAATGCCATCGCCGCTCCGGTCCAGCTGACGAGCCTGTCGAGCAGGCTCCGATCTAGGCTAGTCACTACTGCTGCCTATACTGGTAGTCATTTCACTGGCCTGTTCCATGTCTCGGTCTCCTCTGAGTCGTCTGTTCGTTGTAATCAGGATGCTCTAGGGCGATCGGAGCTTCTAGGGCCGGATGACCTTTTTGAGGGGCCACACCGGACAATCTTCTAGTTCTCGGCCCTGGACATGAGAGTCAGGATCGCTGGGAAACGTCCTCGACCTCTTGCGCGCCTCGTTCAGCTGCGCCACGCGCGCAGCGTTGCTTTCGATGTCATCGAGGTGGCCGTCGATGACGGTCATTTCCTCGTTAAGGCACGTGTATTCGGCCTCGTCGTTAGCGGACCATTCGTTTCGTTTCTCCGCGGCGTCGATGACCGATTTCATTACGTTCCATTAGCCGTGCCCTTGGTGCGCAGGGTGGCCAAAAAACGTCGGTTGCTATGCGTCCTCCAGGGGACGCGTGTGGTTAGGGGGACGGCGCCCACGGGATTGGCGGGGCCGTTTGCTACTCCAAGCGGGTGGCCCGTCGCCTGCCCGTTCGGATGCTGCAAGGGAAACGTTCGGGCGGCGGTTTGTGACCTGCCGCTTCGACGGTGGCTTATGGCCTGCCGTCGCAAACGCTCGCATCCAGTTTACGGCGCCGTGGGGTTAGGGCCGGCGTATCGGTTGAACCGCATCCTCAAACCGTACGAGGTCGGGTCCAAAGCGATCCGGACGAGCAACGGCACCGCTAGAGGTTTCGTCCGACAGGACTTCGAGCCGGTGTGGGAGCGATACATCGCCGATGCCGAACAAGGGGCGGTTACGTCCCCTTCCCCACTGTTAGGTCCTAAACGACGCGACAACGTAACAGTGCAGGCGTGATAATCCGGCCGTGGACTCTGCCTCTCGAGGAGAGTTTCCGGTAACCGGCCAGAGGTGACTCCGTTTGTGCACGTCGTGGCCAACAGTGCCATTGACTTCTGACCTGACCCGTCCCTCCGGCCGGGACCGGACTAGCGGTAGTGACTTGATAGAAGGGTGCTCGACCCAACGCCTGCGTGTCCTTCCGCTGGTCACATCCTACGTCGGCCGAGGGAAGGAGACCAGGATGGGTGTGGCGATCGGGGTGGACTCACACAAGAGCTCGCTCGCCGTGGGGGTGCTCGATGAGATGGGGCGCACTGTGGGCGTTCGAGAATTTCCCAACGACGGGCGAGGCCACGATTCTCTGATCGACTGGCTCGACGACAACAGCCCAGACCGCATCATCGGCATCGAAGGATCTGGCAGCTATGGTGCTGGACTTGCCCGACGGCTCATCGAAGCTGGCGAAGAGGTGCGAGAGGTGCCAGCTTTCATGTCGCACCGAGAGCGTAAGAAGAATCCTTCTCGCGGCAAGTCAGATGTGAATGACGCGGTTGCAATCGCTCAGGTTGTGGCTCGTGGCAAAGGCCTGTCGTCGCCCCAGCGGGAGGTCATCTACCAGGATCTCAAGCTCCTCAGCGACCACCGTGACCAGCTCGTTCGCGCCCGCACGCAACTGATCAACCGCGCCCACAAGGACCTGGTGGTTTCACATCCCGGCTATGAAAAGCGCATCCCAAAGCTCAACTCCAAGAAGAATCTGAAGGAGGCTAGAGCGCTGCTGCGCGGCGATCAGTCGGTGCGAGCCGAGCTGATCCGCGACCGCGTCGCAGAGATCAGAAGGCTCGACGACAAGATCGCCGGCATCGAAAAGCAGCGGCCAAGGTTACGGAGATCGGCACCACGTTGATCGAGCTACGCGGCATCAGATTCATCGTGGCAGCCAAGATCCTCGGTGAGATTGGCGACGTCGGGAGGCTTCGGTCCAAGGGGTCCTTCGCGATGCTGACCGGTACCGCTCCGCTCGAGGCCTCTTCAGGAAGGACGAAGCGCCACCGGCTCAACCGAGGAGGAAACCGCCAGCTCAACTACGCGCTCTACATGATGGCGCTCGCGCGTTGCCGCGGGGACGCAGACACCCAGGCCTACATGGCGCGTCTCCGTACTAAGGGTAAGTCCGACAAGGAGGCCATGAGGTGCCTCAAGAGGCACCTATCCAACGTCGTCTTCCGACAGCTCGCTCTCGACCTCCGAGCATCCCAGCCGGGCCGTTTGACAACATAGAAGGTCAGGTCAGAGAGCATTTCGGGTGCACGGCTATTTCCCTCCACTTACGCTCATTTCCGAGAGTGATGTTGGGGATTTGTTGGGGGTCAAGGCAGGCCACCGGCGGAAGCCGGCTAACGCCAGTGACCAGCGGATTATGAGTCGATTGCCCTGACCAACTG
>JACDCD010000082.1 GCA_013694625.1 Actinomycetota bacterium | reverse complement strand
AGCAGCCCGATACCGAGGATCTTGCCTGCCATCAGCGGCGCCGGCCGCGTCTTGGCAAGCAGGACCTCGACCACGCGCGACGACTTCTCTTCGGCGACCCCCATCGCAATCCAATAGCCGTACGTGATCACCTGCAGGTAGAGCAGCAGCACGCCGACAGCGGCGATGGTTGTGAGCTCTCCCTCTCTGGGGTCGGGGGGATCGAGCGCACGGACCCCGACCGGTTGTGGGTCCAGGGCCGCCTCCAGCTCGTCCTGCGGCACCTGTTGCGTGCGGATCAGCCCCTGCACTCTGAGCCGGCGCTCTGCCGCCTGAACCGCCGCAACGAGCTCTTCGGGCGCCTCCGACTCGACCACGAGCCGCCCGTCGATCAGAGCGGCCTCCACCTCTCCGGCCTTGACTGCGGCGGTCGCCTCGGCCTCGTCCGGGTACGAACGGGTCTCGACCGTCACCGGTCCGTCCTGCGGCAACCCTTCGAGCGCCTCCGCTAGCGGACGGGACGCCTCGCCGGCGAAGCCCAGCCGCTGTTCGTCGTCGTCGCCGCCGACTAGCTGAGGGACCAGCACGATCCCGAGGATGATGATGGCCGTGAACGCAGTCGAAATCAGGAACGCCTTGTCACGTAGGCGTTGGGTTATCTCCCGGCGCGTTATCAGGCCGATGGACTGAAAGTTACTCGGCCCCATACGCAACCGCCTCCCGGAACCGATCGGCCAATGAAGGTCGCTCGGTCGAAAAATGGCTCACCGGCCCGCCCGCCCGCGCAGCATCGAGCACCTGCTCGCCGTCGAGAGAGTCCTCGAGCCGCACCACGACCGAACCCGCAGCCTTCGTCCGTACCGTGACCCCCGCCAGCGCTGCTGCCCCGTCCACCGCACCGTGGCTTCCCTCGATCCGGATCAAGCGCTCTCCCGTCGAGCGCAGATCATCCACAGTTCCCGAAGCGACGAGCCGTCCGTTGTTGATGATGGCGACGTCGTTGCAGATCCTCTCGACGAGCTCGAGCTGGTGGCTGGAGAAAATGACTGCGGCGCCCCCAACCACCTCATCTTTCAGCACGTCGCTCATGAGGTCGACGCCCACCGGATCGAGGCCCGAGAAGGGCTCGTCCAGAACCAGCAAGTCGGGGTTGTGCACCAGCGCCACCGCGAGTTGAACACGCTGTTGATTGCCGAGTGACAGCGTCTCGACCCTGTCGTTCGCGCGCTCCTGCAGTCCAAAGCGCTCGATCCACAGATTCGCGCTCGAGAGGGCAGCACCAGCGCCCAGCCCGCTGAGCCGGGCGACATAGATCAATTGCTCGAGCGCACGCATCTTTGGATAGAGGCCTCGCTCTTCCGGCATGTAGCCGATTCGACGACGCATACCGGCATCCAGGGGGCGACCCTCCCACCGGACCTCACCGGTGTCGGGCTGCTGCAGACCCAGCACGATGCGCATGGCAGTTGTCTTACCGGCACCGTTGGGCCCGACGAAGCCAACCATGCGCGCCTTCGGTACGCCCAATGAGAGATCTTCGAGCGCGACAACGTCACCGTAGCAACGGGAGACTTCCACAAGCTCGAGCAAACCCGGATCCTCCGATGGATAAATGGACGTATGCGTGCATTATGCTCGCTCGTCAACATAGCCTGCCCGGCGTTCCGGGGGCACAGCTAAGTTGGCGCGACCGGTCGGTCCCCCGCGCTCGCGCGGATCGCCCGATCGCCGATGCATGTGAGGTCAGCCGCCCCGGCTGTATGCCGCTTCATCAGACGGTGCGCGTCGTCCTTGGAATCTCCAGGTTACCTTCAAGCTCCGACGCTACGATCATCGCGATTCCCGGCCGAAGGAGCAGAGACATGATATCGGGGCAACACCCTCCAGCGCGAGCCGGCGAGGGAGCCGCTCGTCGTTCGGCAGGGGGGCCCGGTAACCCCACAGACGCCGGAGCGGCCAGCGCGTCGGGGTGACCGTCACTTGGCAATCATTTCTCCATCAGTTGGACCTGGCCTCGAGCTCGTAAATGAGCCACCGTGGCTGCTTCCTGCTCCAGTTCTGCGCGCCGTCCCGCGGGGATGGGCGACCATGATTCAAGCGTGATCTCCAGCCGCCGCGGTTTTGCCTTCGCCCTCCAGATTCCGACGGGCTCCCCGTCGAGCAACAGCACTCCGGGGTTACCCACTGGTCTCCAGACCTTTCGCTGCAGTTCGCGCTGAGGGATCAGATTGTCACGGTCGCGCTGGGCGAGGAACGGATCATTAGGAGGCAGAAACCGCACAGCACTCGCTTGAGGCGCCTCTCGCAACCTGTCCAAATCCTCCTCCAGCATCCAGGTGCGTTTGCCCTCCAGTTCTACCAGCACCATCTCACCCTGAAGTCGCGCCCAACGCCGGCGCGCATCCGCAACTGAGAGGTTGGTCCAACTTGCGAAGTGGGAGTGTGTAACGGGGCCATAATGGCGCAAGAAGCGACGCACCAGGGCGTCGCGAGCCGCAGCCTTGTCCTCGCAGTGAAAGTTCCGGCCGAGCCAGTCGCGCGTTCTCACGAGCGCAGGCGATTCTTCGACCCTCGGTCCGAAGACCACCCCGCCCGTCAAACCGACAATGCGCAGCAGGCCATCCGGGATATGTCCGACCTGACAACCTTCGCACCACGGCTCAAGTGGTCGCGGGAGGCCCCATGCAATGCTTCACTCAGGTCCCGCTTGCGCATCGGTCGGTCGAGAACGGCTTCAACGGCCTCGACCGCCTTGTCGAAAGCCTCGCGTGCGGGTGCGCCGGCCTCCTGAAGCCTCAGCGCGTCTCCACTGAGCAGCGACGCCAGCGACTCGTCGTCGTCGGGCAAAGCTCCGATGGTGAAGATGTGACCGTAGAGCGTAGGAACGACATACGGAGCGCCGCGCACGCCCCAAATTCGCACCAGCGTCTTCTCCTCAACGAGGGCGCGCCGGTATATCTCCGGGTCCAGATCCTGCACCCGCCCTCCAAGCGCGAGCAGGGCGCTGCCTTCAGGGCTGTCATGCAGCTCGATGAGCAGGACACTGCTCGAGCGATTGCGTTGGCCTTCGCTCATTCAACCCATGCGCAAGCACCCGGAACCTAACAGCCTGCTGCCTGGTTACCAAAGCCGCAATCTTCACCGCTCTCCGTAGTCTACGGCGATCATCCAGTTTGTATTGGCATCTCAGTGAGGCGCACGCAGGGCCGCCCCACTCGCCGGCCAGCTTGAGTCCGCCCTCAAGCAGTGTGCCACTATGCAACTTTCCGCTCACTCGCAACAGCCTGCTCGTCGTTCCGGGAGGCCGCAGTCCTCAATGCTCTAGGTTGGCGAGACGCGACTCAGAAGGGCGGACAGCGTCTGCTGCCTACCGAAGACCCGTGCCTTTGCGGTGGGCGTGATCGGGCCCCCAAGCCGACCGGAGAAGATGGCCGCATGGTCCTGCAGGTCGGCGGGGTCACCGATCGCTTGAGATGCTTGCTCGTTTGCGCTTCTGGTAGTAGGCGGCCATCCGGCCATTTGCAGCCGCGGCATTCCGGAGCGATTCGGCAAACGAAGCCGCCACTGCGCCGGGCAATACTCCAAGCAAGCGGTCGTCGCTCACCTCGGTAAAGGTACGCATTCCGATGCATCCCAGCGACAGCTGGGGACTGTGAGTGCTCAATGCAAGGGGAAGCGCTGCACACGCCGGACGCCCCAGCACACCGGTAGACGAGTCCGACCAGGCCACGTTGCCGCCGCCTTCGCCGAAAAGCATCGCCTGGGCCGGAGACAGCCACACCAGGACGACGTCCGGTTCCAGGGGAAAATCACGCAGCGTTCCATAGACGATTCCAGCGCTGTCCGTGGCAACCGACGGGATGTTCGCAGGCTCGTCGGCAGATAGGTAGGACGAACCCACCATCTTCTCCACACTGTCCGAGAGAGCCTCCCCGAGATCGGTCGAAGCAAAGCCCATCACCATTGCCCCCACAGCGCAATTGCCGTGGCTTTGTGCCGGCGCATAGAAAGTTGCTTTCTCTGCCGCCCTCCAGAAGCTGCACGCAGAAGGCGCCGCTTCGGTAAATAAATCGACTCCGCTGGGAGGCGCATCGACAAATGCAAGGGCTATAGGTGGCGCCTGCAAACCAAGGATGTCCTCGAGAGCATCGGCCGTGTAATTCAGGTCCATGGTGATTCCCTTCTCTGTGGTCGGTCTGGTGTCACATTCATCTGCCGCGATAAATCGGCTGTGCGCTCAGTCCAGGCCATTATGGATCCATGCGCTTGCATTGCTCTGCGGAGAAGCTACGCCCTTCGGTGTGGTCCCAAACGCGTTACTTGTGAACCGCTCAAGGTCTGCCATCCTGGATGGGTTGAGATCAGGCCAGGACGAGACGACTGAGGAGGAGAGTTGCGGGCCCGGCAGCAAACCGCAGACGCCTCCTGCTCCGAGGTTCGGGGAAGCGCTCCGACGCGCCCTGCGCAAACGCTGTCCGCGATGCGGCGGATCGGGCATCTTCGCGAGTTACTTTGGCCTGCGCGAGCGATGTCCTGCCTGTGGCTTTCGCTTCGAGCGAGAACAGGGCTACTGGACCGGGGCCATGATCGTGAACATCGCGATTTGCGAGCTCTGGTTCGTCATCCTATTCGGCGTCATCGTGCTCCCGACCTTTCCCGACGTTCCTTGGCGGCTCCTTCTCGGGGTCGGACTCCTTACAAATGGGGTGCTCCCGGTGGTCTTCTATCCCTGGTCCAAGACGTTCTGGATGGCGTTAGAGCTTCTCTTTCACTGGGATCCAGAAGACGACGTTGCCTGAGCCCGCACCGCTCATCCACGGACACGCTCGCCGGTCTGCTTCCGGAACTGCCAGGTGCCCAGCGCCAGACAAATCGCCCCGGCGAACAGCAGCACCGCAAGCGACGCCGCAACTCGAGGCTCCCAACCGTTCAGCACAAGTGTGCGCATCGCCTCGATTGCGTAGGTCAGCGGATTCAGGCGGGCAACGACCTCCATCCACACCGGCATGGCTTCGAGCGGGACAAATGCATTGCTCATGAACAACAGGGGCAATGAAACGAATCCGGCCACGGCAAAGAACGTGCCGTGTTGCGGGACGGCATATGCAAGCGCCGAGAAGGCCGCCGTAACCGACATCGTGAGCAGAGCGGCCGTCAGGAGGATTACCAACATTCCGAACGGCCCTGTAGCAATCCGCACGCCGAGGGCAAGAGCAACCAGGACCACGAGAAGGATCTGAGCCGACTGTTGGGCGACCTGAAACACAAACCGGCTCACGATTACCGAGCTCCGGGCGATAGGCATACTCATGAGCCGGTCCAGATAGCCGGTCTCCTTGTCCCAAAGGAGCGGCATGGCGCCGCTGACACCATTGCCCACAATCGTAAAGGTGACTATGCCGGCGAGCATGAAACCGATGTAGTCGTCTGTGCCGATTACCTTCGTGTCGATGGCCCGTTCGACGCCCGCGCCGAAGAACACCAGCCAGATGGCGGGCTGAGCCAGGCTGAAGACGAGGTTCAGCCGTTCGCGCAGTAACTCGATCCACCACCGACGGGCGAGGGCAAGCACCTCCTGGGCGTATTGCCGGCGGGTGCCGGCCCCCGAGCCGGGGCTATCCGCCGGTGCGCTCTGTTTTTCTTCGATCTGCTCGACGGTCACGGCGCCATCGCCACTTCTCTCAGTTCACGGCCGGTGTGGAGGAGGAACACATCATCGAGCGACGGCTGGCTATACGTCACTCTCTCGAGCCCGATTCCATGCTCGAGCCCGATGCGCATCACCGCCGGCAGCGCGACCGCCGCGTCCTCGACAAAGATATGCAGGTCGCCTAGCTCGCCGATCACAATCTTCTTCACCCAACGTTCGGTTTCGATCACCCGGCGCAAACGCTCCGGTTCGCGCGTAGCCACTTCGACCACGTCGGCCCCAACCGATCGCTTGAGCTCCGACGGTGATCCTTGAACCACAACGCGTCCATGGTCGATGATCGCTACCTTGTTGCACAGACGATCCGCCTCGTCAAGGTAGTTCGTCGCGAGCAGGATAGTCGCGCCACCCAGGCGCCGGTCGGCCACGAACTCCCACACATTGTGGCGGGATTGAACGTCGAGGCCGAGGCTTGGCTCGTCGAGGACGAGGACCTCGGGAGAGTGCAGCAGGCCGCACGCAAGATCCAGCCGCTTTTGCATCCCTCCCGAGTAGGTCGTCCAACGCCGGTCGGCGTGGGGCAGCATCCCCACGGCATCGAGCGCCGCTTCTGCCAGAACGGGGATCTCCCGGCGCGGGAGGTGGTAGAGAGCCGCTTCGATCTCCACGCACTCGCGGCCGGTCAATAGCCCTCGGTAAGCGACCCTCTGCATCACATAGCCGATGCGCTGGCGGACTTCGCTCGGCTGCGCCGAAACGTCGAAGCCACAGACCCGTGCTGCCCCTGAGTCGGGCGCAAGCAACGTCGTCAGCATGCGGATCGTCGTTGTCTTTCCGGCTCCGTTCGGACCCAGAAGTCCGAACACGTCGCCGCGCTCAACCGACAGGTCCAGCGCATCGATGGCAACATTGTCACCGAATGTCTTTCGGAGTGCGACGGTCTCGATCGCCGGACTCATCACGGATCTTCCGCCGGGCCGCTTACCGGATTCAAGTCGATTGCCATAACCCGACGGTACGCCACCTTCTACCCTTGACGCGCCGCCCTATCTCCGAGCCCATCCCCTCGGGCACGTCCCTGCCGTCCCAAGATGCTCACAGGACGGAGGGAGTAGATCATGCCCCTTTTGCCGATCTGAAGAACCGTTCCGAGCTTTCGCCATAGCTCTTCCTTGGCATCGTTCAACATTGGGACTTCTTTTTCGATGGGCCGGAAGCGCGTCCAAGCCTTTTCACCGACACACAGGGATCACCGGAAGGTTTCTTCCGGCGCTGATGGCCCGGGCGCTCGCCGGTTGCGCATGTGAAAAAAGAGGGCAACCCCCACGGCGATAACGGCCAAGGAGCCCGCCAGAAACGGCACGAACTCCGATGACGAGTGCATGAGATGGCAGCGAAAATGCTCTTCACCCGCCGGACCGATCGTCGAAGATCCGCTGGCACAGCTGGGACTTAGGTACCCCTCGGCCGCGAATATCGCCCAGGGGACAGCCGCGCCCACCAAGGCCAGCGGCGCGCCGGCCCATTTGCGCCTTGCCAGCAGGGTGGATAGTCCCAGACCGGCCACGAACAGCACGATTCCAATGGAGAGGATGCTGAGGAGGCTGAACCCCATCAGCGCTCCGCACGAGAACCACAGAAGTGGCCCCTTCCATCGATCCTCTTGCGTCACCCGTTCTCCTCGCAGTACCTGACATGCGACGGCTGGGCAAATCCCGGCGCTCTCGGCAGTTTGGACGTCGCTGAGAGGAGGCTGCCGCTGGAGAGCTGTCGCTAGGGATGATGCCCAACTCGCTCAAGGCGCTCAACCTTCCACGTGATCCTCGCCTGGCACCCTACAGCGGAAACGCCGACCATCACTCGGGGAGCGGTTCCCGTAAACGCCTGGGGAGGTACACCGCCCCCGGACCGCCGGCGGCCGCGATGTCCTGCGGGTTGAGGGTTTGGCAGCGCTTCAATGAAAGGCAGCCGCACCCGATGCACGAGTCGAGTCCATCCCGAAGCGCTACGAGGGCCTCTATCTGTTCGTCGAGACGCTGACGCCAGAGTCGCGAGATACGCGACCAATCCGCGCGGGTTGGGGTGCGGGATTCAGGCAGTTCGGCCAGCACCTCTCTAACCTCCTCGAGAGCGAGGCCGACTTGGCGGGCAGCGCGGATGAATGCGAGACGACGTAAGACGATCCTCCCGTAGCGCCGCTGCCCTCCGTCGGTTCGTTGGGCAGTGATCAGCCCCTCGCGCTCGTAGAAACGCAGCGCTGAGGGTGCAAATCCGCTGCGTCGCGCCACTTCGCTGACCGTCAGGGCTTCCTCGAGCATGCGCTTCCTGCTTTCTTCACTATCCGCTTGACTTAAACCTTACTTTAACTTTTACCATGGGGCCGACGGCACAACAAAGGAGTTTGAATGTCCATCGCACTCGTTACAGGCGCCTCTCGCGGACTCGGCAAGGCGCTGGCCGAAGAGCTGGGCCGCCGCAGATGGCAGCTCATCGTCGACGCCAGAAACGGCACGGTCCTACAGGACGCATCACAGAGGTTCGGAGA